>NZ_CP018139.1:3000000-3300000 GCF_001886615.1 Halomonas aestuarii
GGGGTACTCGCCCGACAACCTCTCGCCGCGCCCCGACCGGGTGGTGATCGGCAACGCCCTGTCGCGCGGCAATCCCGAGGTCGAGGCGGTGCTCGACCTCGGGCTGCCCTACGTGTCCGGCCCCGAGTGGCTGGCCGAGCAGGTCCTGCCGGGTCGACGGGTGATCGCCGTGGCGGGCACCCACGGCAAGACCACCACGGCGAGCCTGCTGGCCTGGCTGCTGGAATCCGCCGGACAGGCCCCGGGCTTCCTGATCGGCGGCGTCCCCCGCAACTTCGGCGTCTCGGCGCGCCTCGGTGCCCCCGATGCCCCCTTCGTGGTGGAGGCCGACGAGTACGACACGGCCTTCTTCGACAAGCGCTCCAAGTTCGTCCACTACCGCCCACAGATCGCCATTCTGGGCAACCTGGAGTTCGACCACGCTGACATCTTTCCCGACCTGGCCGCCATCGAGCGCCAGTTCCACCACCTGGTGCGCACCGTCCCGGGGCGCGGTCGGCTGCTGGTGGCCGATGGCGAGCCGGCGCTCGAGCGGGTGCTCGAGATGGGGGCCTGGACGCCGGTGGAGCGCTTCGGCACCGCGGCGACGAGTCCCTGGCGGCTGGAGCTCGAGCGCGAGGACGCCTCGCGCTTCCGGGTCATCCACGAACAGGGCGAGGGGCCGGACGCGGTCAACGAGGACGCGGTGGTCGACTGGTCGCTGACCGGCGCCTACAACGCCCGCAATGCCCTGGCCGCCCTGGCCGCCGCGAACGCCTGCGGGGTCGACCTGGTGCGCGCCGCCGCCGCACTTTCCCGCTTCGCCACCCCGCGGCGGCGTCAGGAGCTGCGCGGGGAGGTGGCCGGCATCGAGGTGATCGATGACTTCGCCCACCATCCCACGGCGATCGCTGCCACCCTGGAGGGCCTGCGGGCCGCGACGCCTCGCGGCCGGCTGCTGGCGGTGATCGAGCCGCGCTCCAACACCATGCGGCTGGGCACCCTGCGCGATCGCCTGGCGGCCAGCGTCGCGGCCGCCGACGCCGCCTTCTGGTTCCAGCCGCCAGGGCTCGACTGGTCGCTGGCCCCGGTGCTCGAGGCAAGCCCGGTCCCGGCCCGGCTGCTCGAGGACCTCGACGCCCTGGTCGCCGCCCTGGTGGCCGAGGCACGGCCGCTGGACCGCATCGTGGTGATGTCCAACGGCGGCTTCGGCGGCATCCACGAGAAGCTGCTGGCCGCCCTGGAGGTCGCCCATGCCGATTGAGCACAGTGACGCGACCGACCTGCGCGAGCCCGTCACGGTGGCCCTGACCGGAGCCTCGGGCGCCCAGTACGGCCTGCGCTTGATCGAGGCGCTGGTGGCGGCCGAGCATCGCGTCTGGGTGATGATCTCCAAGGCCGCCCACCTCGTGATCGCCACCGAGACCGACGAGGAGCTGCCGGCGCGACCGGCCCGGCTGGCCGAGGTGCTGGCCGAGCGCACCGGGGCCGCGTCCGGCCAGATCCGCTGCTTCGGCCGCGAGGACTGGATGGCGCCGGTCGCCTCGGGCTCCGGGGCGCCCTCGTCCATGGTGATCTGTCCCTGCTCCACCGGCACCCTCTCGGCGGTGGCCACGGGGGCCAGCAACAATCTCATCGAGCGGGCCGCCGACGTCGCCCTCAAGGAGCGTCGCCGGCTGATCATGGTGCCTCGTGAGACGCCCTTCTCGGCGATCCACCTGGAGCACATGCTGGCGCTGACCCGCATGGGGGCGGTGATCCTGCCCGCCGCGCCGGGCTTCTACCACCAGCCGCAGCGGATCGAGGACCTCGTCGACTTCATCGTGGCGCGCATCCTCAACCAGCTGGGCATCGAGCACCGCATGATGCCCCGCTGGGGCGAGTCGTGATCAAGCTCTCGCTGCTGTCGGTCTTCGTGCCGACCTTCCTGCTGGTCTCGCTCACCCCCGGCATGTGCATGACCCTGGCCATGGTGCTGGGGATGACCCAGGGGGTGAGACGCACGCTGTGGATGATGGCCGGGGAGCTGGTGGGGGTGGGGCTGGTGGCCTTCGCCGCCGGCGCCGGCGTGGCGGCCCTGATGTTGCGACAGCCCGAGCTCTTCGCGGTGCTCAAGTGGCTGGGGGGTGCCTACCTGGGCTACCTGGGCGTGATGATGTGGCGCTCCCGAGGGCGCATGGCCATCCCCCGGACCCTGGAGGCGGGGCCGCCCGCGGCCCGGGGGCAGCTGGCCCTGCAGGGCCTGGTCACGGCGGTGGCCAATCCCAAGGGCTGGGCCTTCTTCGTGGCCCTGCTGCCGCCCTTCCTGGATGCCGGACGGCCGCTGGCACCCCAGCTCGCGGCGCTGATCGGGGTGATCCTGACCATCGAGTTCCTCTGCCTGCTGCTCTATGCCTCCGGCGGGCGCACCCTGCGTCGGCTGCTCGGCGAGAGTGACAACGTGCGCCTGCTCAACCGCGTCGCCGGCACGCTGATGGTCGGGGTGGGCCTCTGGCTGGCCCTGGGCTAGGCCGCGGGCCCCGCTAGACCGGCGGCAGCCAGGCGATGCGCGCGGCGACCAGCACCAGGGAGGCGGCGCCCAGCGCCTGCCAGGGGCAGGGGCGCAGCGAGGGGCGGGGATGGCGCTGCCAGGCCAGCTGGACCAGGGCACAGACCACCAGGCCGAGCAGGGCGCCGCCGACCAGGTCGCTGAGCCAGTGGACCCCGAGCACCAGGCGTGACAGCGCCATGGGCAGCACCACGGCGATGGCCGCCCAGTAGGCCAGGAAGCGCTTCCCGGGCGGCAGCTCGCGGCTGGCGAAGGCCGCGGCCAGGCCGAACAGCACCACCGCAGTCGAGGTATGGGCGCTGGGGTAGGAGAGGGAGTCGGCGAGATGGTCGGGGGTGACGGGGCGGGCGCGGCCGACCGCCGCCTTGCCCAGGGTGTTGAGCAGCGCGATGCCGAGAAGGCCCCCGGCGATATGGCCGAAGGCCGACCGCTGGCGCCGCCACAGCAGCCAGAGTGCCCAGGGTAGCACCAGGGCCAGCACGCCCGGGAGGTCGCCGGCCCTGGCCAGCAGGTCGCCGGCCACGGCCAGCCCGGGCAGGTCCAGCTGCTGCATCAGCGCCTCAAGGCGCGTGTCCATGGCCAGCGGGCCGTCATGGTGGATCACCACCAGTGACCAGGCCGACAGGGCCGTCAGGGAGAGGATCAGCAGCAGCCAGGAGGCCAGGGGCGGTTCCGCGTGATGGGACGGCGAGAGCAGCCGCCAGACTCGCCGGCCGAGGGGGCTGCGCCGCGACAGCCAGGCCAGCCCCCGGTAGGCCAGGCCGTCACGGGTCACCAGGTGGCGAACCCAGGAGAAGACCACCGCTAGGATCACCACCAGGACGCCGAGGCCGATCAGCCAGGGCTCCAGGCCCTCGGGTACGGCCAGCAGGCGCTGCCAGGTGCGGCCCAGCAGGTAGCCCGGCAGCACGTAGGCCGGCGCCCACAGGGCCGCCGAGACCAGGTTGGCCACGGTGAAGCGGCGGGGTGACATCCGCAGCATCCCGGCGATCAGGGGCACCACGGGCCTCACCGGCCCCACGAAGCGGCCCAGCAGGACCGAGAGCGGCCCGTGTCGCTGGAAGAAGCGTGCCCCCCGGGCCAGCCATTCCGGGTGTCTCGACAGCGGCCACAGCCCGGTGACCCGGTCCCGGTGGCGGTAGCCCAGCAGGAAGCTCAGGCCGTCACCGATCACGGCACCGATGAAGGCGGCCAGGATGGCCGGGACCACGGCCAGCTGCTGGTGGCCGGCCAGGGAGGCGGCGGCGGTGATCAGCACCACGCCGGGCACCAGCAGCCCCACCAGCGCGAGGGACTCCACCAGGGCGATGGCGGCAATGATCAGCAGCAGCAGCCCCGGGGAGGGCGCCAACTGGTAGAGGGTGTCGGCAAGGTTCAAGGGACGCTCCGCTGTCATGCCGTGAATCGACGAGCCTCGCGGTCAGTCGGCGGCCAGGGCCTGGCTGCCGCGCTGGAGGCGCTGTTCGAACCGCGGCCAGGACTCGCCCGGCCGCGGCTGGCACAGGCGCAGTCTCGCCTGCACCTGGCCGGTGTCCATCAGGGTGACCTGCCCCAGGGCCTGGTCGAGTCGCTGCTGCACCAGCAGGGCACCGCTCTGGCTGGTGTCCGGCATCACCAGCCAGAAGTCCGCCGGGCCCTCCCGGCCCAGGATGTCGTGGTCGCGGCTGCGGCTGGCCACCGCCTGGCAGAGGGCGTCCAGCAGGGCCTGTCGCGCGGTGTGGCCGAACTGCTCGTCGGCCATGTCCAGCTGGGGCAGGTGGATCAGCAGCACGGCCAGGGGCTGGCCGAGCAGCCCGGCACGCTCGACCTCGCTGGCCAGCCGCTCGTGCAGGGTTCCGCGCCCGGCGGCCGCGCACTCTGGGTCGCGGGGGTCGGTGGCCCTGAGCAGGGCGTGCTGGCGGACCTGCTCCCAGGGAATCAGGGCCGCCACGACCACCAGGCTCAGGTAGCCCAGCAGCAGCTGGCTGTCGAGTTCGCCCCGGCCGAGCAGCGCCAGCCAGACCGGCGTCAGCGAGAGGTTGAGCAGCATGGCCGGCGCCAGCGGCAGCAGCAGCAGGGTCAGCACGGGGGGCAGGCCCACCCAGAGTGACGGCAGGCCGGACTGCTGGGGCAGCTCGACGGCGATCAGCAGGTAGCCGCTGATCAGCGCCAGGTAGGCGGCCAGCCGCGAGTGATCCTCGCGCGACGCGCTCAGCAGGGTAGCCACCAGCATCAGCAGGGTCAGGGCGGCCGGCAGGGGGATGCGCTGGTATTCGCCCATCAGGTAGAGCCACAGGGCCATGCCCATCAGCAACAGGGCGCCGCCGGCGTACCACAGAGTGAAGAGCCGCGAGAGGCGGTATTGCCGATCAGGCATGGGACGGCCCCCCGGTCACCTGGAGGCCGGCAGGCTGGCGGGCCAGGGCCTGGCGTTCGTCGTCCAGGGAGGCCAGGCCGGTCAGGGGAATCGCCCGGGCCGGCCCGCGGGCCTCCAGGTAGTGCCACAGCAGCTCGCGACGCTCATCGGCCTCGCGACGGTTGCGGCTGGTCAGCAGCGCGGCCAGGGTGGTCGGGTCGAGCCGGTAGCAGGGCTCGAAGCTGTGGGTCATGCGGCACAGCCGCTGGGCCAGTGACCAGCAGCGATGCCGCGGTGCATGCAGGAGCAGCAGCTCGGCATGCACCCCTTCGCGCAGGCAGCGCCGGCGTTCGAGGGCAAGATCGCCCGGCAGTCGGGTGCCGGGCCACAGTGGGAGGCCGGGAACCAGACGGGCTCGCTCCAGGGCGCTCAGGCGCAGGGCGCGCAGGTCGAGCGCCCGGGAGAAGCCCAGCAGCATCAGGGCCGCCAGCATCAGGCCGGTCAGGGCCCACTGCTCGAGTCCCAGCAGCTCCCTCAGCGGCCACCAGGTGGCCAGGGCCAGCGGGAGCTGCAGCAGCTGGATCCAGCGGGGCTGGGGAAGCACCACCAGGATGGCCCAGGCCCACAGCCAGGTGACATGCCGGCCGGGCTCCACCCACAGCAGGGCCGCCAGCAGCAGGCTGGGCAGCAGCTGCCAGGGCACCAGGGCGGGGCGGCGATGGCTGAAGGCCATCAGCAGCGCGGTAGTGGCCAGCCAGGCCGCGGCCAGGCACATCAGCAGGGTGTCGGTCAGGATGGGCGACGTGGCGGCCAGCAGGGCCATCAGCACCGCGGCGATCAGCAGATTGCCGCGCAGCAGGCCGCTTTTGTACTTGGTCTGCATGGTGGCTTAGTATGATTCCCTTCCCGTCTTTCGGCACAGTATACGCCGGTGCAGCCCCTGTCGGGGGAGGCCGGCCCCAGGAGACACGCAACGGCATGACAGCTCAAGCCTCCCGCTCGGATCTCGATACCGCCACCCCTGACATCGCGGATGTCGACACCTACATGCAGCGCCTCGGTCTGGCGGCCCGTGAGGCGGCGACCCGCATGCGACGGGTCGACACGGCGGCCAAGAACGCCGCGCTTCTGGCCATGGCCGAGCATCTCGAGGACGCGCGCCAGGACGTGCTGGCGGCCAACGCCCGCGACCTGGCCCGGGGGCGCGAGAGCGGCCTGGACGCGGCCCTGCTCGACCGCCTGGCCCTCGATGACGCGCGTCTCGATGCCATGATCGAGGGGCTCTCCCAGGTGGCCGCCCTGCCGGATCCGGTCGGCGAGATCGACGGCCTGCGCTCGCGCCCCAGCGGCATCCAGGTCGGCCAGATGCGCGTCCCCCTCGGGGTCATCGGCATCATCTACGAGTCGCGCCCCAACGTCACCATGGAGGCGGCGAGCCTCTGCCTGAAATCGGGCAACGCGGCCATCCTGCGCGGGGGTTCCGAGGCCCGCGAGTCCAACGCCGCCATCGCCGCCTGCATCCGTGCCGGGCTCGCCCGTGCCGGCCTGCCCGAGGGCGCAGTGCAGGTGGTGGCCACCACCGACCGCGCCGCCGTGGGGCGCCTGATCAGCATGCCGGAATACGTCGACGTGATCATCCCGCGCGGCGGCAAGTCGCTGATCGAGCGCATCACCCGGGAGGCCCGGGTGCCGGTGATCAAGCACCTCGACGGCGTCTGCCACGTCTATGTCGACGCCAGTGCGGACCTCGACAAGGCCCTGGCCATCGCGGTGAATGCCAAGACACACCGCTATGGCACCTGCAACACCATGGAGACGCTGCTGATCGATGAGCCGGTGGCGCAGACCCTGCTGCCGAGGCTGGCCGGCGCCTATGCCGAGCACCACGTCGAGCTGCGTGGCTGCGCGCGCACCCGGGCGATCCTCGTCGACATCATCGAAGCCACCGAGGCGGACTGGCACGCGGAGTATCTTGCGCCGGTGCTGTCGATCCGCGTGGTGGACGGCATCGATGACGCCATGGCCCACATCGAGCGCTACGGCTCGCGCCACACCGACGCGATCGTCACCGAGTCCTACGGCCTGGCGCGACGCTTCCTGGCCGAGGTGGACTCCAGCTCGGTGATGGTCAACGCCTCCACCCGCTTCGCCGACGGTTTCGAGTACGGCCTGGGGGCGGAGATCGGCATCTCCACCGATCGGCTGCATGCCCGCGGCCCCGTGGGGCTCGAGGGGCTGACCACCCGCAAGTATGTGGTGCTCGGCGACGGCCAGGTGCGCCGGTGAGCGAGGCGGGCCTGCCCGTCAGCGCCGGCATCGATCCCTCGGACCCGCCCCGCCTGGCCATGCTGGGCGGGACCTTCGATCCGGTCCACCTGGGGCACCTGCGCAGTGCGGTGGAGCTCCACGAGGCGCTCTCGCTCGACCGCGTGCACATGGTGCCCGCGGCCATGCCCCCCCTGCGGGGGGAGCCCCGGATCTCGCCCGCCGAGCGCCTGACGCTGCTGCGCCTGGGCATCGGCGACACCCCGGGGCTGCTGGCCGACCCCCGGGAGCTCGAGCGCGAGGGACCCTCCTACAGTGCCGATACCCTGGCCTCGCTGCGAGAGCAATACGGTCGCGAGGCCAGGCTGGTGATGGCGCTGGGCCACGACGCCTTCCTGCGCCTGGCCGACTGGCACGAGCCCGAGCGCCTCTTCGCCCTGGCCCATGTGGTGGTGATCGACCGCCCGGACCACGAGTCGGCCCTGCCGCCGGCGCTGCGCGAGCTGCTGGCCGGTCGAGAGGTAGGGGGCGTCGAGACGCTGATGGCCCGCCCGGCCGGCGGGCTGCTGCGCCTGCGGCTGCCCTCGCGCATGGCCATCTCGGCCACCGAGGTGCGCCGCCGCCTGGCGGCCGGTCGCAGCGTGCGCTACCTGCTGCCCGAGGCGGTTGAGGCGCACATCCTGTCGCGGGGACTCTATCGGCATGGCTGAGTGCTGCCCAGCGGCGCGTCGAGCCGGTACAATGGGGGCAACGATTTCCCGCTGACGAAGGGCAGATACGAAGGGTTATGCATATCGACGCACTCAAGACTCTGGTGATCGACGCACTGGAGGACCTCAAGGCCCAGGACATCGCCGTCCTGGATGTCTCACGACTGACCAGCGTGACCGACCGGATGGTGGTGGCCACCGGCACCTCCACGCGCCATGTGGCGGCGCTGGCCGACAACGTGGTCCAGGCGGCCAAGGACCAGGGCATGGCGCCGCTGGGCGTCGAGGGCGAGAACGGTGCCGACTGGGTGCTGGTCGATCTCGGCAGCCTGGTGGTCCACGTGATGCTGCCCGAGACCCGCCAGCTCTATGACCTCGAGCGGCTCTGGGCCGACCTGCCAAGCGACGCCGAGTCGCGGGTCGAGCACAGCTCATGAGGGTCCGCCTGCTGGCGGTGGGCACGAAGATGCCCGACTGGGTGAGTCGCGGTGTCGAGGAGTATCGCAAGCGCCTGCCGCGCGACTTCACCCTGGAGGTGGAAGAGATCGCGCCTGGGCAGCGGGGCAAGAACGCCGACGTGACCCGGGCCATGGCCCTCGAAGGCGAGCGCATTCGTGCCCGCCTCAGGGGCAGCGAGCACCTCGTCGCCCTGGAGGTCGGCGGCAAGGCCTGGAGCACCGAGCAGCTGGCCCGCGAGGCCGATGCCTGGCGCCTCGAGGGGCGTGACGTGGTGCTGCTGGTGGGCGGTCCCGACGGCCTGGAGCCGTCCCTCTCGTCCAGCGCCGACCAGCGCTGGTCCCTCTCGCCGCTGACCCTGCCGCACCCGCTGGTGCGCATCCTGCTCGCCGAGCAGCTCTATCGGGCGTGGACCCTGCTGGTCGGCCACCCCTATCACCGCTGAAGACGGTATTCTCGATCACCGCGGAAGGCCCTGACATCGATCGCAGGAAGGCGCTTCCGCTTCATCATCCCGAGGTCATGTCCGAGCATGCGTCGCCGTCGCGATACCCTGAAGAACCCGGAACAGGAGCTGCGCCTGTTCCGGATGCGCTCGCTGCTGGCCGTGCTGGTGGTGGTCTCCCTGACGGGGCTGCTGGGCGGGCGGCTGTTCTACCTGCAGGTGGTGCAGCACGAGGTCTACAGCACCCGCTCCGAGAAGAACCGGGTGCGGGTCGAGCCGCTGCCGCCCACCCGCGGGCTGATCTATGACCGCAACGGGGTGCTGCTGGCCGAGAATCGTCCTACCTACAACCTGACCCTGGTGCGCGAGCGGGTGGATGACCTGGACGCCACCCTGGCGCTGCTGGTCGACCTGCTGGAGCTCCCCGGGGAGGAGGCCGAGGCCTTCCGGGTCCGCTCGCGACAGCGCCAGCGCCCCTTCCAGCCGGCGCTGCTGATGAGCGACCTCGACGAGTCGCAGATCGCCCGCCTGGCGGTCAACCGCCATCGCCTGCCCGGCGTGGAGGTCCAGGCTCAGCTGCTGCGCTACTACCCCGACGCCGAGACCATGGTGCATGCCCTGGGCTACGTGGGCCGGATAAATGCCGAGGAACTGGCGGGACTGGACGCGGGCAACTATGCCGGCACCCACTTCATCGGCAAGACCGGGGTGGAGCGCTTCTACGAGGACGTGCTGCACGGCCAGGCGGGGCTGCGGAAGGTGGAGACCAATGCCCGCGGACGGGTGCTGCGCGAGCTTGGTCACACCGACCCGGTGCCGGGACGCGACCTGACCCTGACCCTGGACAGCGAACTGCAGAAGCTCGCCGTGGAGCTGCTCGATGGGCGCCGCGGCTCCATCGTGGCCATCGCGCCCCCCACCGGCGAGATTCTCGCCATGGCCTCGGTGCCGGGCTTCGACAGCAACCAGTTCGTCACCGGCATCGACGTCGCCTCCTACCGGGCGCTGCAGGAGAACCTCGACCTGCCGCTCTACAACCGTGCCATCCGCGGCCACTACCCGCCTGGCTCGACGATCAAGCCGTTCATGGCCATCACCGGCCTCAAGGAGGGCGCGATCACGCCGAGCGAGGTGATCTACGACCCCGGCTACTTCCAGTTGCCCAACGACTCGCGGCGCTACCGCAACTGGCTGCGCTGGGGCCACGGCCGGGTCGATCTGGAGCGGGCCCTGGCCGTTTCCAACAACACCTATTTCTATTCCCTGGCCCATGAGCTGGGGATCGATCGCATCCACGAGAACCTGACCGCCTTCGGCTTCGGCCAGCGGGTCGCCCATGATGTCTATGGCCAGAGCGACGCACTGATGCCCTCCCGTGACTGGAAGCGCGGCCGTTTCAACCAGCCCTGGTATCCCGGCGAGACGCTCTCCGTGGGGATCGGCCAGGGCTACCTGCAGGTGACCCCGCTGCAGCTGGCGACGGCCACGGCGGTGCTGGCCAACCGTGGCCAGTGGGTGGAGCCTCGCCTGGCACGCCGCATCGGCGAGGAGGAGGTCCCCGTCGACCTGCCGGACACCCCCACGGACATCGAGCTCAGCAACGAGGGGTGGTGGGGCCATGTCTTCTCCGGCATGGAGAAGGTGGTGTCGGGGCGTGAGGGGACGGCGCGTCGGATCGGCAAGGACCTCCAGTACCGGATGGCCGGCAAGTCCGGCACCGCCCAGGTCTTTTCCCTGGGCCAGAACGAGAAGTACAACGCCGACGAACTCAAGGAACGGCTGCGCGACCATGCGCTGTTCATGGCCTTCGCGCCGGTGGAGGAGCCCGAGATCGCCGTGGCGGTGATCGTCGAGAACGCCGGCGGGGGCAGTTCCCATGCCGCGCACTTGGCCAAGGCGATGACCGATGCCTGGCTGCTCGAGGACGAGGCCCCGGACACCGAGGAAGTGCGCGAGGTGCTCGAGCGTGAGGATCAACGCGTGGCGGGGGAGTGACCGATGATCTGGAGTGAACTGACACGGGGCCTGCGTCGCTACCCCGTGAAACCCTCGTTGAGCGGCATCGCCCGCCGCCGCAGCGTCTGGGAGCGGGTCCATCTCGATCCCTGGCTGCTCGGCATGCTGCTGGTGCTGATGCTGGCGGGCCTGGTGGTGCTCTACAGCGCCAGCGGCCAGCGCATGACGGTGGTCACCGCCCAGGCCATCCGCTTCGGCGTGGCCCTGGTGGTGATGGCCGGGCTCGCCCAGCTGTCGCCGACGACCCTGCTGCGCTGGACGCCCCTGGTCTATCTGGCGGGGGTGGCCATGCTGGTGGCGGTGGAGCTGATCGGCGACATGGGCATGGGCGCCCAGCGCTGGCTGGTGATTCCCGGGGTGATCCGTTTCCAGCCCTCCGAGCTGATGAAGCTGGCCATGCCGATGATGGTGGCCGCCTGGCTGAGCCGCCAGGTCCTTCCTCCGCGCTGGCGTGACCTCGTCGTCTGTGCGGTGATCATCGGCCTGCCCGTGGCGCTGATCGCCCGGCAGCCCGATCTCGGCACCTCGCTGCTGGTGGCGACGGCGGGGGTGCTCGTGGTGGTGCTGGCCGGGCTCTCCTGGCGCTTCATCCTGTTCTGCGGTGCGCTGGCGGCGGCGGCGTTGCCGCTGCTGTGGATGAACCTCCACGACTACCAGCGCCAGCGCGTGCTGACCTTCCTCGACCCGGAGAGCGACCCGCTGGGTGCTGGCTGGAACATCATCCAGTCGACCACCGCCATCGGCAGCGGCGGCTTCTGGGGCAAGGGGTGGCTGCAGGGCACCCAGTCCCAGCTGGAGTTCCTGCCCGAACGCCATACCGACTTCATCGTGGCAGTGCTGGGCGAGGAGTTCGGGCTGGTGGGGATGCTGGCCTTCCTGCTGCTCTACCTGCTGATCGTCGGGCGGGGGCTGTGGCTCGCCGGGGCCGCCCAGGAGACCTTCGGTCGGCTGGTGGCGGGAAGCATCATCCTGACCTTCTTCATCTACGTCTTCGTCAACGTGGGCATGGTCAGCGGGATCCTGCCGGTGGTCGGCGTCCCGCTGCCTCTGGTCAGCTATGGCGGGACCTCCAGCGTGACCTTGATGGCGGGTTTCGGTATTCTCATGGCCGTGAATGCCCACCGCCGCCTGTTGCCGCGATAGGCAGCCGACACGACTCAGGGAGAGCTGCGATGACGGTGTCGTTACCACAGGGAAAACGCTGGATGGCCTGGTTCGGGGGGCTGCTGCTGGCATGCGGCACCTCCAGCCTGCCGGCGGCCGACTTCGATCCGCAGCGCCACGCCGAGGCGCGGCAGCTGGTGGAGGAGCTCGCCGGCCGGGGGATCGACCGCGACTGGCTCGAGGACGCCCTGGCCGAGGCCGAGTTCCGCCAGCCGGTGCTCGATGCCATGGCGGGGGCCGCCGAACGTCGCCTGACCTGGCACGAGTATCGGAACATCTTCCTCGACGCCCCGCGCATCGCCAACGGGGTGGCCTTCATCGAGGCCCACCGGGCGGCCTTCGAGCGTGCCCGGGCCGAGTTCGGCGTGCCGGCGGAGGTGATCGCCGCCATCCTCGGCGTCGAGACCCGCTACGGCGAGGTGACCGGTCGCCACCGTGTCCTGGACTCCCTGTCGACCCTGGCCTTCCATCACCCCAGCCGGGGCCGCTTCTTCCGGGGGGAACTGGCGGCCTTCCTGGAGATCGCCTTCCGGCAGGGACGGGCCCCCGGCAGCCTGATGGGCTCCTACGCCGGGGCCATGGGCTATCCGCAGTTCATCCCGACCAGCTATCGTGCCTTTGCGGTGGACTTCGACGATGACGGCCTGCGCGACCTGTGGGACAACCCGGTGGATGCCATCGGCAGCGTGGCCAACTACTTCGCCGAACATGGCTGGCGCCCGGAGGAACCCCTCTATCACGAGGCCGAGGGGCCTGCCGTGCCGCCCGACGGCATCGAGTTCAATCGCGCCGCGCGTCCGCCCGCGGTGCCGGCCGCGGAAGTCGCCGCGGCGGGTCTCGAGGTCCCGGATGTGCTGGACGACGACCATCGCCTGCTGCCGGTGGCGCTGGAGGAGGGGGAGGATCGGTGGCGCTACGTGCTCGGCGAGCACAACTTTTACGTGATCACCCGCTATAACCACAGCCACCTCTATGCCATGGCTGTGATCGAGCTGGCCGAGGCGATCGCCGAGGCGCGGGGCCGCGAGCCTGACTGGCTCGAGGCCACGGACACCACCCCGGAGGAGGCCTCATGACACGCACCCTGGTTGCCCTCGGCGTGCTGCTCCTGCTGGCCGGCTGTGCCGCCAGCGGTGGCGGCCCGCGGCCCTCCACCGGCGAGACGGCCGGGTCGACCCCGACGGCCACCGGCGGCGGGGAGCGATATGCGCTGGCCGGGGATGCCTATCCCGAGGATCCCCCGGACGTCGCCCGGGTGCCCGACGCGGTGCCGCAACGCGAACCACGCTCCCGGGGCGGCAACAAGTCCCCCTACGAGGTATGGGGCAAGCGTTACGAGGTCATGGCGGATGCCAGCGGGTACCGTCGTGACGGCCGGGCCTCCTGGTACGGCGAGAAGTTTCACGGCTATGCGACGTCCAACGGCGAGATCTACGACATGTACAAGATGAGCGCCGCCCATCGCTCCTTGCCGCTGCCGAGCTTCGTCCGGGTCACCAGTCTCGACAACGGTCGCTCGGCGATCGTCCGGGTCAATGATCGTGGCCCCTTCCACAGCGAGCGCGAGATCGATCTCTCCTATGCGGCGGCCGCCCGTCTGGGCATCCTGAAGCGAGGGACCGGCCGGGTGAGGGTGGAGGCCATCGACGTGGAGCGCTGGATCGCCGAGAACGGCAGCGCCGGGCGCCAGGCCGCCAGCGACGCGTCCGAGCGGGTCGAGGCGCCCGGCGTGACATCCTCCCCGGTGGCGGCGGAGGCCGCTCCGGGCGGCGTCTTCCTGCAGGTGGCCGCCCTGGGCTCCGCGGAAGGGGCACGGGCCCTGCAGTCCCGCCTCGAGGAGGAGATCGCCCGGCCCGTGCGCGTGGCCAGCGCCACGGGCCTTTACCGTGTCCAGGTCGGCCCGCTGGATCCGGCGGGCCAGGTGGAGCCGGTCCGCGAACAGTTGCGCCGGGCCGGCTTCGCCCAGGCCTTCATCGTCAACGATGCCGACTGAGTCGGCGTCCCCTTACCGAATCCCCGCTATGCACCCGATGAGAACCCTTGCCATGAGATCCACGTCTTTCCTCCGCCGCTGCCGGCTGCTGCCGTTCCTGCTGGCCAGCCTGCTGCTGGTCGCGTCACAGGCCTCGGCCCAGGTGATTCCCGCGCCGCAGACCATGATTCCGTCGCCGCCTCAGCTGGCCGCCAGCTCCTGGATCCTGATGGATGCCGACAGCGGCCGGGTCCTGGCCGAGCACAATGCCGACGAGCGGCTCTCGCCCGCCAGCCTGACCAAGCTGATGACGGCCTACCTCGTGGAGCGTGAGCTCGACCAGGGCAACATCACCTCCGCCGACCTGGTGCCGATCAGCGAGAAGGCCTGGCGGACGGGCGGCTCGAAGATGTTCATCGAGGTCGGCGAGCAGGTGCCGGTCAGCGAGCTGCTGCACGGCATCATCATCGTCTCCGGCAACGATGCCAGCGTGGCCATGGCCGAATACCTGGCCGGTGGCGAGCGCCCCTTCGCCGACCTGATGAACCAGCATGCGACCCGCCTGGGCATGCACAACACCAACTTCATCAACGCCACCGGGCTGCCCGACGACAACCACTACTCCTCGGCCCGTGACCTGGCGCTGCTCTCCCAGCACATCATCAACGACTATCCGGACCACTACCGGATCTATCGCCAGAAGGAGTTCACCTACGGCGGCATCGAGCAGCCCAACCGCAATCGCCTGCTGTGGCGCGACGCCAGCGTCGACGGCCTGAAGACTGGTTGGACCGAGGCCGCCGGCTACTGCCTGGTCGCGTCCGCCGAGCGTGACGACATGCGGCTCATCTCCGTGGTCATGGGCACCGATTCCGACGAGGCTCGCGCCCAGGAATCCCAGAAGCTGCTGAGCTTCGGCTTCCGCTACTACGAGACGCTGAAGCTCTACGACGCCGGCGCCGTGCTCAACACGCCTCGGGTCTGGGGCGGCGACAAGAACGAGCTGCGGGTCGGCGTCGACAGCAACGTCGTCATGACGGTGCCCCGGGCCCGCGACGGAGAGCTCACTGCCAAGCTCGACATCCAGAGTGACCTGACCGCGCCCATCGCGGCCGGCGACAGGGTGGGCACCATGGAGGTGCGCCAGGGGGACGAGGTGGTCGGCGAACGCCCGCTGGTCGCCCTGGAAGGCATCGAGGAGGGCGGCTTCTTCAAGCGGCTGATCGACCAGGTGCAGCGGTTCTTCACCAACCTGATCGGTGGCTGGTTCGACTGATCGGGCCCGGGCGTCCTCTTCCCTCGGACAGGGCCGCGGGAGTGAGGGCGCTCTCCGGGACGGCGCGTCTGAGGTGGCGCCCTCGGGGCTGCCAGGTTGGTCGCGGCCCTCGCCTTGAGTAGAATGGGGGCATACTCTCCAGCCGGACGCGCGCATGAACGACAATTCCCTGCGCGATCTTCGCAAGCCCGGTCCCCGGGCGGGCGGCAGGTCGCCGAAGATCACTTTCCCCTGCGACTATCCCATCAAGGTCGTCGGCGACGCCGCCGATGACTTTGCCGCCACGGTCTGCCAGATCGTCGTCCGTCACGACCCCGGCTTCGACGCCGTCGGCATCCAGGTGGTCCCGAGCCGCAACGGTCGCTTCCAGTCGGTCCGCCTGACGATCCGTGCCACGGGAGAGGTGCAGCTCAAGGCCCTCTTCGACGAGCTCAAGGCCACCGGCCGCGTGCACATGGTGGTGTGATGACGCTCGACAGCACGGCGCCGATCGAGTTGCATCGCCTGGGGCGCCGGTCCTACACCCCCGTCTGGCAGGCCATGCGGGACCTGACCGATGGCCGTGATGCCGGGACACCCGACCAGTTCTGGCTGGTGGAGCACGAACCGGTCTTCACCCAGGGGCAGGCCGGCAAGCCCGAGCACCTGCTGATGCCCGGCGACATCCCGGTGGTTGCCACTGACCGGGGTGGCCAGGTGACCTATCACGGGCCCGGCCAGGTGGTGCTCTACCCGCTGCTCGACGTGCGACGCGCCCGCCTGGGGGTTCGCGACCTGGTCAGCGCCCTGGAGCAGGCGGTGATCGCCCTGCTGGCCGTGCATGGAGTCGAGGCCCATGCCCGTCCCGATGCGCCCGGGGTCTACGTGGGAGAGGCCAAGATCGCCTCCCTGGGGCTCAGGATCCGCCGCGGTGCCAGCTTCCACGGGGTGGCCCTCAACATCGACGGCGACCTCTCGCCCTTCCAGCGGATCAACCCCTGCGGCTATGCCGGCCTGGCCATGACGCGCCTCGCCGACCTGGTCGACGACGCTCCCTCGGCGGAGGCGGCCGGCCTGGCGCTGGCCCGCTGCCTGGCCCGCGAGCTGGGCCGCGAACTCGCCGAGGGCGACCCGAGCCGGTCCGCCACCGCCTAGCCGGTTCGACGCTCGTCGTCCACGACCCCGGCCTCCCCCGCACAAGACGAGACGCCCCCACCGCGCAAGCGATGGGGGCGTCTTCTGTCGGGCGCTCCGCCGGCGTTCAGCCGACGTTGACGGCGTCGATGCGGTTCGGATCGGGCGCCTGGCCGGGCACCTCGGCGGGAGCCGCCAGGCCGAGGTTGTTCTTCTCGAAGACCCGATCGGCCCGGTAGCTGGAGCGCACCAGGGGGCCGGACGGCACCTCCATGAAGCCCTTTTCCAGGCCCAGCACGCGATAGCGCTCGAACTCCTCCGGGGTGACCCAGCGCTCCACGGGCAGGTGGTTGCGCGTGGGGCGCAGGTACTGCCCCAGGGTGACGATGTCCACGCCGATGGCGCGCAGGTCGTCGAAGGTCGCCAGTATCTCCTCCTCGGTCTCGCCGAGGCCCAGCATCAGGCTGGTCTTGGTGATGACCTCGGGGCGATGGCGCTTGGCGTGGGCCAGCACGTCCAGGGTCTTGCGGTAGCCGGCCCGCGGATCGCGCACCCGCCCGGTCAGCCGCTCCACGGTCTCGACGTTCTGGGCGAAGACCTCGAGGCCCGAGTCCACCACCCGTTCGATCGCCGAGGGCTCGGCGTCGAAATCCGGGGTCAGCGCCTCGACGACCACCTCGGGGGTGCGGGCCTTGATGGCCCGGATGCAGTCGGCATAGTGGGTGGCGCCGCCGTCGGGCAGGTCGTCGCGGTCCACGGAGGTCAGCACGATGTAGCGCAGCCCCATCAGCTCCACGGACCGGGCGGTGTTCTCCGGCTCCTCGGCGTCCAGCCAGCCCCTGGGGTTGCCGGTGTCCACGGCACAGAAGCGACAGGCGCGGGTGCAGACCGAGCCCATCAGCATGATGGTCGCGGTGCCGTTGCTCCAGCATTCCCCCTGGTTGGGGCAGTGGGATTCGGCGCAGACGGTGCTCAGCCGATGGGTGTCCACGTTCTTCTTGACCGCCTCGAAGCGTTCGCCTCCGGGGATCTGGGCGCGCAGCCACTTCGGCTTGCGGCCCGTGGCGCCGCCTTCCTCGACCTGCCGACGGACCTTCATGCCGTCCTTGATGGCTGCCGTGCCATGGTCGTTGCGGTATTTCTCGCCGCTGGAGACACGTTGGGAGGGGGTGTCGCTCATAGCTGTGAGCCTCTCTGCTCGCCGGCTGTCTTCACCGGGACGGCGCTGCAGCGGGTCCACCGGGCGCGCGTCGATCGGCGTTTCCAGGCAGCCTGGCACGTCGAATGATACGTGGTTCTCAAGCTGATAAAGTACCACAGGCACCACTCTCCTGGACACCTGGACCGCGACCCGACGCCCTTTGAGGCGGCCGTCAGTAGGCCGTCACCGGCAGGCAGTCGACGCCGTGGCTCGGCATCGGGCTGGGGGGCGCGGCGAAGTGCTCGTGGAGCTCGTCGAGGTGGTCGCGCACGAAGCGCAGGAACAACTCGGTGACCGGGGTGGGGAAGTGGTCCCTCGGGTGAACCGTGCACCAGGAATGACGCAGCGGGAAGCCCGGCAGGTCGAGGGGCGCCAGCAGGCCCGCCTCGATCTCCAGCCGGACGGCGAGGCGGGGCAGCACGGCGACCCCCAGCTGCGCCATCACACCCTGCTTGACCGCCTCGTTGGTGCCCAGCTCGATGGCGTGGGACAGGGTCACGTCCTGTTCGGCGGCCCGCTCCTCGAAGGCGCTGCGCACCCCGGAGCCAGGCTCGCGCATCAGCACGTAGTGGCGCGCGAAGTCCTCCAGGGTGGGCCGGTCGGCATCGAGCAGGGGATGGCCCGGCCAGACCACGGGAATCATCTCGTTATCGAGGATCGGCATGAACGTGAGCTCGTCATCCTCGGGGACGCGCGCCATGATCACCAGGTCGTCGCGCCGCTCGGCGAGCCGCACCAGTGCCTGGCTGCGGTTGCACACCCGCAGGCGCACCTGGACATAGGGATAGTGGGCGCGGAAGCGGGCCAGCAGGTGGGGCACCACATACTGGGCCGTGGACACCGCGGCGAGGTTGAGCTCGCCGCTGATGGTCCCGTCCATGTCGGAGAGTGTCATCTGCAGGCGCGAGACCTGCCCGAAGATCGCCCGGGTCGAGGCGGCCAGGGCATCGGCGGCGGGCAGCAGGTGCAGGGTGCGTCCGGCGTACTTGAACAACGGCTGGCCGATGGCCTGCTCGAGCTGGCGGATCTGGGCGCTCACGGCGGGCTGGGTCAGCCCCAGGGCCTCGGCCGCACGGGAATAGGAGTGCTGCTCATAGACGGCGCGAAAGACCTGCAGCTGGCGAAACGTCAGGCGGTTGAGCAGTTTGGGGGTGGTCATGGTCGATCGGTCCGCCGGCGGCACGCGTGTCGGTCCCTGAGGGTCTGACGACATGCTAGCACCGCTTGATTGTGGCCTTCCATCGCTACCCGCCGTGCCGGGGGCTCGCCATGTCGCGGCCCTCTGAGCGTCCGCTGTCGCGCCTGCTGGTCGCCGCCGGAGGGCTGGTGGGCCTGCGCCTGCAGCAGGCCTGCGACGAGCTCGGCATCCAGGCCTGCCTGGCCGAGGGGGAGCCCGAGGCCCTGGTGGCCCGGGCACGGGCCCTGGGGTGCGACGCCCTGCATCCGGGCAAGGCCGGCGCCGAGGACCAGGTGGCGCTCGACGAGGCCTGTGGTCGGGCCGGGCTGCGCCTGATCGCCCCCGGCACGGCCCTGCTGACGGCCATGGTCGATCGGGCGGCCGTGCGTCAGCGGATGCGCGCCTCGGGTCTGCCGCTCTCCTCCGGCGAGGAGGAGGGCCGCCAGGTGCGGGTCGCGGTGCTGGCCGACGCCCGGGGCCGCGTCGTGCACCTGGGCGTGCACCATGTCCCCTGGCCCGGACTGGCGCTGTCGCCGGTCCCCTGGCTGACGCCCGAACAGCGCTGCTACCTTGGGCGGCTGGCGGTGCAGGGGGTGTCCGGCCTGGGACTCGTCGGCCTGGTGGTGGTCAGCTTCCGGGTGGCCGGCAATCGCATCGGCGTCGAGGGCCTGTCGCCGGGCCTAGTCGGCACCGAGGCCCTCGACGAGGCGCTCATCGGCCTCGATCCCCTGGTCGAACAGCTCCGGCTTGCCGCGGGCGAGCCGCTCCGGCAGCGACAGGCGATGCTCGAGGCCAGAGGGCATGCCCTGCTGTGGCGATTCCCCCTGCCGAGGGAGGCCTGCTTCAGCGGCGGTCCGGGGCTTCGGCTGGACCGTCTCGCCGAGGATGGCGAGGCCGGCCTGCTGGCCTGGGGGCGTCGCCCCGAGGTGGCCTGGCGACGCGGGCGCCGGGCCCTGGTGGAGCTGCTCGGCGCGCGGGAGGCGGCGGCACGCCTGCCCTGAGCGCCGGCACAAGATCCTCGCAGCGCACGCTCTGATGCGCTATATTGCATTGCAGCAAAGCCCGTTTTCATGCATCGGTGCCTCGGGTATCCCGGCACCGAGCAACCCTGGAGCTGATAATGAATCCCCTGATACCGACTCCTGCAGCCAGCGTGCTGCCCTTCATGGATCCGTTCGGTTTCGGACGCGCGGCCTGTGACTACTGGCGAGACACCCTGGAACGCAGCGTGCTCTTCATGGACGTCATGCGCCAGCGGGGCAACCAGTATCTCGAGCACATCGAGAAGACCAAGCCCAATGTCCTCGGCTTCGATGCCGAGGTACTGGTGGATGGCCGGGACCTCCCGCGTCCGGTGAATTACGAGCTGCTGCGCATCCTGCCTCCCGAGGGGGTGGAGATCGACCTGCAGGCCCGTCCCTTCGTGGTGGTGGACCCGCGTGCCGGCCACGGCCCGGGCATCGGCGGGTTCAAGCCCGACAGCGAGATCGGCGTCGCCCTGCGCGCCGGGCACCCCTGCTACTTCATCGGCTTCCTGCCCTATCCGGTCCCGGGACAGACCGTCGAGGACGTGGTGGAGGCCGAGGTCGCCTTCCTGCGCCACGTCATCGAGCGTCATCCCGAGACCTCGGAGAAGCCCATGGTGGTCGGCAACTGCCAGGCCGGCTGGCAGATCATGATGGCCGCGGCCCTGGAGCCCGAGTTGTTCGGTCCGCTGCTGATCGCCGGCTCGCCGCTTTCCTACTGGGCCGGCGAGCGCGGCAAGGCGCCGATGCGTTATACCGGCGGCTTGACCGGCGGCAGCTGGATGACCTCGCTGTTCAGCGACCTGGGGGCCGGGCTGTTCGATGGCGCCTGGCTGGTGCAGAACTTCGAGCGCCTCAACCCGGCCAACACCTGGTGGAGCAAGCAGTATCGGCTCTACTCGCAGGTCGACACCGAGGCCGACCGCTACCTGGAGTTCGAGCGCTGGTGGGGCGGCCACGTGGTGCTCGGCGGTGACGAGATCCAGTACATCGTCGACAACCTCTTCGTCGGCAACCGCCTCTCCACCGCCCAGCTGGTGACCTCCGACGGGCGCCGCATCGACCTGCGCAACGTGCGCTCCCCGGTGGTGGTGTTCTGTTCGCGCGGTGACGACATCACGCCGCCGCCCCAGGCGCTGGGCTGGGTGCGCGACCTCTACGAGGGGGTCGAGGACGTCATCGCCAACGAACAGACCATCGTCTATTGCGTGCATGACACCACTGGCCACCTGGGCATCTTCGTGTCCGGCAGCGTCTCCCGCAAGGAGCATGCCGAGTTCACCGCCAACATGGACTACATCGACGTCTTGCCGCCTGGCCTCTACGAGACCACCGTCTCCAGCGCGGCCGAGCGGGAGGACGCCGAGCTGATCGAGCGCGACTACCTGCTGGAGTTCACGCCGCGCACCATCGAGGAGCTCGACCGCGATGTCCAGCATCGGCCGGAGGATGACACCCGCTTCGCCGCGGTGGCGCGGATCTCCGAGATCAACCTGGGGCTCTATCGGCAATTCGTGCAGCCCTGGATCCAGGCCATCGCCACGCCGGAGTCGGCGAAGTGGATGCGGCGCATGCACCCCAGCCGCATGGGCTATCGCCTGCTGTCCGACCGCAACCCGCTGATGACCGCCGTGCCGGTGCTCGCCGAGAAGGTGCGGGCCGACCGCCACCCGGTCCACGAGGACAACGTCTTCCGTGCCGTGGAGGGCATCATGTCCGATCAGGTCACGCGCGGCCTGAACGCCTGGCGCGACCTGCGTGACAGCAGCAGCGAGCGCTTCTTCCTGGACTTCTACGGCCAGCCGATGCTGCAGGCCATGGTCGGCCTGGGCGGGGATGCGCATGTGCACCGCCGCCGTCCGGGGGCCGAGCCGGAGCATCGCCGCTTCATCGAGCGTCGCCGGGCCGAGGTCCAGGCGCATATCGCCGAGGGCGGAAGCCATGAGGCGGTCATGCGGTCGGTGATCTACGTCCTCGGCGGGGCGCCGGCCACCGACGAGCGCAACTTCAAGCGGCTGCGCGCTTCGCGTGCCGAGCTCGAGCCGGGCATCCAGCTGGCCGACTTCAAGCACCTGATGCGCGAGCAGTTCTTCATCCTCAAGCAGGACCGCGAAGCGGCGCTGGAGAGCCTGCCGACCCTGCTGAAGGGGCAGAGCGCGGCTCAGATCGACGGCCACCTCGCGCACATCGAGCACGTGCTGGCGGCCAGCGGCGAGCTCAGCGAGCATGCGGCACAGCGCTTCGAACGCATCAAGGGGCTGTTCCGCCAGGCCATCCGGCGCGCGCCCCAGGAGGAGCAGGAGGCCCGTCGCGATGCCGAGGCCCGGGTCGCCAGCCTGGCCGAGGCCGGAGAGGTGGCCCGTCGCGAGGTGGAGAGCCTGATGGAGTCCCTGCCCGCCGCCGAGCCGGCGAACGCGTCGGTCTCCGAGCAGACTGCCGCCGATGACGTCCCCGCCAGCATGGATGCCGACGTCCCGACGGCCGAGGCGGTCACGGCGGCTCCGCAGGAGCCCGTCACCGAGGCACCGGAGGCGAGCCCGGCCCCCGAACCCGCGGCGGAGACCGCCGCAGCGTCGGAGCCGGCATCGGCCGAGCCCACGGCGGAGACCGGGGCTGCGCCGGCATCGGCAGAGCCCGCCAGCGAACCGGCCGCCGAGCCGCGGCCGGCCGAGAAAGCCCCCCAGGCCGCCAAGGCGCCGGAGGCAGCGGCGACACCGTCGACGCCGAGGCAGGCCAAGGCCGGCGGCAAGCGCAAGCCGTCAGGTTCCGGAACGCCGCGGCGTCGGACGCCGCGCAAGTCCGGCAAGAACTGACCAGAGCGGTCGTCAAGGCACGCCCCCGCCCATCCCGGCGGGGGCGTTGTCGTTGAAGGCGGCGGCGTTCTCGCCTTGTCGTTCGGGTGCCACGCGGTCTAGGTTCAAGGAGTCGCCCGCCGGGGCCGACTGGCGTGAAGCCGATCGCTGGGGTAGGGTAAGCGCATTTTTCACCCGCCGCAGAGGGCGGGCCGATACCGTCTGGCGCGAGCCGTCACGCTGGCGCCATCAGCACAGTGGAGCACTATGGGCAAGTCACTGGTCATCGTCGAGTCGCCGGCCAAGGCGAAGACGATCAACAAGTATCTCGGCAACGACTTCATCGTGAAGTCGAGCGTGGGGCACATCCGTGACCTGCCGACCAGCGGCTCGGGCAAGACGGCCTCGGATCCCAAGGAGCGTGCCCGGCAGGCGGCGGAGACCCGCAAGATGTCGCCGGAGGAGAAGGCGGAGCATCGCAAGCGCAAGGCCCACGACCAGCTGATCCGGCGCATGGGCATCGACCCCGAGCATGGCTGGAAGGCGCATTACGAGATCCTGCCGGGCAAGGAGAAGGTGGTGGCCGAGCTCAAGAAGCTCGCCGAGAAGGCCGATGCGGTCTATCTCGCCACCGACCTCGACCGCGAGGGGGAGGCCATCGCCTGGCACCTTCGCGAGACCATCGGCGGCGACGAGGAACGCTACCGGCGGGTGGTGTTCAACGAGATCACCAAGAACGCCATCCAGGAGGCCTTCCAGGCCCCCGGGCACCTGAACATCCCCCGGGTCGAGGCCCAGCAGGCGCGTCGCTTCCTCGACCGGGTGGTGGGCTTCATGCTCTCGCCGCTGCTGTGGGCCAAGATCGCCCGCGGCCTCTCCGCCGGCCGGGTGCAGTCGGTCGCCACCCGGTTGATCGTCGAGCGCGAACGCGAGATCCACGTCTTCATCCCCGAGGAGTTCTGGGACGTCCACGCCGACCTGCGTCCGGAGGGCGACGACCCGACCCCGGTGCGGTTCGAGCTCGTCCGCCAGGATGGCAAGGCCTTCAGGCCGACCTCCGAGGCCGAGACCCTGGAGCGCATCGCGGCACTGCGCGAGGCGACCCTCGCGATCACCGCGCGGGAGGACAAGCCCACCCGGTCCAAGCCCAACGCCCCCTTCATCACCTCGACGCTGCAGCAGGCGGCCAGTGGCCGGCTGGGGTTCTCGGTGAAGAAGACCATGACCCTGGCCCAGCGCCTCTACGAGGCCGGCTACATCACCTATATGCGGACCGACTCCACCAACCTCTCGAAGGACGCGGTGGAGAACGTGCGGGAGTTCATCGGCGAGGAGTTTGGTGCGCGCTACCTGCCCGAGGCGCCCAATCGCTACTCCAGCAAGGAGGGCGCCCAGGAGGCACACGAGGCGATTCGTCCCTCGGAGGTCGGTCGCCGGGCGACCGACCTCGCCGGCATGGAGCGCGACGCCGAGCGACTCTACGAGCTGATCTGGCGCCAGTTCGTGGCCTGCCAGATGACCCCCGCCGAGTACCTCTCCAGCACCCTGACCGTGGAGGCCGACGGCTTCGAGCTCAAGGCCAAGGGGCGCGTGCTCAAGTTCGACGGCTATACCCGAGTGATGAAGCCCATGGGGCGCAAGGACGAGGACCAGTCCCTTCCGGACCTCGCCGAGGGCACGCCCATGTCCCTCGAGCGCCTCGACCCCCAGCAGCACTTCACCAAGCCGCCCCCCCGCTACACCGAGGCGAGCCTGGTCAAGGAACTGGAGAAGCGTGGCATCGGCCGGCCCTCCACCTACGCCGCGATCATCTCCACCATCCAGGACCGCGGCTACGTCAAGCTGGAGAACCGCCGCTTCTATGCCGAGAAGCTCGGCGACATCGTCACGGAGCGGCTCAAGGAGTCCTTCCCCGACCTGATGGACTACTCCTTCACCGCGCGGATGGAGGACAGCCTGGACGAGGTGGCCGAGGGCGAGCGCAACTGGCAGGAACTGCTCGATGCCTTCTACGACGAGTTCCACAAGGAACTCTCCGTGGCCGAGAGCGAGGAGGGCATGCGGCCCAACCAGCCGGTGCCCACCGACATCGACTGCCCGACCTGCGGGCGCAAGATGCAGATCCGCACCGCCTCCACCGGCGTCTTCCTGGGCTGTTCCGGCTACAACCTGCCGCCCAAGGAGCGCTGCAAGACCACCATCGATCTGCTGCCCGGCGACGAGGCGGTCGCGGCCGATGCGGGAGAGGACGCCGAGACCGATGCGCTGCGCGCCAAGCACCGTTGCCCCAAGTGCGGCACCGCCATGGACAGCTACCTGATCGACGAGACGCGCAAGCTGCACATCTGCGGCAACAGCCCGGATTGCGACGGATACGAGATCGAGAAGGGCAAGTTCCGCATCAAGGGCTACGACGGGCCGACCATCGAGTGCGACAAGTGCGGCAGCGAGATGCAGCTCAAGACCGGCCGCTTCGGCAAGTATTTCGGCTGCACCAACAGCGAGTGCAAGAACACCCGCAAGCTGCTCAGAAGCGGCGAGGTGGCGCCGCCCAAGATGGACCCCATCCCCATGCCGGAACTCGAGTGCCAGAAGGTCGATGACCACTATGTGCTGCGCGACGGCGCCAGCGGCCTCTTCCTGGCGGCCAGCAAGTTCCCCAAGAACCGCGAGACCCGCCCGCCGCTGGTCAAGGAGCTCAAGGCGCACGCCGAGGAGTTGCCCGAGAAGTACCGCTATATCCTGACCGCGCCCAGCGAGGATCCGGATGGCCGACCGGCGCAGATCCGCTTCTCCCGCAAGGCGAAGGAGCAGTTCGTGATGACCGATGAGGACGGCAAGGCCACCGGCTGGAAGGCCACCTACGACAACGGCAACTGGCACGTCGAGGACAAGCGCAAGTGACCCCGCGATCCCGCACCAATCAGCTGCTCTACCAGGCTGAGCTGCTGCTCGGCCTGCCCGGCGGGGACGACGAGCATGCCGAGGCGCGTCGCATGGCGGCGGAAGAGGGGTGCCTGGCTCTGCTCGAGCTGACCCTGGAGTCGCTGCTGCGCGAGGTCACCGAGCACGCCCATCTGGAGCGCCACGACTGGCGTGAGCTGCTCGGCCCGCAAGGGGCCGGCATTGCCGAGCTGCAACGCCTGCGCGAACTGGCAGGCCGGCCCGACAGCTGGCTGTCGGGCTTGCTCGCGAGGCTCGAGGCGCTGCATGGCAGCGACGGCGTGGCCCGCCGTCGCCGCAGCAACCCGGGCGTCATCGCCGTGGGGGGGTCCCCGTCGCTGGCCGACGAGCTCAGCGAGTGCGTGCGCGAGGCCAAGCGCGAGATCGCCGCGCTGCGCGAGACCAGCGAGGAGTGGTAGCGGCGTCCCGGCAAGCCGACCGGGAGCGCGTCGCGCTCCTGGTCGACGTGCAGAACGTCTACTACACGACGCGCCAGGCCTTCGGTCGGCATTTCAACTACCACGCCTTCTGGGCCAGCTTCGCCGCCGGCCGGGAGGTGTGTGTGGCCAACGCCTATGCGATCGACCGCGGAGACCCCAAGCAGCGCCAGTTCCAGGACATCCTGCGAGGCATCGGCTTCGAGGTGAAGCTAAAGCCCTATATCCAGCGCAGTGACGGATCCGCCAAGGGCGACTGGGACGTGGGCATCGCCCTGGACGCCATGGAGGCCGCGCCCCTGGTCGACCGGGTGGTGCTGGTCTCCGGCGACGGTGACTTCGACCTGCTGGTGGAGCGGATGCGCGAGCGCCACGGCGTGACGGTGGAGGTGGTCGGCGTGGAGCGACTCACCGCCGACTCGCTGATCCGCGCGGCCAGCCATTTCGTGCCCATCGAAGGGGAGCTGTTGCTCTAGAGACTGATCAATGAAATTGACTTGAGCTAGGGGCGCCGGGGGCAGGTCGGAGAGGAGGTCGTACGCCATGGATGGCGTCGGTAGCGCCCAGGGATGGGTTTACAGCGCCTCCTCGTAGGCGTGCCGCCGGATAAGCCCCTAGCGATGCTGCTATCTGCGGTTACCTCATAGTTCAGGTTGCGCGGGTGTGGGCGGCGGCGATAACCGGTACAATCGCGCCCCTTTCACGCACTGACCTGGATCCCTCATTGATCTCCACCGCCAATATCACCATGCAGTTCGGCGCCAAGCCGCTGTTCGAGAATGTCTCCATCAAGTTCGGCAACGGTCACCGCTACGGCCTGATCGGTGCCAACGGCTGCGGCAAGTCCACCTTCATGAAGATTCTCGGCGGTGACCTGGAGCCGTCCTCCGGGCAGGTGATGGTCGAGTCGGGCGCCCGGCTCGGCAAGCTGCGCCAGGACCAGTTCGCCTTCGAGGACGAGCGGGTCATCGATACCGTGATCATGGGCAACCATGAGCTCTGGCAGGTCGCGGCCGAGCGCGAGCGCATCTACTCGCTGCCCGAGATGAGCGAGGAGGACGGCATGGCCGTGGCCGACCTGGAGGTGCGCTTCGCCGAGCTCGACGGCTATACCGCCGAGTCCCGCGCCGGCGAGCTGCTGCTGGGGCTGGGCATCCCGCTGCACCAGCACACGGGCCCCATGAGCGAGATCGCCCCGGGCTGGAAGCTGCGCGTGCTGCTGGCCCAGGCACTGTTCGCCGACCCCGACGTGCTGCTGCTTGACGAGCCCACCAACCACCTGGACATCAACACGATCCGCTGGCTGGAGGGCATGCTGACCGCCCGGGACAGCACCATGATCATCATTTCCCACGATCGCCACTTCCTGAACAGCGTCTGCACCCACATGGCAGACCTCGACTACGGCGAGATCACGCTGTTCCCCGGGAACTACGACGACTACATGACGGCCGCCACCGCGGCGCGCGAGCGCCAGCATGCCGACAACGCCAAGAAGAAGGCGCAGATCGCCGAGCTCCAGGCCTTCGTCAGCCGCTTCTCGGCCAATGCCTCCAAGGCCAAGCAGGCCACCTCCCGCGCGCGGCAGATCGACAAGATCAAGCTCGAGGACATCAAGCCCTCCAGCCGCGTCAGCCCCTTCATCCGATTCGAGCAGGGCAGGAAGATCCACCGCAACGCGGTCAACGTCGAGGCGGTCACCAAGGGATTCGATGCGGATGCGCCCCTCTTCGAGCGCCTGTCGATGACCGTGGAGGCCGGCGAGCGCATTGCCATCATCGGGCCCAACGGCATCGGCAAGACGACCCTGCTCAAGACCCTGGCGGGCGAGATCCACCCCGATGCCGGTGCGGTGCGCTGGACCGACAGTGCCGAGCTCGGCGTCTTCGACCAGGACCACGCCGACGACTTCGCCTTCGATGCGACCCTGTTCGAGTGGATGGCCCAGTGGACCACGGGCGGGGAGCAGGAGGTCCGCGGCGCCCTGGGCAGGATGCTCTTCTCCAGCGACGACATCGGCAAGTCGGTGAAGGTGATCTCCGGCGGCGAGCAGGGACGCATGCTGTTCGGCAAGCTGGCCCTGACGCGGCCCAACGTGCTGCTGATGGATGAGCCGACCAACCACCTGGACATGGAGTCCATCGAGGCGCTCAACCTGGCGCTGGCCAACTATCCCGGCACGCTGATCTTCGTCAGCCATGACCGCGAGTTCGTCTCGTCGCTGGCGACCCGCATCCTCGACATGAGCGGCACCGGGGTCACCGACTTCAGCGGCAGCTACGACGATTACCTGCGCAGCCAGGGCCTGTTCGGCTGAACGGGCTCCGTGACTGGCAGGGCCGCCCGATACAGCGTTGATTGATATGCATCAAGCGTGATGCCGGCGGCTTGGCTAGTCTGAAGGCAGTATCCCAAGGCATCGTCAGGAGGAGCCGCGCATGCGCTTTCATCAGGTCAAGGAACTGGTCGCCTGGGCGGCCGATTACCATCGGGGGCTTGCCGAACAGTACGACCAGCTGGCGTCCGGGGGCGTGAGCGATCGGGTTCGCATGGCGCTGGAGTACCTGGCGGAACACGAGCGCAAGATGCAGTCCGAGCTTTCCACCTATCTCGAGGAGGACGGCGGCCATCGCAAGGTCCTCGAGACCTGGTTCGATGACCCCGCGGACTTCCCCCATGCCCCGACGCTCGACCGCCTGGCCGAGAACCTGGCGTGCGACACCGTGCAGGATGCGCTGGCGACGGCCTTGACCACGCACCGGACGCTGCAGGACCTCTATGCACACCGCGTGGAGCGGGCTTCCGCGGAGGCGGAGCGGGAGTTCTTCGCCTCGCTTGCCAGCGGCCACGAGGGCGAGGTGCGCCGCATTGCCCGCGACATGCAGCGGCTCGAGGACTACTGAGGAGACGATCATGTCGGCACAGGGTCTCTCGAGGCGCGCGGGCGCGCCGCCCATCGTCGGGCGCCGTCGCTGATGGGAAGCGAACGCCAACCCTCGGGTATCCAGCTCCTGCCGCGCCTGCGGGCCCGGCGCGCCGATCCCGCGGACGTCGAGGATGATGCCCTGGCGGCCCACCTGCTGATCGAGGATGCCATCCGGGCGCGGGCCAGCGATATCCACCTCGACCCCTCCCGCGACCAGTGGCGGATCCGGCTGCGCATCGACGGCCGGGTCATCGACGTCCTGGACCTCGAGGTCGGCGAGGGGGTGCAGCTGGTCAACCAGTTCAAGGTGCTCGCCGGGCTCGATCCGATGCCCTCGCGGTTCGCCACCGAGGGGAGCTTCAGCTGGCCCCCCGGCGAAGAGGGCGCCGAGGAGACCTTCCTCCGGGTCACGGCGGTGAAGTGCGTCGCCGGCGAGAAGCTGGCCATTCGCTTCCTGGCTCCCCCCAGGACCTTCCAGGACACCCTCTCGCTGGGGGTCGGTGAGCAGGGCGCCCGGGGCATCCGCCACTGGATGGATGCCACCGGGGGGATGCTGCTGGTGGCCGGGCCGACCGGCGCCGGCAAGACCACCACGCTCTACACGCTGCTCAACCAGCTCCGACTCAGCGACAGCCATGTGGTGACCCTGGAAGATCCGGTGGAGTACGCCATTCCCGGGATCAACCAGATCCAGGTGGATGCCGAGAACGGTCTGGACTTCGCCACCGGCACCCGCTCGATGCTGCGCCTGGACCCGGACTATGTGTTGATCGGCGAGATCCGCGACCCCGGGTCCGCCGCCGCCGCGGTCAGTGTGGCCGGCAGCGGTCGCTCGCTGATGGGGACCCTGCACAGCCGCGATGCCGTGGGGGCTGTCTCCGCCTTGCGACAACTTGGGTTGGGGGATGCCGAGATCAGCGCCACCCTGGGCCTGGTGATCGCACAGCGTCTGGTCCGTCGGCTGTGCGAGCACTGCCGGGAGCAGCGGCCGACCGAGCGCCAGGACGTGGAATGGCTCGAGGCGGTGGGGCTGTCGGCGCCCGATGAGGCCTGGATGCCCGTGGGGTGCGCGCACTGTGACGGTCTGGGCTATCGGGAGCGCACGGGGGTGTTCGAGATCTGGCAGCCGACCCCGGAGGACCATGCCCTGCTGCTCCGGCACGCCGATGACGCCGTTATGCGACGCGGCCTGCTGGAGCGCGGCGAGACCCTGATGCTGGCCGATGGCCTGGAGAAGGCCGCTGCCGGCGTCACCACCCTGCGCGAGATCTTTCGCATGGGGGCGATCCTGCCCAGCTGAGCGCGTGAGGCCGGCCTGGACTCCCCGCTACTCCTGACAGCGCCGTCGCAATGCGGTATAACGGCGGCCGTATCGAAGTCTTTCCTTTCCTGCATGCCCCTGAGATGTCGCCGATGAATCACCTCTCCCGTCGCCGCTTCGGCCTGCTGGCGCTGAGTTCCCCCCTGCTGCTGCTGGGGACGCCCGCCTCCGCCAGCCTGATGGATAGCGTACTGTCCCGGGCCATCGTCCCTCGCAACGACCGCGAGCGCTGGGTGCTGGTCGAGGACAGCGAGGCCAGCCTCCGGGTCTACCAGGGCAACCGGCTCCTGGAGCGCTTCGAGCCGGTATCGCTGGGACGTGGCGGAGCCAAGGCCCAGCGTCAGCGTGGCGGCCGGGCCACGCCGCTGGGGGAGTTCCGGGTCAATCGCTTCAACCGCGAGAGCAAGTTCCACATCTTCATCGGGCTGGACTATCCCACCCCGACCCATGCGCGCATGGCCCTGGAATCCGGGGTCTACAGCCAGCAGGACTACGACGACTACTTTTCCTACTACCGTCGTCACGGCTATCCACCCCAGGATACGGTGCTCGGCGGCTTCATCGGTATCCATGGACTCGGCGAGGGGGATCCGGAGATCCACCGGCGGTTCAACTGGACGGACGGTTGCGTGGCGGTGACCGATCCGCAGGTCGAGCGCCTGTCGTCACTGATCGACATTGGCACACGCGTCGTGATCCGCTAGTCTTTACATGCGCAAGGGACGTTCTAAGCTATGGACAAGCGCCGTGATGTAATATAGAACAGCGTTTGACTCCTGTGCTTCGCAGCAGACTTTGCTGCATGAAGTCCTGCCTCTGCAGGAAGCCTGAATCACAGGCAACACCAACGCAGTACCAAGGAAGACCCAAGGAGAACACCATGACTCTGAAGACCACCCTGAAGCTGAGCGCCGCTGCTGCATCTCTGGCCATCCTGGCCGGCTGTGCATCCACCAGCGCCCTGGACGAAGTGCGCATGACCGCCGAGTCTGCCCAGGCTGACGCTGCCGAAGCACGCAGCATCGCCACCCAGGCGCAGAACACTGCCAACCAGGCACAGCGCGACGCCCAGGCGGCCCTGCAGATGTCCGAGCAGAACCGCGACGAGATGAACCGCATGTTCGAGAGTTCCATGCGCAAGTGATGCTTCTCCACCGCCCGTCAGGGCGGTAGCGGAACTATCAGACAGGGGCCCCGCCGTGATCGGCGGGGCCCCTGTCGTTCGTGGCCCTTCGCTCGTCGACCGTGCCGAGTCCGTGGGCCTTGCAGGGGGTAATGGCGTGCACGGCGCAGGGAGGGCGACTCAGCCGAGGAGGCGAGCGGAGGCGGAAACGGGAGCCGTGCGAGAGAGGCCGATGGCCGGCAGGGAGCCTCCTGCCGGCCAGGGGAGGGGGGTCAGCCTTCCTGGGTAGTGCCATCCTGCAGGCCGGGCTCTGCGGCGATCAGTTCCAGGCGGTCCCAGAGCGTCTCGGGGGCCGGTTCCGGAGTCGTGACCTCAAGGGGCACCGGCATGCCGCGCGGCACCTCCACGACCTCGCGCAGGCGGGCATAGTCCACCGGGTAGTCGAGGCCGCTGGTCGCCGTGTCGACCTGCGAGAGTGCCTCGGTGATGTGCTGGATGGTGGTGCCGTCTTCTTCGTCGAGGTAGGGGTAGGCCTGGACATGCAGGGTGCCGTCGGACCAGCCAAGCTTGATGGTCTCGTTGATCAGTTTGACCTTGGTACCCACCGACAGGCGCGGGAAGAGGTCCTCGATGTCCTCCGGCAGCATGCGGATGCAGCCATGGGTGACGCGCATGCCAACGCCCTCGGGCTTGTTGGTGCCGTGGATCAGGTAGCCGGGGATGCCCAGGCGCATCTTGAACTTGCCCAGCGGGTTGTCCGGCCCCGGGGGCACCACGCTTGGCAGCGACCGACCGTCGGCGGCGTGCTCCTTGATGATCGACTTGGGCGGATACCAGGCCGGGTCCTTCACCTTCTGGGTGATCCGGGTGCTGCCCAGCGGGGTCTTCCAGTCCATGCGGCCCACGGCGATGGGGTAGGTCTCGACGCGGGGCGTCTCGCCCTCCGCGGCGGGCGGGTAGTAGTAGAGGCGCATCTCGGCCACGTTGACCACCAGTCCTTCGCGGGGCCCCTCGGGGAGGATGAAGCGGCCTGGGATCACCACCTCGGTGCCCTCGTAGGGGGCCCAGATGCTGATGCCGGGGTTGGCGCGGATCATCTCCTCATAGCCGATACCGTGTTCATGGCCGATCTCGATCAGCGTATCGCCACTGTCGGAGTTGATGGTGTATATCTCCCCGACGATGTCTCCCTCCTCGGGGAGGGGATAGTGGCCTCGCGGCCAGTCGTCGGTGTTGGCCTGCAAGGGGCCTGCCAGGGCGGCGAGGAGGCCCAGCCCCGTGGCGAATCGGGCGGCGCGCCCGAGCGTGGGTAACAGTTTCATCGAGTCATTTTCTCGTGGTTGCCGGTCGTCAGGGGCTGCGATGGGCCCGTCCTGGGCGCCTTTGCCCTATAGTATCGCCCGTCTCGGCGGGCGTGTGCCAGATGGGGCGGGTGGATTAGCGTCGGCGCATCCACCCGAGGTCCCGGCGATCAGGCCGCCTCGGCCTTGCGGTTGAGGGTGTCGAGGAGCCGCTCCACCGCCTGGAAACGCGCCTCCTCCTTCTCCATGTCCGCCTCGAAGCGCAGGGTGTCGGCGCCGTCGAGGCGATAGCGGCCGGGCGCCTGCTGGATCAGCTCCACCAGCACCAGCGGGTCGACGCTGGTCTGGCTGCCGAAGATCACCCGGCCCTTCTCGGGGCCCGCCTCCAGGCGGGTGATGCCCAGGCGTTCGGCCCGCTGGCGCAGCTTGGTCTGGCGCAGCAGGGTCTTGACCGGCGCCGGCAGCAGGCCGAAGCGATCGATCAACTCCACCTGCAGCTCCTTGAGCTCGCCCTCATCGCCGGCGCTGGCGATGCGCTTGTACATGACCAGGCGCTGCTGGACGTCGTGTAGGTAGTGGTCCGGGATCAGCGCCGGCAGGTTGAGGCTCACCTCGACCCCCTGGTCCAGCGGGGCCTCGATGTTGGGGGTGCGTCCCTCACGGATCGCCTTCACCGCGCGGTCGAGCATCTGCATGTAGAGGCCATAGCCGACGGCTTCCATCTGCCCGCTCTGCTCCTCGCCAAGCAGCTCGCCCGCCCCGCGGATCTCCATGTCGTGGCTGGCCAGGGTGAAGCCGGCCCCCAGGTCCTCGGCGCCGGCGATGGCCTCCAGCCGCTTGACGGCATCCTTGCTCATCACCCTGGGGGGCGGGGCGAGCAGATAGGCATAGGCCTGGTGGTGGCTGCGACCGACGCGGCCGCGCAGCTGGTGGAGCTGGGCCAGGCCGAACTTGTCCGCGCGCTCGATGACGATGGTGTTGGCGCTGGGTACGTCGATGCCGGTCTCGATGATGGTGGAGCAGACCAGCACGTTGAAGCGCTTGTGGTAGAAGTCGGACATGACCCGCTCCAGGGAGCGCTCCGGCAGCTGGCCGTGGGCGACCCCGACCCGGGCCTCCGGGACCAGCTCGCGGACCTTCTCGGCGGCGGTCTCGATGGTCTTGACCTCGTTGTGCAGGAAATAGACCTGGCCGCCGCGGAGGATCTCGCGCAGGATCGCCTCCTTGATCACCGCCTCGTCCCGCTGCTGGACGAAGGTCTTCACCGACAGGCGCCTGGCCGGCGGGGTGGCGATGATGGAGAGGTCGCGGATGCCGCTCATGGCCATGTTCAGCGTCCGCGGGATCGGCGTCGCGGTCATGGTCAGGATGTCCACCTCGGCGCGCAGGCGCTTCAGGCGTTCCTTCTGGCCCACCCCGAAGCGGTGCTCCTCGTCGATGATCAGCAGGCCCATCCGGGGCAGCTTGGTGCTCTTCGAGAGCAGCTTGTGGGTGCCGATGACGATATCCGCCTGGCCCTCCTCGATGCGCTTCAGGGAGGCGGCCTGTCCCTTGCCGGCGGTGAAGCGCGAGATCAGCTCGATGTTCACCGCGGTGTCGGCGAAGCGGTCGCGGAAGTTCTCGTAGTGCTGGCGGGCCAGCAGGGTGGTGGGCACCAGCACCACCACCTGGCGGCCGGCATGGACCGCCAGGAAGGCGGCCCGCATGGCGACCTCGGTCTTGCCGAAGCCGACGTCGCCGCAGACCACCCGGTCCATGGGGCGAGGGGCGCACATGTCGCCGATCACGGCCTGGATGGCGGCGCGCTGGTCGGGGGTCTCCTCGAAGGGAAAGCTGGCGGCAAAGCGGGCATATTCCGCATCGGGCGGGGGGCAGGCGAAGCCTTCCCGGGCCTCGCGGAGGGCATAGATGTCGAGCAGTTCGGCGGCCGTGTCGCGGATCTTCTCGGCCGCGCGGCGGCGTGCCTTCTCCCACTGGTCGGAGCCCAGCCGATGCAGGGGGGCCAGCTCGTCGTCGGCCCCCGCATAGCGCGAGATCAGGTGGAGGCTGTCCACGGGCACATAGAGCCGCGCGCCCTCGGCGTATTCCAGGGTCACGAATTCGGCGGCCTGACCGCCGGCCTCGATCGTCTCGAGCCCCTTGTAGCGCCCGACGCCATGGGCCTGGTGGACGACCGGGGCACCGGGCCGCAGCTCCGAGAGGTGGCGGATCGCCAGTTCGCCGTCATCGGTGGCCTTCTCCCGACGGCGGCTCTGTCGGACCACCTCGCCGAAGAGCTCCGTCTCGCTGATCACCGCCAGGTCGGGGTCGGTCAGCCACAGCCCGGCATCGATTTCGCCCTCGGTGATGGCCAGGCGCATCTCGCTCTCGAGGAAGGCCGGGAAGTCCTCCACATGAGGTAGGTCGAGGCGCAGCGGCGCAAGGGTCTCCTCCAGGGCCTCGCGCCGGCCGCGCGACTCGGCCACGAAGAGCACCCGGGTCGCGGGGTGGTCGTCGAGGAAGGTCGAGAGGTCGGCGAGGGGCTCCTTGGCCCGGGCATTCACCGTCACCGTCGGCGGGGCCTGGCTGGCGGGTACCACGGCATGCCGGTGATCGGCATCACCGGTCAGGGCCACCCGCGGATGGCGCTTGATGTCGCCGAAGACCTCGGCCACCGGCACGAACGCGCGGTGCGGGGGCAGCAGGGGACGGGTGGGGTCGACCCCGAGGTTCTCGAAGCGACTCTCGATGGCCTCCCAGTGGTGCTCGGCGGCCTCGAACACCCCGGGCAGCATGGCCACCCGGGTTCCCTCGGCCAGGTGCTCGAACAGCGTCGCCGTCTGCTCGAAGAACAGCGGGAGGTACTGCTCGAGGCCCGGGGAGGGGATGCCCTTGAGGGCATCCACATAGAGCGGGCACTGGCGTGGGTCGACATCGAACAGCGTCTCGAACCCGTCACGGAAGCAGGCGATGGCGCTGCGCGACAGGGAGTACTCGTGGGCCGGCAGCAGCTCCACCCGCTCGACCCGGTCCTGGCTGCGCTGGGTCTCCGGGTCGAAGTGGCGCAGGGTGTCGATCTCGTCGTCGAACAGGTCGATACGCAGCGGCGATTCGGCGCCCATGGGGAACAGGTCGATCAGCGCGCCGCGCAGCGCATACTCGCCGGGTTCGAAGACCGTCTCCACGGACCGGTAGCCGGCGCGCGACAGGGCCGTCCGGAACCCCTCGCGATCCAGCGTCTGGCCGGTTTCCAGCGTCATCACGCGACCGGCGATGTAGTCCACCGGCGGCAGTCGCTGCATGAGGGTGTTGATGGCGGCCAGCACGATGCCGTGCTCGCCGTCCTGGAGGCGACGCAGGGTGCGAAGCCGCGCCGAGACGATGTCCTGGTGCGGCGAGAAGCTATCGTAGGGCAGGGTCTCCCAGTCGGGGAAGGGCATCACCGGCTGTCGGCCATAGAAGCCCAGGTCGCTCTCCAGCCGCTGGGCGGAGGCGGTATCGGGAGTGATCACCAGCAGCGGCGCGTCCTCGGCCAGGTGGGCCAGGGCCAGCGCGGTGGCGCTGCCCGCCGGGGTCTGCCAGTAGAGGATGTCGCGCAGCCCCTGGGGGCGAGGCGGGTCGAGCGGCGAGAAGTTCGGCATGCGATTCGGTTACCCAACCGTGTTCGTGAGCGGCATGTGACGGTAGGGGCATCATACCAGTCCCGGCGCAGCCCTGTAGTCAGGGGCGAATTCCTGTAATACCCCTACACCGGCTGCGACCATCCTGCGATTGCCCCGGGAGATGGCGCCCCGGATAATAGCTGCGAATCTTCCTCACTATTCTCACCAAGGAGAGGCCCTCGTGAGCCAGCAATCCCTCGATACCGTCTTCCAGGAATGGCACGACAACCAGGCGATCGCCGAGCAGATGATCCCGATGATCGGCAGCCTCTACCGCCACAACAACGTGGTGGTGACCCTGTACGGGCGGTCACTGTTCAACCGCAGCGTGATCCGCATCCTCAAGGATCACCGTTTCGTGCGCAAGGCCGAGGGAACCGAACTCTCCGTGCAGGACACCTTCCCGCTGGTCCAGGCCATGCTGGCGCTGAACCTGGGGCCGGCCCACGTCGACGTGGGCAAGCTCGGCGTGGCCTTCAAGCGGCGTGGCGGCGGCGACGCCCAGGCCTTCCTGCGCGAGGAGCTCAGCGAGATCGTCGATGCCCACGACCCCGATGCCGGCAACGGCCAATCCAAGGACGTGGTGCTCTATGGCTTCGGTCGCATCGGCCGCATCCTGGCGCGAGTGCTGGTCGAGAAGGCCGGTGGCGGCAACCTGCTGCGCCTGCGCGCCATCGTGGTGCGGGGCCGTGGCGACATCGCCAAGGACCTGGAGAAGCGCGCCAGCCTTCTGCGCCGCGACTCGGTCCATGGCCCGTTCAACGGCACCATCAGCGTCGACGTCGAGTCGCGGACGCTGATCGCCAACGGCAACGTCATCAAGGTGATCTACGCCGACTCGCCGTCCGAGATCGACTACACCGCCTATGGGATCGACAACGCCGTGGTGGTCGACAACACCGGCATCTGGCGCGACGAGGAGGGCCTGGGCCAGCACCTGGCGTGCAAGGGCGTGTCCAAGGCGCTGCTCACGGCGCCGGGCAAGGGCGACATCAAGAACATCGTCTTCGGCATCAACCACCTGGCCATCAGCGCCGAGGACCGCATCATCTCCGCGGCGTCGTGCACCACCAACGCCATCGTGCCGGTCCTCAAGCTGCTCAACGACGAGTTCGGCGTCGAGCATGGCCATGTGGAGACCGTCCACTCCTACACCAACGACCAGAACCTGATCGACAACTACCACAAGGGGGATCGTCGCGGTCGTAGCGCGCCGCTCAACATGGTGCTCACCGAGACCGGTGCCGCCAAGGCGGTCGCCAAGGCGCTGCCGGAGTTCGACGGCAAGCTGACCGGCAACGCCATCCGCGTGCCGACGCCCAACGTCTCCATGGCGATCCTCAACCTGCGCCTGGAGAAGGAGGCCGACGCCGGGGCGCTCAACGACTTCCTGCGGCGCATGTCGCTGGACTCCCCCTACCAGAAGCAGGTCGACTACGTCGATTCCCCCGAGGTGGTCTCCACCGACTTCGTCGGTAACCGTCATGCCGGTATCGTCGATGCCAAGGCCACCATCGCCAACGGCAAGAATGCCGTCCTCTATGTCTGGTACGACAACGAGTTCGGCTACAGTTGCCAGGTGGTCCGCATCCTCCAGCACGTCTCCAACGTGCATTTCCTCAAGCTGCCGCGCGCCCAGGCCTGATGCAGCCACTGGCCGCCCCTCCGGGGGCGGCCATCCCGCATTCCCCAGGACCCCACCGGCCGAGCAGGCCGGTGGGGTCCTGTTCTTGTGGCCGTCACGCAGGCGTGGCGATCGGCCACCTGAGGCGGGCGAGGGCGCTGCACTTTCACGTTGTTTCCACTGCCTGTTGCCGTATTGCCCCTTGCACCCGCCGGGGCGTGCGACCTAAGGGCAGGTGGTCATCCCCTACGCTTGTCTTTATAATACGATGGATTTTTCGGGGTGGTTCGAGCGTGCCTCGGGCCCGACTGGTAACGTACTGAAAACAGAAGAATTCGAATCCATTCGAACCCCTTTCTTCATCTATCCGATCCATCAACTGGGCGAGACTATGATCGAAGTCAAGAAAGGCCTGGATCTCCCCATCGCGGGGACACCGGCGGAGCGTATCGAGGATGCGCGGCCGGTGCGCCATGTGGCCGTCCTGGGCACCGACTACGTCGGCATGAAGCCGACCATGGAGGTACGTGAGGGGGACAGGGTCAAGCTGGGCCAGCTGCTCTTCACCGACAAGAAGATCGACGGTGTGCGCTTCACCGCGCCGGCCGCCGGCGAAATCCTGGCCATCAACCGCGGCGAGAAGCGCAAGCTGCTGTCGGTGGTGATCAAGGTCGACGAGACCGAGGAGGCGGTCGAGTTCACCGCCCACGGTCGCGACAAGCTGGAGGGGATCGAGCGCCAGGCCGTGGTCGATCAGCTGGTCGAGTCGGGTCTGTGGACGGCACTGCGCACCCGTCCCTTCTCTCGCACGCCGGCCATCGACGGCACGCCGACCGACATCTTCGTCACCGCCATCGATACCCATCCGCTGGCCGCCGACCCGGCGCTCATCATCAATGAGCAGCCCGAGGCCTTCGAGGATGGCCTGAAGGTGCTGGCGCGCCTGACCGAGGGCAATGTCTATCTCTGCACCGCCCCGGAGGCCCGCATCCCGGGCGCCGACGTCAAGGGCGTCCAGCAGGAGACCTTTGCCGGTCCGCACCCCGCCGGCCTCGTGGGGACCCACATCCACTACCTCTCGCCCGTGGCCCTGCACAAGCGTGTCTGGCACATCGGCTACCAGGACGTGATCGCCTTCGGCAAGCTGTTCGCCGAGGGCAAGCTGGATGTCAACCGTGTGATCGCCGTGGGTGGCCCGCGCGCCGAGAATCCGCGCCTGCTGCGCACCCGCCTCGGGGCCAGCACCGAGGAGCTGCTCGCCGGTGAAGTCATCGAGCCCGATGACACCCGGGTGATCTCCGGTTCGGTGTTCTCCGGCTTCGCCGCCGAGGGGAGCCTCTGTTACCTGGGCCGTTTCCACAACCAGATCAGCCTCCTCGAGGAAGGCAACAAGCGGATCTTCATGGGCTGGATGTCACCCGGCGCCAACCGGCACTCGGTGCTGGGCATCTATCTCTCGAAGATCAAGGGCCTGAGCAACTATGCGCCGACCACCTCGACCAACGGCTCCGAGCGCGCCATGGTGCCGGTGGGGGCCTACGAGAAAGTGATGCCGCTGGACATCCTGCCCACCCAGCTGCTGCGCACGCTGATCGTCGGCGACATCGAGACGGGAATGTCACTGGGTTGCCTGGAGCTGGACGAAGAGGACCTGGCGCTGTGCACCTACGTGTGCCCCGGCAAGTACGAGTACGGTCCCATCCTGCGTGACAACCTCACCATGATCGAGAAAGAGGTGTGATGATGGCTATCCGACAGACGCTCGACAATCTCGAGCCACACTTCCACAAGGGTGGCAAGTACGAGAAGTTCTATCCCCTCTATGAGGCGGTGGATACCATCTTCTACACGCCGCCCAGCGTGGCCAAGACCACGGCGCACGTGCGCGACGGGATCGACCTCAAGCGCATCATGATCACCGTCTGGCTGTGCACCTTCCCGGCGATGTTCTTCGGCATGTGGAACGCCGGCTGGCAGGCCAACCTGGCCATCGCCGACGGCTTCGGCGCCCCGACGGGCCTGCGCGAGGCCATCGTCACGACCCTGACCACCGGCCATGATCCGGGCAGCTTCTGGGCCAACCTGGTGCTCGGCGCGACCTACTTCCTGCCCATCTACCTGGTCACCTTCGTGGTGGGCGGCTTCTGGGAGGTGCTGTTCGCCATCAAGCGTGGCCACGAGGTCAACGAGGGCTTCTTCGTCACCTCCGTGCTCTTCGCCCTGATCCTTCCGGCGACCATCCCGCTGTGGCAGGTGGCGCTCGGCATCACCTTCGGCGTGGTGATCGGCAAGGAGATCTTCGGCGGTACCGGCAAGAACTTCCTCAACCCGGCGCTGACCGGCCGTGCCTTCCTCTACTTCGCCTACCCGGCCCAGATCTCCGGTGATTCGGTATGGGTCGCGGCCGATGGCTACACCGGGGCGACGGCCCTCTCCGTCGCCTTCCAGGACGGCATGACGGCGCTCTCAGACACCTTCAGCTGGTGGGACGCCTTCCTCGGCTTCATCCCCGGCTCGGTGGGTGAGGTCTCGACCCTGGCCATCTTCATCGGCGCCGCGGTGCTGCTGTGGACCCGGATCGCCTCCTGGCGCATCATGCTCGGCGTGTTCCTGGGCATGGTGGTCACCAGCACCCTGTTCAACCTGATCGGCTCCGACACCAACGCGATGTTCGCCATGCCCTGGTACTGGCACCTGGTGGTGGGCGGTTTCGCCTTCGGCATGGTCTTCATGGCCACCGACCCGGTCTCCGCCTCCATGACCAACCAGGGTCGCCTGATCTTCGGCGCCCTCATCGGTGTCATGACCGTGCTGATCCGTGTCGTGAATCCGGCGTTCCCCGAGGGCATCATGCTGGCGATCCTGTTCGCCAACCTGTTCGCCCCGCTGATCGATCACTTCTTTGTACAGGCCAACATCAAGCGCCGCCTGCAGCGCACCGGTGTGCCGGCCGAGGAGACTGCCTGATGGCACAGAGCAACAACTCCACCAAGAAGATCCTGACGGTGGCGTTCGCACTATGTATCGTGTGTTCGATCATCGTCTCGACCGCCGCCGTGGCCCTGCGTGCAAAGCAGCAGTTCAACCAGGAGCTCGACCGCAAGACCAACATCCTCAATGTGGCTCAGCTCTACGAGCCCGGCATGGACGTGAACGAGACCTTCGGGTCCGCGATCACGCCTCGCGTGGTGGACCTGCGCACGGGCGAGTATACCGACGAGTTCGACCCCTCCACCTATGACGGCTTCCAGGCGCGTCGTGATCCGGCGTCGTCACGTACCCTCTCCGGCGAGAAGGACATTGCCGGCCTTACGCGGCAGGAGAACTACAGCACCGTCTACCTGGTGGGCGATCCTGACGATCCTGAGCAGATCATCCTGCCGATTCGCGGCCAGGGCCTCTGGGGACTGATGCGCGGCTTCCTCTCCGTGGAAGGCAACGGCAACACCATTGTCGGTATCACCTACTACGAGCACAGCGAGACCCCCGGACTGGGTGCCGAGGTCAATAACCCGCGCTGGCAGGCACAGTGGGAAGGCAAGGAGATCTTCGACAAGAAGGGCGAGATCACTCCCGCTATCAGCCTGGTCAAGGGCGGCGCCAGCGGCGAGAACGAGGTGGATGCCCTCTCCGGTGCCACCCTGACCAGCAAGGGCGTGACCAACATGCTGCAGTTCTGGCTGAGCCCGGAAGGCTTCGGTGACTACCTGGCCCGGTTCCGTGCCGGGGTCGACCAGGACGAGGTCCAGAGCGCCGACGTCGAACTTGAAAGTCAAGGAGCCTGATCATGTCTGCTGGCAATGCAAAAAGCGTCCTTACGACGCCGATATTCAAGAACAACCCCATCGCCCTGCAGATCCTGGGGATCTGTTCGGCGCTGGCGGTGACCACCAGCATGAGCGTCTCGCTGGTCATGACGATGGCGGTGATCTTCGTGACGGCCTTCTCGAACCTGTTCGTGTCGCTGATCCGTCACCATATCCCGTCCGCCATCCGCATCATCGTCCAGATGACCATCATCGCCTCGCTGGTCATCGTGGTGGATCAGATCCTGAAGGCCTACGCCTACGAGATGTCCAAGCAGCTCTCGGTCTTTGTGGGGCTGATCATCACCAACTGCATCGTGATGGGGCGTGCCGAAGGCTTCGCCATGACCAATACCCCGGGAATGTCCTTCCTGGATGGCATCGGCAATGGCCTGGGCTACGGCTTCATCCTCATGACCGTTGGCTTCTTCCGTGAGTTGCTCGGTGCCGGCAGCGTGTTCGGCGTCACCGTGCTGCAGCCGGTGCAGGATGGCGGCTGGTACGTGCCGAACGGCCTGCTGCTGCTGCCGCCCTCGGCGTTCTTCATCATCGGCCTGATCATCTGGGTGCTGCGTTCCGTCAACCCGGAGCAGGTCGAGGAGAACGAATTCAAGATGAAGGCCAACACCCAGCCGAAGGAGGCCGTGTAACATGGAACATTATCTGAGCCTGTTCGTCGCCTCGGTCTTCGTCGAGAACATGGCCCTGGCGTTCTTCCTGGGCATGTGTACCTTCCTGGCGGTGTCCAAGAAGGTCTCCTCGGCCATCGGCCTGGGCATCGCCGTCATCGTGGTGCTGACCGTCACCGTGCCGGTGAACAATCTGGTCTACACCTTCCTGCTCAAGGAAGGGGCCCTGACCTGGACCGGCATCAGCGGTGCCGAGAACATCGACCTCTCCTTCCTCGGTCTGCTCTCCTACATCGGCGTCATCGCTGCCCTGGTGCAGATCATGGAGATGTTCCTCGACAAGTACGTGCCGGCGCTCTACAACGCGCTGGGCGTCTTCCTGCCGCTGATCACCGTGAACTGCGCGATCCTCGGCGGGGTGCTGTTCATGGTCGAGCGCAGCTACAACTTCGGTGAGTCCGTGGTCTACGGCCTGGGCGCGGGTACCGGCTGGGCGCTGGCCATCACGGCGCTGGCCGGGATCCGCGAGAAGCTCAAGTACAGCGACGTGCCCGCCTCGCTTCAGGGCCTGGGCATCACCTTCATCACGGTGGGCCTGATGTCACTGGGCTTCATGTCCTTCTCCGGCATCCAGCTCTGAGACGGCTCGTGTTCTTCCGGCGGCGTTCGCGCCGCCGGTGACCAGGCAACGCAAGCAATAGGAAACCGACATGGTTGATACAACAGTCATCTTGCTCGGTGTGGTCATGTTCACCGTGATCATCATCGGTCTCACGGCGGTGATCCTGGCCGCCCGTAGCAAGCTTGTCAGTACCGGGGATGTGACCATCGAGGTCAACGGTGACCCCGAGCACACCCTTACCACCCAGGCCGGGGGCAAGCTGCTCAATACTCTGGCGGCCAACGGCATCTTCCTCTCCTCCGCCTGCGGCGGCGGCGGCTCCTGCGCCCAGTGCAAGTGCCGGGTCGAGGAGGGCGGTGGCTCGATCCTTCCCACCGAGGAGTCCCACTTCACCCTGGGCGAGAGGAAGGAGGGCTGGCGTCTCTCCTGCCAGGTGCCCGTGAAGCAGGACATGAGGATCGAGGTCCCGGAGGAGGTCTTCGGCGTCAAGCAGTGGGAATGCGAGGTCATCGAGAACCCCAACGTCGCCACCTTCATCAAGGAGCTCAACCTCAAGCTGCCCGAGGGCGAGGAAGTGGGCTTCCGCGCCGGCGGCTATGTGCAGCTGGTGGCGCCGCCCTATGACATCAAGTTCTCCGACTTCGACATCGAGGAGGAGTACCGGGGCGACTGGGAGAAGTTCGGCCTGTTCGACATCTCCCACAAGAACGACGAGGAGATCATCCGGGCCTACTCCATGGCGAACTACCCGGAAGAGAAAGGCATCCTCAAGTTCAACATCCGGATCGCCACCCCGCCGCCCAATTCCAGCCACCCGCCGGGCCTGATGTCCACCTACGTCTTCGCGCTGAAGCCGGGTGACAAGGTCACCGTGATGGGGCCGTTCGGCGAGTTCTTCGCCAAGGACACCGATGCCGAGATGGTCTTCGTCGGCGGCGGTGCGGGCATGGCGCCGATGCGCAGCCACATCTTCGACCAGCTCAAGCGTCTCAAGTCCGACCGCAAGATCAGCTTCTGGTACGGCGCTCGCTCCTGGCGCGAGACCTTCTACAACGAGGAGTATGACCAGCTGGCCGAGGAGTTCCCGAACTTCGAGTGGCACCTGGCGCTCTCCGACCCGCAGCCGGAGGACAACTGGGAAGGGCCGACCGGCTTCATCCACAACGTCCTCTACGAGAACTACCTCAAGGACCACCCGGCCCCCGAGGACTGCGAGTACTACATGTGCGGGCCGCCCATGATGAACGCCTCCGTGATCAAGCTGCTCATCGATCTGGGCGTCGAGCCCGAGAACATCCTGCTGGATGATTTCGGCGGCTGATCGCGTTCTCTAGATGGCACCTCCGGGCCGGCCGACAGGCCGGCCCCTTTGCTTCGACCGCTGCTGCCCGACATGACGATCGATACGCGGTCGTCATCTCAGGCACCAGAAGTCCGACGTCATGGATCTTGAGCGAGATCACGCTGTCACAGGTGGCAGGATCCGAGTACCTTTCCGTCTCAAGGAGCTACGCAATGACCCTTTACCTGGTGGTATTTGCCTTCATGCTGCTGATCATGGCCGCAATGGCCATTGGCGTGATCATGGGTCGCAAGCCCATCGCCGGCAGCTGCGGTGGCCTCAACCAGCTCGGCCTCAAGGAGGGGTGCGAGGTCTGCGGCGGCAAGGACGAGGTCTGCGAGGAGGAGAATCGCAAGCGGGGCAGTGCCCGTCGCCGCAGCGACGAGAGCCGCGGCGCCGACCTGGGGTATGACGCGACCCGCCGCTGATCGGCCAGACAGGCCAGCCTCACGCGACAAGGATCGAGGGCGACGAGCTCTCGATCCTTTTTTCGTCTGGCGCTAGAGACGTGGCGGATCGCCCGGGAGGGCAGGAACAGGATGCCCTAGGCCTCGGGCGGGGACGTGTCCTTGAACTGTGCTGCATAGCAGGGCGGAGAGGCTGGTTCACGATCCGCCGCGTTTTCCTCAGATAACGCTTGAAGGATGGCGTCGCGCAGTAACGGCAGGTGAGAGCCCTCCAGATCCCGCGCCGCAGAGAGCAGCGTCAACCGCCCCTGCCGGGCATGGCGCATGAGGGGAAGCAGGCTCTCCGGTGCATCCCGCAGCTCTCCCCGGTAGCGTGCGGCGAAGACGTCCGCGCTGATCTCCGCCTGGTGATACTGCCGGCGCAGGGCCGGCGAGGGGGAGGCGTCCCGATACCACTCGGTCAGGGCCAGGCTCTCGCGGCGCTTGCCGCGTGGCCAGAGGCGATCGACCAGCACCCGGGCGCCATCCTCGGTGTCGACCGGCTGGTAGATCCGCTTGAGCACGATGTCATTGCCCATGTCACAGCTCATCGTCAGGCTCCCGTCGCCAGGTCATCGAGGGCCTGCCGGGCCCGCTCCTGCCAGGGACCGGGCAGGGCGGCGGCCCGCTCGAAGGCCTCGCGGGCCGCCTCGGCGTCCTCCCTGTCGCGAAGCAGCAACCCGAGGTTGAACCAGGCGGCGGCGAGGTCCGGGCCCTGCGTCACGGCGTCCTGGAAGGCGACCAAGGCCCCTTGGCGGTCGCCGGTCGCATGGCGCGCGTTGCCCAGGGCGAAGTGGCCCATGGCATGGTCCGGGTGCCGCGCCACCAGTGCCTCCCAAGCGGGCAGGGCGGCCTCTGCGCCCTGCACTCGCTCGAACTCGGCAATGGCATCGAGGTCGCGCCCGGCGCTTCCGCCGGCGGGCAGCTCGCCGGGCGGCAGTGCCACGAAGGCCCAGCGGTCGCTGCGGGCCCAGGTGGCATCGAAGCGCATGAAGGACTCGATGCGAGCCGGCTCCATGCCGCTATGCACGATCATCTCCTTCGCCTCGAGATCGAAGCCGATCGCCACGGCGTAATGCCAGACCGGCCAGGCCGGCAGCGAGAGGTTCTGCATCACCACCACCGGATGGTCGGCGTCGATCTCGGTGAGCAGGGCATCGAGCGAGCCCTCGATCCTGAAGGGGATGCGGCCATGGCGGCGCACCGTGGCCAGCATCTCGGGCTGTACGCTGCCCTCGCGGCCGGGAATGAAGACCTGGGGGATCAGGGTGTCGACGCTGACCGGCACGCCGGTAGCTTCGAGCACCATTGCCAGCGAGGCGGGGCCGCACTGGTAGTCTCGCTGGCCATGGAAGGGGATGTCCTCGAGCAGTACCCGGCTCGGCAATGCGCTGCGGGTCGTCTCGGCCAGCCGGGGAGTGGAGGCGCAGCCGGCCATCACCAGCATCAGCAGCACCAACGCGAGAACGCCCGCAAGGCGGGCGTTCAGGGGGGTAGCGTTCGCGTGATGCCCTTTACGGCATTCAGTCATGCCACGCTCCCATCAGCGGGTGAACGGGAAGACGTTGGTCAGGCCGAGGATATCGGTGACCAGCAGGATCACGAAGACGGCGAACAGGGCGCCGACCACGCTGGCACCGGCGGGGAGCTGTTCGAGCTGGTCGGCCATCTGGGCGGCTTCCGCATCGGACAGGGCGGCCACGCGGGCTTCCACCTCGGCGGGATCGACCCCCTGGGCCACGAGCTGCTCCTGGATATCGTCGCGGGCGAGGATCGCCTGGATCTTCTCGCGATCCCCCTGGGCGCGCTCGGCGTTCAGCATGTCCTGGGTGGTGATCAGGTCGCTGCCCGGGCTCACCGGGGCGGCGGCGACCGGCAGGCTGCCCAGCACCAGGGCAACGATCAGCAGCGGGCTGAGGTAACGGCAGATCTTCTTCATCATCTCGGTGTTCCTTCTTCTTGGGTTTGGCTTCCGGCTCCAGGCTCCGTCAGCACTGCGTCCATGCAGCCCGGCAGAGTGCGATGCACGCCCAGTATAGGACGGAATACCGATGAATTTCATGCCCCTGGCCCGTTTATCCGCGACGCACGTCAGGCCGTCCGGTAGGAGGAGGGCAACTCGGCGAGCAGGCCGCGCCCTCCCGCCAGCGTCAGCGCCAGGTCATGGAGGCCATCCCATAGCGGCACGCTGCTGCCGCCCTTGATGGCCAGGTCCAGGCGCTGGGCGAAGAGCAGCAGCTTGTGCAGCCGCTTCAGCGGCAGTCTTGCGATGGCCTGCTGATAGGCGGGGCGCCGCTTCTCGAAGATCGGTGGCTTCTGGGCCTTGCAGGCATGCTCCAGGCTCTGGCCCTGGTCCAGGTGCTGGTGGAGGGAGAGCAGGAGGCGCAGCTCCCGGGCCAGGGCCCAGAGCACGATGGGCGCCTCGACCCCCTCGCCGCGAAGGCCGGCCATGATGCGAGTGACGCGGGCGCGCTCACCCTTGAGGCAGGCGTCCATCAGCGTGAAGACGTCGTAGCGCGCGCTGTCCTCCACGCCGCCGGCGACCTCCCGGGGACCGACCCTGGCGCCGGCGGGGAGCAGCAGGGCGAGCTTCTGAAGCTCCTGGTCGGCGGCCAGCAGGTTGCCCTCGGTGCGCTCACCGAGCAGGCGGGCTGCATCGAGGTCCAGCGAGAGGCCGTGGCGGCCGGCCCGGTCGCGCAGCCAGTACCCCAGGCGCGAGGCATCCACCGGCCAGACCGGAACGAAGAGCCCGACCTTGTCCAGCGCCTTGAACCAGGCGCTCTTCTGCTCCCGGTAGTCGAGCTTGCCGGCGGAGAGCAGCAGGATGTCGTCGCCGTTCTGCAGGGTCTCGGCATACTCTCGCAGCGCCTTTCCCCCTTCCTGGCCGGGCTTGCTGTTGCCGAGACGCACCTCGATGAGCCGGCGCGTGGCGAACAGGGAAAGACTGGCCGCCGCCTCGGTCAGGCGTCCCCAGGCGAAGTTGGCCTCGACGTGCAGGACCTCGCGCTCCTCGATGCCCCCCTGGCGGGCCGCCCGGCGGACGGCGTCGCAGGCCTCCATGTGCTGTAGCGGCTCCTCGCCGGCGACGATGACCACAGGCGGGAGCTTCCGGGCCAGCGTATCCTCGAGCTTGGTGGCGAATATCTTCACGACAGTACCTTCACGAAAGCCCCTTCACGACGGTTCCAGCGCCTGCAGGCGGTCCAGCAGCTGGCGGGCAGCCTCATCCCGCAGCCGTTCGCGAGCGGCCTCGAGAAGGTCGTCCTGGGCCAGCAGCTCATCGTCATTGACCGTCAGGCGTTCACTGACCTCCAGTCGCTGCTGGTCGAGGAGGTAGGCCCCGTCGGCGCGACGCTGCACGGAGAAGGGCACCTCCAGGCTCAGCTCCAGCTCGCGGGGCCCGCTGTCGAGCCCCCCCACGCGCCGCTCCCGGAAATTCTCGCCCCCCAGGTTGAGCACCCCGGCCGCCCCCTCCTGTACCCGGGTGCCACCCCCCTCGAGTCGCCGGGTGACCAGGCGAGCCAGCTCGGTATCCGGCCCCTCAAGGGTCAGGGCATCGATGGCCAACAACGGCTGGTCGTAGCCTCGCAGGCGAAAGCCACAGCCGGCCAGCGCCAGGGAGGCGCCGGCGGCGAGGCCGATTCGCAGAAGGTGTCGGCGCTGCATGGGTCAGTCTCCCGTCTGGCGCGATGAAGGGGCGCGGCGGTCAGCCCACCACGATGTTGACGAGCTTGCCGGGCACGACGATCACCTTGCGGATGGTCTTGCCCTCGGTATGACGCTGGACGTTCTCGGCGGCGAGGGCCTGGGCCTCGATGGCGTCCTTGGCCGCGTCGGCGGGTGCCTCGATGCGGGCCCGCAGCTTGCCGTTGACCTGCACCACCAGCTCGATGCTGTCGCGCGCCAGGGCCGACTCGTCGACCCGTGGCCAGGCGGCATCGATCGCCGGCTCGTCATGGCCCAGCGCCTGCCACAGGGCGTGGCAGGCGTGGGGCGTGATCGGAGCGAGCAGCAGCACGCAGGCCTCCACCGCCTCGCGGGCCACGGCCAGGCCCAGCGGCGAGGTGTCCTCGAACCGCGAGAGGGCGTTGGTCAGCTCCATCACCGCGGCGATGGCGGTGTTGAAGGTCGTGCGGCGGCCAATGTCGTCGCCGGCCTTCTTGATCGTCTCGTGGGTCTTGCGCCGCAGTTCCCGCTGGGCCTCGGTGAGCGACGGGACATCGAGGGAACCGGGCGTGCCGGCCTCCAGGTGCTCGCTGACCAGGCGCCACAGGCGCTTGAGGAAGCGGCTGGCCCCCTCGACGCCGGAGTCGGACCACTCCAGGGACTGCTCCGGGGGCGCGGCGAACATCATGAACAGGCGCACGGTGTCGGCGCCGAAGCGGTCGATCATGGATTGCGGGTCGACGCCGTTGTTCTTGGACTTGGACATCTTCTCGATGCCGCCCATCTCCACCGGCTGGCCGTCCGCGACCAGCACGGCGCTGACCGGGCGGCCCTTGTCGTCTCGCTTGACCTCCACGTCGGCCGGGTTGAACCACTCCTTGCCGCCGTTCTCGGTAGGGCGGTAGAAGGTCTCGGCGATGACCATGCCCTGGGTGAGCAGCCGCTGGAAGGGCTCGTCGGTCTCCACCAGGCCGAAGTCGCGCATCAGCTTGTTGAAGAAGCGCGCATAGAGCAGGTGCAGGATGGCGTGCTCGATGCCGCCGATGTAGAGATCCACCGGCAGCCAGTAGTTGGCGCGCTCGTCGAGCATCGCCTCCATGTTGTCGGCGCAGCAGAAGCGGGCGTAGTACCAGGACGACTCCATGAAGGTGTCGAAGGTGTCGGTCTCGCGGGTCCAGCCATCGCCGAGGTCGGAGAATTCCGGCATGCGCTTGAGCGGCGAGCCGGTGGCGTCGACGGTGACCTCCATGGGCAGGGCGACCGGCAGCTCCTCGTCGGTGAGCGGCACCGTCTGCCCCTCGGGGCCGTACTTGACCGGGATCGGCGCCCCCCAGTAGCGCTGGCGGGCTACCCCCCAGTCGCGCAGGCGGAAGTTGGTCTTCACCTCGCCGCGGCCGAGCTCGCCGAGCCGCTTGGCGATGGCATCGAAGGCGGCCTCGAAGTCCAGGCCATCGAACTCGCCGGAGTGGATCAGGGTGCCGTACTCGTCATGGGCGCCCTCGGAGAGGTCCGGTGCCTGGCCGTTCGCATCGGCGATCACCGCCTCGATGGGCAGGCCGTACTTGGTCGCGAACTCCCAGTCGCGCTGGTCGTGGCCGGGCACCGCCATCACCGCGCCGGTGCCGTACTCCATGAGCACGAAGTTGGCCACATAGACGGGGACCTCGCGGCCAGTCAGGGGATGCACGGCCAGGTGGCCGGTCGGCATGCCCTTCTTCTCCATGGTGGCGAGCTCGGCCTCGGAGGTGCCGCCGTGGGCGCATTCCTCGACGAAGGCGGCAAGTTCGGTGTCCTGCTGGGCGGCCTGCTTCGCCAGCGGGTGGCCGGCGGCCACGGCGACGTAGGTCACGCCCATCAGGGTGTCGGGACGGGTGGTATAGACCGAGAGCGGCTCGGCGTCGGCGCCCCAGGCCTCCTTGATATCAGAGCCCTCAGCGGGTTTGAGATCGGAGCCATCAGCGGGCTTTATTTGAAAGCTCAGCTCCACGCCGCGCGACTTGCCGATCCAGTTGCGCTGCATGGTCTTGACCTGCTCGGGCCAGTCGATCTTGTCCAGGTCGGCCAGCAGCTCCTCGGCATAGTCGGTGATCTTGAGGAACCACAGCGGGATCTCCTTGCGCTCCACCAGGGCGCCGGAGCGCCAGCCGCGCCCCTCGATCACCTGCTCGTTGGCGAGCACGGTCTTGTCGACCGGGTCCCAGTTGACCGTGGACATCTTCTTGTAGACCAGGCCCTTCTCCACCAGCCGGGTGAAGAACCACTGCTCCCAGCGGTAGTAGTCGACATCGCAGGTGGCGAACTCGCGGCTCCAGTCGTAGGCGAAGCCCAGCGCCTTCAGCTGGCGGCGCATGTAGTCGATATTGTCGTAGGTCCACTTGCCCGGGGGTACCCGGTTCTGGATGGCGGCGTTCTCCGCCGGCATACCGAAGGCGTCCCAGCCCATGGGCTGCATGACGTTGCGACCCTGCATGCGCTGGTAGCGCGAGACCACGTCGCCGATGGTGTAGTTGCGCACATGCCCCATGTGTAGCTTGCCGCTGGGGTAGGGGAACATCGACAGGCAGTAGAACTTCTCGCGGCTGGCGTCTTCCACCGCCTTGAAGCACTGGTTCTCGTCCCAGAACTGCTGGGCGTCGCGTTCGGTCTCGTGGGGCTTGTACTGTGCGTCCATCGCTCTCTTCGGGTACCTTGCAAGTCGAGCGCGGCGCCTTGGCGCCGCGCATGTCAGCGGCCCTTGTCCGGCGTCAAGGTCGGGCGCCGGCGCGGCGCGAAACCATTGAATTACCGGCGGGATGTCGTCTAAATGGAATAACTGGCGAACCGCTAGGATACCCCAGCACGGCGGGCGGCGGCTACGGGCAGCGCCGCCGGCGCCGGACGCCCCCTGTCGCGACACGAGGAGAGCACCATGAGCGAGCAAAAGGATCCGCACCACGACCACCGCCTGCGCGAGGGCTATGAGCGAATGCTCGAGCGGCTGCAAGAGGGGGCCGACGAGCTGACCTGGGAGAACCTCCAGCAGGATCTCGATGATGCGGTGGAGTTCGAGGCCGAACTCGAGGAATTCACCAAGGACGAGCTCTCCCTGCTGCGCGCCTGGGTCGAGCGCGACCTCAAGGAGATGCGTCGCTACCTGGGCGCCGGTGGCGAGGGCGTGGCCGCCTGGCTGGGCATCGACCTCTCCATGCTGTCACGCAAGGTGGTCGACTCGCTGCTCTCCATTGCCGATCGCAGCGTGATCGAGCGGGAACAGCTCGAGGATGACCTGGAGGCGTCGCGCGCCGACTACGTCGCCGGCGAGATGGCCGCGCCCGGTCGCATGGCCTGCACTCACTGCGACGCCATCGTCGAGCTCGAGGGGGTCACCCGCATCGAACCCTGCCACCAGTGCGGCCATCGCTACTTCGTCCGCGCCCCCCAGTGATCCCGCCGGTGGCGGCGGTACCTGGCTGCCGCCGCCTTCCCTACCGCAGGTGCTCCATCGCCAGGATGGCGGCCAGGACCAGCCCGGTCATGGTCGCGGCATAGCCGAGATTCTGCCGCATCATCCGGGCGGCGCTGACCCCGTAGCGCCCCTGCAGCGAGAGGTTGATCCCCGACAGGGGCCCGACGCTGGTGCCCACCGCCCAGGAGGCGAGGGCCACGAAGGCGAACAGGGTCTGGCGCCCGGCGTCCAGGTCGAGCATCGAGGCCAGTACCGACACGCCGATGATGGGGTGCAGGCCCGCCGCGGCGCTGATGACGATGGCCAGGAAGCTGCCCATCGCCTCCAGGGGGCCGAAGCGGGCAAAGAGCGTCCAGTCGGTGTCGGTGGCGGCCCTGATGAAGGTCGAGAGGCCCATGGTCAGCAGTCCCGCACAGAGGAACAGCGAAATCTCCCCGCGCATCGCCGGCAGCCGGGTGATGGCGTGCTGGTGGACCCGCCGGCTCGTCCACTGCAGGCCACGTGGCAGGTTCGATGCCAGCGCCACCGCGGGCAGCAGGAAGGTGATGATGCTGACGATGGACAGCCCCGGCGTCAGGCCGTAGTGGAAGAGCATCACCAGGCCCGCCATGCTGACCGGCATCAGCAGGCTTCGCGGCGACAGCGAGAAGCCGGGGGTGTCGGACAGCTCGAATCGTCGCGACAGCTCGCCGACCGTCAGCATTCCCGAGGCCATGGCCAGCGGCAGTCCGTAGGCGAGGATGGTGGCGTAGCGCATCTCGGGCGCCAGGGTCATCACCACGCCCATGGAGGCGAAGAAGGGCGACCAGAGCGCGGCGCTGGAGAGCCCCCGGTTGAGGCCCAGCAGTTGGGGCATCGAGAGCGGGCCACGCCGCTCCAGGCGATCGCCCACCATGAAGACCGTTGAGAGGTTGAGGATCGACCCGAGCAGGTGGACGCCCAGCCAGGTGCCGAGCATGCCCCGTGCGCCGGTCAGCGCCTTGCCCGAGGGCCGCGACCGACCACGCAGGTTCCCGATCACGCCGATGAAACTCACCCCCACCAGCATGGCGACCACATAGGTATTGCCGTCGAGGATGCCCGGCCAATCGATGCTGGCGTCGTGCCAGGCCTGTGCCAGCACCAGCAGCGTCAGCCCGATCATGGCCAGCAGGCCGGCCTGGCGGCGGGTGCGTCGGGGAATGTCCCGCCACAGCAGGGCCGTCGCCAGCCACAGGCAGTAGCCCACCAGATGATCCGGCGGGGAGAGGTCGGTGAACGTCAGGACCTGCAGGATCAGGCCGGCAAGGATCAGGCCGCCCGCCAGGGCATGGCGGGGGACCATCGGCGGGGCGTTCGTCGCGGACACAGGCGGGGTTCCCGTCGCAAAAAACGAGCAGTCTACCCACGCCGGGCGGTGGCTGTCGCCCGTCCGGTCCTCAAGGCGTGCCTGGCAGGGGAGACGGGGCCACGGTCACCGCCAGGCCATGGCGGCCGGCTCCCGGGCGGCATCGAGCTGGGCGATCATGGCCCGGGCGGCATTGGACAGGGTACGGCTGCGATGGACGAGATAGCCCAGCGGGCGGTGGATCGGCGGGTGGTCCACCTCGAGCACGTGCAGGTCGCCCGCCACCAGCCGCTCGGGCAGCAGGCTCCAGCCGAGGCCAATGGCGGTCATCATCTTCAGGGTCTCCAGGTAGTTGGTGGAGAGCGCCACGGGCAGTTCGAGCCCGGCCGACGAGAAGCGTGACTCGATCAGGCCGCGGGTGAAGGTCAGGGGGCCGGGCAGCACCGCATCGAAGGCGCACAGTGCCTCCAGCGCCAGCCGCCCGTGGGCGGCGAGAGGATGGTCGTGGGCGCAGACGAAGCACAGGCGGTCGATCCACACCGGCACCACCTCGAGCTGCGGGTCCGGATGGGGGGCGAGGGTCACCACGGCCATCTCGAGCTCGCCGTCCAGCACCCCTTGGTAGGCCTGCTCGGAATCCAGGAAGTGCAGGTCGAGCCGCACGTCGGTGTGCTCCCGGGTATACGCCTTGAGCAGCGGCGGCAGCCGATGCAGTCCGATATGGTGGCTGGTGGCCAGCGTCAGGCTGCCCGCCACGCTGCCCTCGAGGTTACCCAGCGCCCGGCGGCTGTCATCCACCATCACCAGGATCTCCCGGGCCCGGGGCAGCAGCACCCGCCCGGCCTCGGTGAGGGTCACCCGGCGGCCGATGCGGTCGAACAGTCTGGCATCGGTCTGCCCCTCGAGCACGGCGATGCGCTTGCTGACCGCCGGCTGGGTGAGGTGCAGCTGCTCGGCGGCGCGGGAGAAGCTGCCGCTGTCCGCCACGGCCAGGAAGGCCTGCAGGCTCTGGGTATCCATGGTCGGGCTCCCGGGGGTGTTTGGAATTCCTGTTTGGAATCCAATCCATAAATAACATGAATTGATTTTATGGGCGATGGGCGGGAGACTGCTGGTATAGCACCGAACGCCACGATGTACCGTCGAGGCCTGATCTGTGGCGCCGGGGGCTGACCGGAAAGGAGGTCCGATGCCAGGGAGGGCATCGGTAGCGTACAGGGGCGTATTCACAGCGCCTCCTTGAAGGTCAGACGTCGGCAAAGCCACGTCGAGGTGCGATTCCGTGATCGGACATGACATGAAGGGCCCAAGGCCCGGGAGAATGAGATGGCAGGCCAGACACTCTACGACAAGCTGTGGTCGCAGCACCTGGTGAAGGAGCGCGATGACGGCACCGCGCTGATCTACATCGACCGTCAACTGCTCCACGAGGTGACCTCGCCCCAGGCCTTCGAGGGGCTGCGCCTGGCAGGGCGCAAGCCGTGGCGTCTCGATGCCAACCTGGCGACCCCGGACCACAACGTGCCGACCACCCTCAAGGAGCGGGCCGAGGGCAACGCCGGCATCAAGGACCCGGTGTCCCTGATCCAGGTGCAGACCCTCGACGACAACTGCGTCGAGTTCGGCATCGAGGAGTTCAAGATCAACGACCCGCGACAGGGCATCGTCCACGTGGTGGGCCCGGAGCAGGGCGCGACCCTGCCGGGCATGACCGTGGTCTGCGGCGACTCCCACACCGCCACCCACGGCGCCTTCGCCGCCCTGGCCCATGGCATCGGCACCTCCGAGGTGGAGCATGTGCTGGCCACCCAGTGCTTGCTGGCCCAGAAGATGAAGAACATGCAGGTGCGCGTCGAGGGCTCCCTCGGCACCGGCGTCACCGCCAAGGACATCGTGCTGGCGATCATCGGCCGCATCGGCACCGCGGGCGGCACCGGCTGTGCCATCGAGTTCGCCGGCAGCGCCATTCGCGACCTCTCCATGGAAGGGCGCATGACGGTGTGCAACATGGCCATCGAGGCCGGTGCCCGGGTCGGCCTGATCGCCGTGGACGACACCACCATCGACTACCTGCGCGATCGCCACTATGCCCCCTCTGGCGCCCAGTGGGACGCCGCCGTGGACGACTGGCGCCAGCTCGTCTCCGACGCCGATGCCGCCTTCGACAAGGTGGTGACGCTGGATGCCGCCGAGATCGAACCCCAGGTCTCCTGGGGCACCAGCCCGGAGATGGTCACCGGCATCTCCGGTGAGGTCCCCGATCCGGCCGAAGCCGCCGACGAGACCATGCAGCGCGGCTACACCCGGGCGCTCGAGTACATGGGGCTGGCGCCAAAGCAGAAGATCACCGACATCCGCCTCGACAAGGTGTTCATCGGCTCCTGCACCAACTCCCGCATCGAGGACCTGCGCGAGGCGGCCAAGGTCGCGCGCGGCAAGAAGGTGGCCGACTCCATCAAGCTTGCCATGATCGTGCCGGGCTCGGGCCTGGTGAAGCGTCAGGCCGAGGCCGAGGGACTCGACAAGGTGTTCCTCGAGGCCGGCTTCGAGTGGCGCGAGCCCGGCTGCTCCATGTGCCTGGCCATGAACGCCGACAAGCTCGGCGCCGGGGAGCACTGCGCCTCCACCTCGAATCGCAACTTCGAGGGGCGCCAGGGCTTCGGCGGACGCACCCACCTCGTCAGTCCGGCCATGGCCGCCGCGGCGGCGATCGCCGGCCACTTCGTCGACGTCCGCCAGATCGACGCCCCATCCGCAGCCGAGGAGGCCTGAGCCATGAAGAAGTTCGAACGCACCCAGGGCCTCGTCGCCCCGCTCGACCGGGCCAACGTCGACACCGACCTGATCATCCCGAAGCAGTTCCTGAAGTCGATCAAGCGCACCGGATTCGGGGTCAACCTCTTCGACGAGCTGCGCTACCTCGACGAGGGCGAGCCCGGCCAGGATGTCTCGAAGCGCCCGATCAACCCCGACTTCGTGCTCAATCAGCCCCGCTACCAGGGCGCGAGCGTGCTCCTGACGCGCCGCAACTTCGGCTGCGGCAGCTCCCGCGAGCATGCCCCCTGGGCGCTGGAGGACTTCGGCTTCCGGGTGGTGATCGCCCCGAGCTTTGCCGACATCTTCTACAATAACGCCTTCAAGAACGGCCTGCTGCTGGTGCCCCTGCCCGAGGAAACCGTCGATCGCCTGTTCGCCGAGGTCGAGGCCAACGAAGGTTACCGGCTCGACGTGGACCTGGAGAACCAGCGGGTGATCACGCCCTCCGGTGAGGTCATCGAATTCGAGGTGGATGCGTTCCGCAAGCAGTGCCTGCTGGAAGGGCTGGATGACATCGGCATCACCCTGAAGGACGAGGACGCCATCCGCGACTTCGAGGCGAAGCATCGCGTCGCGCGCCCCTGGCTGTTCCGCGACACTGCCCAGGCCTGATCCCTCCGAACGAGTCACGTAGCATGGCGACGACAGGGGCGCCGGGGGTAGGCCGCAGAGGAGGTCTTTTTCCAGGGATGGAAAAAGTGGCGCCCAGGGATGGGTTCACAGCGCCTCCGGAAGGCCGGCTCCGCTCGAAGGCCTGCCGCCGGAACAGCCCCGTTGCGCTAACAAGGATGAAGCAATGACACAGAAGATTCTGGTACTCCCGGGAGACGGCATCGGCCCCGAGATCACCGCCCAGGCCAGCCGCATCCTGGCCGCCTGCCAGGCCCGCGGCCTGGACGTTGATGTGGAGGAGGCCCTGCTGGGCGGCAGCGCCTATGACGCGCACGGCGAGCCCCTGCCGGCCGAGACCCTGGAGAAGGCCAAGGCGGCCCGCGCGATCCTGCTCGGCGCCGTGGGCGGCCCCAAGTGGGATAGGATCGAGGACTTGAGCAAGCGCCCGGAGAAGGGGCTGCTCGGGGTGCGCAAGCATCTTGGCCTCTTCGGCAACCTGCGCCCGGCCATCACCTACCCCCAACTGGCCTCCGCCTCCAGCCTCAAGCCCGAGCTGGTGGCCGGGCTCGACATCATGATCGTCCGCGAGCTCACCGGCGGCATCTACTTCGGCCAGCCCCGGGGCATCGAGGAGCGCGACGGCGAGCGCGTCGGCTTCAACACCTATGTCTATTCCGAGAGCGAGATCGAGCGCATCGGCCGTGTCGCCTTCGAGATGGCCCAGAAGCGCGACAAGCGGCTGTGCAGCGTGGACAAGGCCAACGTGCTGGAGGCCACCATCCTGTGGCGCGAGGTGATGGAGCGCCTGGCCCCGGAGTACCCGGACGTCGAGCTCTCTCACATGTACGTCGACAACGCCGCCATGCAGCTGGTGCGCGCGCCCAAGCAGTTCGACGTCGTGGTGACCGGCAACATGTTCGGCGACATCCTCTCCGATGCCGCCGCCATGCTCACCGGCTCCATCGGCATGCTGCCGTCCGCCTCACTCAACGAGAGCGGCCAGGGCATGTACGAGCCCTGCCACGGCAGTGCGCCGGACATCGCCGGCCAGGGCATCGCCAACCCGCTGGCGACCATTCTCTCGGTGGCCATGATGCTGCGCTACTCCCTGGACGAGCCGGCCCTGGCCGAGCGCATCGAGGCGGCCGTGGGCAAGGTGCTGGACGACGGCCTGCGCACGGCCGACATTGCCGCCGAGGGGACCCGCACCGTCTCGACCGCCGAGATGGGCGATGCCGTGCTGGAGGCCTTCGAGGCCCTCTAGTCGCGAGGGGTCGCAGCGCGCCAGCAACGACCACCACCGGCCCCGCCTGCCAGGCGGGGCCGGCTCATGTATAATGTTCCGCACATTCGATCTTGGAGGGCTTCACATGTTGAAAGTCGGTTTTGTCGGTTGGCGTGGCATGGTCGGTTCCGTGCTGATGCAGCGGATGCTCGATGACGGGGATTTCAAGGGCATCGAGCCGATCTTCTTCACCACCTCCCAGGTCGGCCAGGCAGGACCCGATGTCGGCGTCGACGTGCCTCCGCTCAAGGATGCCTTCGACCTCGAGGCCCTCAAGGCGCTGGACGTGGTCGTCACCTGCCAGGGCGGCGACTACACCGAGAAGGTCTACGCCGACCTCCGCCAGGGCGGCTGGAAGGGCTACTGGATCGATGCCGCCAGTACCCTGCGCATGGCCGACGATGCCACCATCGTCCTCGACCCGGTCAACCGCCACGTCATCGATGCCCAGCTGGCGAAGGGCGCCAGGACCTTCGTCGGCGGCAACTGCACCGTCAGCCTGATGCTGATGGGGCTGGGGGGCCTCTTCGAGGCCGACCTGATCGAGTGGATGACCTCCATGACCTACCAGGCCGCGTCCGGCTCCGGCGCCAAGCACATGCGCGAACTGCTCAACCAGATGGGCGGCCTGCGTGACAGCGTGGCCAGCGAGCTTGCTGATCCGGCCAGCGCCATTCTCGACATCGATCGCAAGGTCACGGCGGCCATGCGCAGCGGGGACTTTCCCACCGACAACTTCGGTGCGCCGCTGGCCGGCAGCCTGCTGCCCTGGATCGACAAGCCCATGGAGAACGGCCAGAGCAAGGAGGAGTGGAAGGGCTCCGTGGAGACCAACAAGATCCTCGGCCTCCAGGACAACCCGATCCCCATCGACGGGCTCTGCGTGCGCATCGGTGCCATGCGCTCCCACAGCCAGGCCTTCACCATCAAGCTGAAGAAGGACGTCCCGATCGACGAGATCGAGGATCGCCTGGCCCGGCACAACGAGTGGGTCAAGGTCATCGCCAACGACAAGGATGCCACCATCGACGGCCTGACCCCGGCGGCCGCCACCGGCACCCTGACTGTGCCCGTGGGACGCCTGCGCAAGCTGGCCATGGGCGGCGAGTATCTGTCCGCCTTCAGTGTCGGCGACCAGCTGCTCTGGGGGGCCGCCGAGCCGCTCAAGCGCATGCTGAAGATCCTGCGGGAGCAGTAAGGGCGCGCGGCGAGTGTCCGTCACGCCGTGAACCAGGGCGGGGCGTCTCCGAGGGGAGGCGCCCCGCCTTGCGTTGAGTATGGCGGCACTCGCGCACCCCATGATTGATGTCTTATGTTGAAAGTATGGCATCCGCTGATGTCGCGTAAGGGCGCGTCATTGGGCGGAATGTGTTAAACAGTCATCAAGGCTACTAATAAGATATGACCAGTCCGTCGCCCGGATCGAGGCGTCGGCAGGGAACGACGCAAGGGAACCCGATGAAACGCAAGCTGACACTCGCCATGCTGCTTTCGCTCTCCGCCGCCAGTCCGCTGGCGCTGGCCCTCGGCCTGGGGGAGGCCGAGGTCAACTCGACGCTCAGCGCGCCGCTGCGGGCCAGCATCCCCTTGACGGACAGCGCTGGCCTGCAGGCCGACCTGCTCGATGTCTCGGTGGCCGGTGACCGGGCCTTTGCGGCGGCCGGGCTTTCGCGCACGCCGCTCGCGGCCAGCGTGAAGATGGACGTGAACCGGCGGCAGGGGCGACTGGTGCTCGACCTCACCACCGAACGGCCCGTGCGCGAACCCTGGATTGACCTGCTGCTGCGCTTCGAGTGGCCCGGTGGTCAGCAGCTTCGCGAGGTGACGCTGCTGCTCGACCCGCCGGACTATGATCGGCTCCCGGCGCTCGTCGCGGGGTCCCCGACGACCTCACGGGAGCGCGTGGCCATCCCGCGCTCCTCGTCGACGACACCGGAGCCGTCGTCGCGTCCCGTGGCCCGCCCCTCGAGCTCAGGCGGGTCGGGCGACCCCGCCTGGGTGCGCAGCGGGGACACGCTTTGGGCCATCGCCGGTCGACTGCGGCCGGACAGCGGCATCAGCATGAACCAGATGATGATTGCCCTCGTCGAGGCCAACCCGGAGGTCTTTCCCTCCGGCAACATCAACGCCATGCGCGCCGGCTTCACCCTGGTGGTCCCGCCTCGCGAGGCCATCGCGGCGCGCTCCGAGGCCGAGGCCGGTGGTCTCGTCCAGGCGATGAATCAGGCCTGGGCCAATCGGGGCGGCGGCGCGCCGGCCCGGGTGGCGCTCGGGGGGGGCACCGCCGCCCCATCATCGACCGTGGCCAGCGCTGCGGCCCAGGAGGCCGCGCCGACGGGAAGTCCCGACGACGCATCGTCCGACCCGGCGACGGCCGAGCCTGCCCCCGATCGTGAGGGCGCCGGTGAGGCTGGGCCGAGGTTGACGCTGCTCAGTGATGCCGAGATCGCCGCCGCAGGCGGGTCATCGGCAGGGGACGGCTCGGAGGCGCCCGGGGCCGGGGGCGCGGGGCAGAACGCGCCGGGCGACACCCCGTCCCTGGCGCTGTCGCCCGGCGCCGCGGGGGAGGGCCCGGTCATCGATCCCGAGGTGCTGGCCCTGATCCAGGGCGGCGGCGAGCTCACCGAGGACGAGCGCCTGCTGCGCCTCGAGGCGCGCTGGCAGGAAAGCCGGGAGGTTCTGGAGGCGGTGCGCAGCGAGCGTGACGAGCTCCAGGGCGAGCTCGGTGACCTGCGCGAGGAACTGGAGGCCATGCGCGATCAGCTGGCGCGCCTGACCGCCGGCGGAAACGGGGTCGATGCCGCCGGCGCCGGCGGCGTGGTGGCGCCGGGAAGCGCGTCGCCCTCTGACCAGCAGGCGCCCTGGTGGGGTGCCTTCTACCAGGCCTCTACCAACCGCACCCTGATGCTGGGCGGTGCGGGCCTGGCGGCCCTGCTGGCGCTCTGGGCCCTGGTGCGGCGCCGTCGCCGCCGTGAGGAGACGCCGGCGCCGGTGTTCAACCAGGCCCAGCCGGTGGACCCGGCCGCCAGCGGTGTGGTCATGCCGGGGGCGACCGATGCGGCCGCCCCGGCCAAGGCGGTGCCGGCCGCCGGCCGAGACGAGGAGCAGAAGGCGCCGGTGCGCGCCTCCATGCCCGAGGCAGAGGCCATCAACGAGGCCGACATCTTCATCGCCTACGGGCGCTACGACCAGGCCCGCGAGCTGCTGGAGGCGAGCCTGGTTCGGGAGCCCGGTCGTGACGACCTCAGGCTCAAGCTGCTGCGGGTTCAGCTGGAGCAGGGGGATCAGGCCGCGGCGGCGCGTCAGGCCGAGCAGTTGCGCGCCGGGGGAGATCCGGACGTCCAGGCCGAGGTGGCGCTGCTGATGAAGCGCCACGTACCGAGCGCCGCGACGCCTGGACCCGAGCCGGCGGCCGAGGCCCCGGCTAAGCCACCTGCCGGGCGGGCCGTCTACCCCGTCGCTGATGAGCTGCCGCCCCGTCGGTTCGATCACCACGAGGGCGCCGCTGACACGGGCGACGATAAGGGCGACGAGGCCGTCGCCGCCGGGAGCAAGGAGACCGCCCCTCGGCCTCCGGCCGAGCGCCCGTCGGACTCTGCGACTCCCCAGGGCACTCCCACATCTCAGACCGCGCCCGACATGTCATCGGATGACCAGCCGGCCGACCCCATGGCCCGCTACCGTCCTCCTGAGCTGTCGTCTGCTCCCGAGCCGGCGGCCGAGGAGAAGGCCGACCCCCGCGAGCCGTCGGTGAACGATGCTCGGCTTGATCCGCTGGAGAGCTACCGTCCTCCCGAGCTGGACACCGCGTCCGAGTCGACAAGCGAGGAAGGGGGCGACCCCCTGGCGGCGTCCGAGCGGGATGCGGATACGCCTCAGGCGCCGCCCGAGGTGCCGGCCGATCAACCGCCGCAATCCCCGCTGGAGACGGTCCACGCCGACGACGGGCGCGACATCATCGACTATCGTCCGCCGACCCTGGAGGAGAGCCCCGCGCCCCGCGAGGAGACGCCCATGCAGCCCAGCGTGGACTTCACGCCGTCGGGTCTCGGCGATGCCGGCACGACACCCCCGGCGTCCGGCCCCAAGGCCGTGCGCGATCTGCCCGAGGACTGGGACGTCGAGGAGGTGGCCTTCCCGCCGCTGTCGCGGGATAATGCCCACTTTTCCGCGGTGGCTTCCTCCACGTCGACCATGGCCGAGGCGCGGCGCCTGCTCGATGCCGGCGAGCTCGGTCAGGCCCGGGCGCTCCTCGAGAGTCTCATCGACGAGTCCGACGACCCGGATGCCAAGCAGGAGGCCCGCGAATTGCTGGATCAACACCTGCAATGAGGCCGAATGACCCTTTTCAGATCTCTCGATGAACACCACCCCCTCACCGGCCGTCTGGCCATGGGGGTGGAGTACGACGGCAGCGGCTACTGCGGCTGGCAGCGCCTCAAGCATGCCCCCTCGGTGCAGGCCGCCCTGGAGGCCGCGCTCTCCAAGGTGTCGGCGGGCCAGCCGATCACCGTGCATGCCAGCGGGCGCACCGACTCCGGCGTCCATGCGACCCGACAGATCATCCACTTCGACCCGCCGGTCACCCGCTCCGAGAAGGCCTGGGTGTTCGGCGTCAACGCCAACCTGCCTCGGGATGTCGCGGTGCGCTGGGTCAAGCCGGTCCCCGACGCCTTCCACTCCCGCTTCAAGGCCCTGGCGCGGCGCTACCGCTACGTGATCCTCAACCAGCCGAGCCGGCCGGTGCTGGAACGGGCCAACGCCACCTGGTGCCGCGATCCCCTGGATGCCGATGCCATGCACCGGGCCGCCCAGGCCCTGGTGGGCGAACACGACTTCTCGAGCTTCCGGGCCGCCGGCTGCCAGTCGAAGACCCCCTGGCGCCACCTCCATTTCATCGAGGTGCATCGCCATGGCCCCCTGGTGGTCATCGATGTCCAGGGCAACGCCTTCCTGCACCACATGATCCGCAACATCGTCGGTGCCCTGGTGACCGTGGGGCGGGGTGAACAGGGGGACGGCTACCTGACCGAGCTCATGGCCCTGAAGGACCGTTCCCTGGCCGACGTGACCGCCCCGGCCTGTGGCCTGCACTTCGTCGACTCCCTCTACGACGAGGGCTGGGGGCTGCCCCGTGAGCCGCTGGGCCCCAACCTGCTCGCCTTCCTCGGCGAGTGGACCGGCGAGCGGGCCCTGCCCGACTGCCCGATGGTCGAGTTCCGCCGGGGACGGCCCGTGGCGGAGCGAGCCGGGGGACAGGCGTCGCCGACGTCGCAGGACACGACGGGGCGCACCCCCGAGGCCTGCGACCATGAATGAGCCGGTCCATGCCCGTACCCGTGTGAAGTTCTGCGGCCTCACCCGCGAGGAGGACGTCGACGCGGCCGTGGCGGGCGGCGCCGATGCCCTGGGCTTCGTGCTCTGGCCCGGCAGCAAGCGTGCCATCGACGCGGAGAGGCTGGCCGAGCTGAGCGCCCGGGTGCCTGCCTTCGTCACCCGGGTGGGGCTCTTCGTCGACCCCACGCCGGCGCTGGTGACACGCTGTGCCGAGCACCTGGACCTTCTGCAGTTCCACGGCGAAGAATCCCCCGAGACCTGCACGGCGGCCGTCCGGCCCTGGATCAAGGCCCTGCGCATGCGCGATGGCCTCGACCTTCCCGCCGCCGCCGAGAGCTATCGAGGCGCGCGGGCGCTGCTGCTGGATGCCTATCGGCCGGGCGTGCCGGGGGGCACCGGCGAGACCTTCGACTGGTCCCGAATCCCCGCAAGCCTGGCAAAACCTGTTATCCTCGCCGGAGGCCTGACGCCGGACAACGTGGCCGAGGCGATCGCGGCCGTGGCCCCGTTCGCGGTGGATGTCTCCGGCGGCATCGAGGCCGCTCCCGGCATCAAGGATGCCGCGCGCATGGCGGCCTTCCTGCGGGCCGTGCGCCAGGCCGACGACGCGCGCTCCGGCGCCTGAGCCGTTCGCTCCACCCTGTTTCCCCTACATCCTTTCTGGCGACCCTGTGAGGTGTCTTTCGTGAGCAAGTTCAGTGACCTGACCCGACTGCCGGATGCCCGCGGCCATTTCGGCGCCTACGGCGGCCGGTTCGTCTCGGAGACCCTGAGCTTCGCCCTGGATGAGCTGGAGAAGACCTACCTGAGTCTTCGTGATGACCCGGCCTTCCAGGCGGAATTCGACTACGACCTGGCCCATTTCGTGGGCCGCCCGTCACCGCTCTATCATGCCGAGCGATGGTCGAAGCAGCTCGGCGGGGCACAGATCTGGCTCAAGCGCGAGGACCTCAACCACACCGGCGCCCACAAGGTGAACAACACCATCGGCCAGGCGCTGCTCGCCAAGAAGAGCGGCAAGCCCCGCGTCATCGCCGAGACCGGCGCCGGCCAGCATGGCGTGGCCACGGCCACCGTGGCGGCCCGCCTGGGCCTGGAGTGCGAGGTCTACATGGGCGCCGCGGACGTGCAGCGCCAGAAGCTCAACGTCTACCGCATGCGCCTGCTGGGGGCCAACGTCATCCCGGTGGAGTCCGGCACCCGCACCCTCAAGGACGCCATGAACGAGGCGTTGCGCGACTGGGTGACCAACGTCGATGACACCTTCTACATCATCGGCACCGTGGCCGGGCCGCATCCCTACCCGATGCTGGTGCGCGACTTCAACGCGGTGGCCGGTCGCGAGGCCCGCCGCCAGTCCTTCGAGGAGTTCGGCCAGCTGCCCGATGCACTCATCGCCTGCGTGGGCGGCGGCTCCAACGCCATGGGCCTCTTCTACCCGTTCGTCGAGGATGACGACGTCGCCATGTACGGCGTCGAGGCCGGGGGCGACGGCGTCGAGACCGGGCGCCATGCCGCGCCCCTGGCCTCCGGCGCTCCCCGCGGCGTGCTGCACGGCAACCGCACCTACCTGATGTCCGACGAGGGCGGCCAGGTCTCCGACACCCACTCGGTGTCCGCCGGCCTGGACTATCCCGGCGTCGGTCCCGAGCATGCGCTGTGGAAGGACGTGGGGCGGGTCAACTACGTCGCCGCCAACGACACCGAGGTCCTCGAGGCCTTCCGCGAGCTGACCCGCGTCGAGGGCATCATGCCGGCCCTGGAGACTGCCCATGCCCTGGCCTATGCCAAGGTGCTGGCCCCTACCATGCGGCCCGACCAGAACATCGTGATCAACCTCTCCGGTCGGGGCGACAAGGACATCATGACGGTGGCAAAGATCGACGGGATCGAATTCTAGATGACGGCGCAGACCATGAATCGTATCGACCAACGCTTCGCCGCGCTCAAGGCCCAGGGCCGTCGCGCGCTGATTCCCTACATCACCGCCGGCGACCCGGCGCCCGAGCATACCGTGGGCTTCATGCACGCCCTGGTCTCGGCGGGGGCCGACGTTATCGAGCTGGGGGTGCCGTTCTCGGACCCCATGGCCGACGGCCCGGTGATCCAGAAGGCCTGCGAGCGCGCCCTCCGGCATCACGTGCGGCTCTCCCACCTGTTCGAGATGGTGCGCGAGTTCCGCCAGACCGACGGCGAGACCCCGGTGGTGCTGATGGGCTACCTCAACCCGGTGGAGCGCATCGGTCTCGAGGCCTTCGCCGACCAGGCCGCCGAGGCCGGCGTCGACGGCGTGCTGATCGTCGACATGCCGCCGGAGGAGGCCGACGAGGTTGGACCGTTGCTCAAGGCCCGCGGGCTGGCCTCGATCTTCCTGGTCGCCCCTACCACCTCCCGCGCCCGGGCCGCTACAATATGCGCCCACGGCGAGGGCTACATCTACTATGTTTCGCTGAAGGGCGTGACCGGCTCGGCCACCCTCAACGCCGAGGATGTGGCGGAGCACCTCGCGCCGCTGCGCGAGATGACCGACCTGCCGCTCTGCGTGGGTTTCGGCATCCGCGACGGGGCCTCCGCCGCCGAGGTGGGCAAGGTGGCCGATGGCGTGATCGTCGGCTCGGCGCTCGTCAACCGCATCGCCGAGAACGCTGAACATCCCGAGGCGATCCCCGCCGCCCTCGAGGCGGTCCTGGGGGAGATGCGCCAGGCGCTGGACGCCTGATCCCGTCGCCAACGAATCGACCCTGCTCCCGGGGCATCCGGGGGCATCAGCCTATACGGAAGTGTTTCTGACATGAGCTGGCTAGACAAGATCGTGCCCTCGGTGGGCCGCATCCAGCGCAAGGATCGTCGGGCGAGTGTCCCCGACGGCCTGTGGCGCAAGTGTCCCAAGTGCGAGGCGGTACTCTATCTCCCCGAGCTGGAGAAGCACCACAACGTCTGCCCCAAGTGCGACCATCACCTTCGCCTGACCGCGCGCAAGCGGCTCGACTGGTTCCTGGACCAGGAAGGGCGCGAGGAGATCACCGCCACCCTCGAGCCGCTGGATCGTCTCAAGTTCCGCGATTCCAAGAAGTACAAGGATCGCCTGGCGGCGGCCCAGAAGGAGACCGGCGAGAACGATGCGCTGATCGCCATGCGCGGCTCCCTCGAGGGGCTGCCCGTGGTGGTGGTGGCCTTCGAGTTCACCTTCATGGGCGGCTCCATGGGGGCCGTGGTGGGGGAGAAGTTCGTGCGGGCCGCCACCGTCGCCCTGGAGGAGGGCATTCCGCTGATCTGCTTCTCCGCCTCCGGCGGGGCTCGGATGCAGGAGGCGCTGTTCTCGCTGATGCAGATGGCCAAGACCTCGGCGGCTCTGGAGAGGCTCAAGCAGGCCGGCGTGCCCTACATCTCGGTGCTCACCGACCCGGTGTTCGGCGGCGTCTCGGCGTCGCTGGCGATGCTCGGTGACCTCAACGTGGCCGAGCCCAACGCGCTGATCGGCTTCGCGGGCCCGCGGGTCATCGAGCAGACGGTTCGCGAGAAGCTGCCGGAGGGCTTCCAGCGCAGCGAGTTCCTGCTCGAGCATGGCACCGTGGACATGATCGTCCGTCGCGGCGAGATGCGCTCGCGGCTCGGCGGCGTGCTGCGCAAGCTGACCCATTGGCCGGTGGTCGGCGAGGAGACCGTCGACGACCAGCCGGACCTGGTCCAGGCGGCCGAACAGGCCGAACAGGCCGAACAGACAGAGGCCCCGGCTACGACGCCCGACGAAGGCGTCCCGCCCGATACGGGAAGCGACGCCGCTCCGGACGGCGAGCGTTCCGATCCGGCGCGCTGACCGATCGGCATGACTGACCGAGCCCTTCCCGCATCGCTTCCGGCCTGGCTGGCCCGGCTGGAAGCGGCCCACCCGACCGGCATCGACCTCGGCCTCGAGCGCGTGGCCGAGGTCGCGCGTCGCATGGGGCTGCTCGAGGCGCCGCTGGCGCCTCGCGTCATCACGGTCGCCGGCACCAACGGCAAGGGATCGACGGTGGCCATGCTCGAGGCGCTGGCCCGCGCCCATGGCCTCTCCACCGCGGCCTACACCTCGCCGCACCTGCTGCGCTACAACGAGCGCCTTCGGCTGGACGGCCGTCCAGCCGATGACGCCACGCTGATCGCCGGCTTCGAGGCGGTGGAGGCGGCGCGCCTCGCGGGAGAGCCGATCAGCCTGACCTACTTCGAGGTGGGGACCCTTGGCGCACTGTGGGCCATCGGTCGTCAGCGGCCGGCGCTGGCGATCCTCGAGGTGGGGCTCGGCGGCCGCCTGGACGCCGTCAACGTCGTCGACCCGGACGTCGCGGTGATCACCACCGTGGCTCAGGACCATGCGGCCTTCCTGGGGACCGATCTCGAGGGCATCGGTCGCGAGAAGGCCGGCATCCTCAGGCCCCGCCGGCCCGCGGTGCTGGGCAGCACGACCCTCCCGTCCAGCGTCCGGGCCGTGGCCGAGCAGCAGGGCGCCCGGGTGGTGGCCTTGGGCGAGGCCTTCCGCCGCGAGGGGGAGGGTGACGCCTGGCGCTGGTCCGGCCAGGGGGGCGATGGCCGCCCGCTCGACCTCGAGGGACTGCCCGACCCGGGCCTGCCGCTGGACAATGCCGCCACCGCCCTGCAGGCCCTGGCCCTGGCCGAGGTGTCGCTGGAGCAGGGCGCCTGCCGCCGTGCCCTGTCGACGGTAGAGCTCCCCGGGCGCCTGCAGTGGCGGGGGCAGTGGTGCCTCGATGTTGGCCACAACCCCCATGCCGCCGCCTACGTGGCGGGACGACTCGCGGCACGTCCCTGCTCGGGACGCACCATCGGCCTGATCGGCATGCTCGGTGACAAGGACGCCGATGGCGTGATCGCCGCCCTGGCCCCTGTGGTAGACGCCTGGGTGCCGGTGAGCCTGGAGGGCGAACGGGCCCGCTCGGCGGAGGACCTGGCCGAGCGCCTGGCCCTCCAGGAGGCGGTGGTGTGGCACCGCGGGGACTCACCCGCCGAGGCGGCCGACTGGCTGTCGGCCCGACTCGCACCCGAGGACCGCATCCTGGTCTGCGGCTCCTTCTTCACCGTCGCCGCGGTGCTGGAGTGGCTGCTGGCCGCCGAGCAGGCAACGGGTCAGACTGCACAGGAAGCCACGCGCATCGAGGGAGCGAGATGAAATACGGAATGCGAGAACGTCTCAGTGGAGCGGTGATCCTGATCGCCCTGGCGGTGATCTTCATCCCCATGCTCTTCGACGAGCCGGCCCCGCGTGGCGAACGGCCCCAGCCGGTAATGACCATCGAGCGGCCGGTCGAGGTGGAGCGCCGGGACCTGCCGGATCCGACGCCGCCGGCAAGCCTCGGGCAGATCCAGTCGCCCGAGGCATCATCGTCTCGTCCGGCGTCCTCCGAGGAGGAGGGGGCGGACGCCGCGCCGGCCGTCGAGGCTACACCCGCATCGGCGGAGAGCGAACCCGCCTCCGCGCCGAGCGACGAGCCTGCCGCCGACCCCATCGCCGAACTGGCGCGCGCGGCCGACGAGCGGCTGGCCGGCCAGCAGGAAGGGTCGCGACCCGATCCGGTCGAGGCGGCCCCCGACGGCGAGTGGGCGGTGCAGGTGGGCAGCTTCGGCGAGCCCGCCAACGCCCAGCGACTGGAGGCGACTCTCGCCGAGCAGGGGCTGCCCGTCTACAGCCGAGACCGTGACAATGGCCTGACCACCGTCTACGTCGGCCCCTTCGCGACCTCCCGTGAGGGCGAGAGGGTGATGGGCGAGCTCAAGGCCCGGGACAACCTGCAGGGCCTGCTGGTGCGGGCGGACAAGTGACCATGGCGCTGACCTGGATCGACTGGATCTTCGTGGCGGTGCTGGTGGTGACCGGGCTTGCCGGGTTCCTGCGCGGGCTGGTTCGCGAGGCCCTCGGACTCGCCGCCTGGATCCTCGCCCTGCTGGCGGCCCGGCTGCTGGCGGACCCGGTGGCCGAACTGCTGTCGGGGGTGATCGACAACGCCGATGGCCGCCTGGTGCTGGCCTTCGTGCTGGTGATCTTCGCGGTGGTCCTGCTCTGCGGCATCGTCATCCGCCTGGTGCATGCCGCCGTGGAGTGGGTCGGGATGGGGTTCCTGAACCGGGTGACCGGTGCCGCCTTCGGCATGGCCAAGGGGGCGGCGATCCTGATTCTCGCGACCATCCTGCTGAGCCTGACGCCCCTGGTGCAGCTCCAGGCGTGGCAGGAGGCCTCGCTGCGACCGACCTTCGAGCAGCTTCGGGACTGGGCGGTGAGCCATCTCGAGGCCTGGGAGGGACGCCTGCCCGAGCCGGCGTCCCTGCGGGAGCTGTCGCTGCCGCTCCCGGAGCAGGCGTCGGACGACGAAGGCGAACCGGAACGCGCCGAGGGGGCGACGCCCCCCTGATCAACGAATCCGTGACGGGCGCCAAGGCCCTGTCCCGACTCATTACAGTTAGTTCCCGGCAAGAGAGGTAAGGTGGTATGTGCGGTATCGTGGGCCTGATGGCCAAGCAGGCGGTGAACCAGGGCATCTATGACGCCCTGACAGTACTCCAGCACCGCGGACAGGATGCCGCCGGCATGATGACCTGGCATGACGGACGATTCCTGTTGCGCAAGAGCAACGGCCTGGTGCGGGACGTCTTCCATACTCGCCACATGGCCCGCCTCAAGGGCAACCTGGGCATCGGCCACGTGCGCTATCCCACCGCCGGCTCCTCCAGCGAGGCGGAGTCCCAGCCGTTCTACGTCAACTCGCCCTACGGCATCACCCTGGCGCACAACGGCAACCTGACGAATTCCGACCAGCTCAAGCAGGAGCTGTTCTCCTCCGACCTGCGCCACATCAACACCAGCTCCGACTCCGAGGTGCTGCTCAACGTCTTCGCCCATGAACTCGGCAAGCAGGGCCTGCACCTGGAGCCCGGCGACATCTTCGACGCGGTACGTCGCGTCCATCGCCGCTGCCGGGGGGGCTATGCCGCGGTGGCCATCATCAACGGGGTCGGCCTGGTGGCGTTCCGCGATCCCCACGGAATCCGCCCGGTGGTGTTCGGCACCCGTGACGAGGGCGAGGGACAGGAGGTGATGATCGCCTCCGAGTCGGTGGCACTCGACGTGGGCGGCTTCGACCTGCACCGCGACCTGGCCCCTGGCGAGGCGATCTTCGTCGACATGACCGGCGCCATCCACACCCAGTCCTGTGCCGACACCCCCCGGCTCTCCTCCTGCATCTTCGAGCACGTCTACCTGGCGCGTCCCGATTCCATCCTCGACGGGGCCTACGTCTACGGCACCCGCATGCAGATGGGTCGCAAGCTCGGGGACCGTATCCAGAACGAGTGGCCCGAACACGACATCGACGTGGTGATCCCGATCCCGGATACCTCGCGCACCTCGGCCCTGGAGCTCGCCCAGCATCTCGGCGTGACCTACCGCGAAGGCTTCATGAAGAACCGCTATATCGGGCGGACCTTCATCATGCCGGGCCAGACCCAGCGCAAGAAGTCGGTGCGCCAGAAGCTCAACGCCATCGGCGTCGAGTTCAAGGACAAGAACGTGCTGCTGGTGGACGACTCCATCGTGCGCGGGACCACCTGCAAGCAGATCATCCAGATGGCCCGCGAGGCCGGTGCCCGCAAGGTCTACTTCGCCTCTGCCGCGCCACCCGTGCGCTATCCCAACGTCTACGGCATCGACATGCCGGCGGCCAACGAGCTGATCGCCCATGGGCGCAGCGAGGCCGAGGTGGGCGAGCTGATCGGTGCCGACCGGATCTTCTATCAGGACCTCGAGGACCTCAAGGCGGCCTGTCGCGAGGTGAATCCCGAACTTGAGAGCTTCGACTGCTCGGTGTTCGACGGCCAGTACGTGACCGGTGACATCGATGAGCGTTACCTGGCGGCCCTGGAGGCCTCGCGCAGCGACGATGCCAAGCAGCAGCGCAGCGCCGGCGACCACGCCCTGGTGGGCATGCACAATCAGGAAGACGACATCGACGACTGAAGGGGCCCGTCATGCAGCAGGATCAGACACCCGAGCCGGAGTGGGAGCTCGAGACCCTGGCCATCCGCGCCGGTCACCAGCGCACCCACGAGCAGGAACACAGCGAGCCGATCTTTCCGACGTCGAGCTTCGTCTACGGCAGCGCCGCCGAGGCGGCGGCCAAGTTCAGCGGTGAGGAGCCGGGCAACATCTACTCGCGCTTCACCAATCCCACTGTGCGCACCTTCGAGCAGCGCCTTGCCGCCATGGAGGGCGGTGAGCGCTGCGTGGCCACGAGCTCCGGCATGGCGGCGATCATGGCCACGGCCCTGGCCCTGCTCTCGTCCGGCGACGAGATCGTTGCGTCCCGCTCGCTGTTCGGCTCCACGGTCAGCCTGTTCGACAAGTACCTGGGCAAGTTCGGCATCACCACCCGCTACGTGGAACTGTCGAACCTCGAGGCCTGGGAGGAGGCCATCGGCCCGGCGACCAAGCTGCTGTTCGCCGAGACGCCCTCGAATCCGCTCTCCGAGGTGGTGGACATCGCGGCCCTGGCCAGGATCGCCCATCGCCATGGGGCACTGCTGGCCATCGACAACTGCTTCCTGACCCCGGCGCTGCAGAAGCCCCTGTCGCTGGGGGCCGACCTCGTGATCCACTCCGCCACCAAGTACCTGGACGGACAGGGCCGAGCGGTCGGCGGGGCCGTGGTGGGCCGCGACAGCGAGCTCGAGGAGGTGTTCGGGGTGGTGCGCACCTGCGGGCCCTGCCTGAGCCCCTTCAATGCCTGGATCTTCACCAAGGGCCTCGAGACCCTCAATCTGCGTATGCGCGCCCACTGCGAGAACGCCCGGCACCTCGCCGAGTGGTTGGAAGGCCATCCCACGGTGGCCCGGGTGCACTACAGCGGCCTGGCGAGTCATCCCCAGCATGACCTCGCCAGCCAGCAGCAGCAGGGCTTCGGGGCGGTGCTCGGCTTCGAACTGAAGGGGGGGCGCGAGGCGGCCTGGTCGGTGATCGACGCCACGCGCATGATCTCCATCACCGGCAACCTGGGCGACGTCAAGACCACCATCACCCATCCCGCCACCACCACCCACGGACGCCTGTCCGACGACCAGAAGGCCGCCGCCGGGATCAGCGAGGGCCTGATCCGCGTGGCGGTAGGACTCGAGGCCCTGGAGGACATCCGCGCCGACCTGGCCCGGGGGCTCGACGCCCTGGTCTGACGGGCGCCGTCGACTGGCCCCATCCGACACGCGCGCCTGCCCCTCGAGGCAGGCGCTTGTCCCTCGAGGCTTTTCTCCGCCCTTGAACTCCTGTCCCGCGCCTCCATCTCACAGGGTACGCATTTACTGATGCCCGAGGAGGGCCATGATGAAGATCCTGATGGTACTGACGTCCCATGACCGCATGGGGGATACCGGCCACCAGACCGGCTTCTGGCTCGAGGAGTTCGCCGCCCCCTACTATGTCTTCAAGGACGCCGGGGCCGAGGTCACCCTGGCCTCACCCAAGGGCGGCCAGCCGCCGGTGGATCCCAACTCCCAGGCCGAGGAGGCCCTCACCGAGGAGACCCGGCGCTTCGAGGCGGACGAGCAGGCCAAGGCGCAGCTCGCCGATACCCGCAAGCTCAGCGAGGTCGAGGTCGATGACTTCGATGCGATCTTCTATCCCGGCGGACACGGCCCGCTGTGGGATCTGACCGGCGATGCCGATTCCCGGCGCCTGATCGAGGCCTTCCTGGCCGCCGAGCGTCCGGTGGCCGCCGTCTGCCACGCGCCCACGGTGCTCCTCGAGGCCAGGACCCCCGAGGGCGAACCGTTGGTCAAGGGGCGCAAGGTCACCGGCTTCGCCAACAGCGAGGAGGAGGCGGTGGGCCTCACCGGGGTCGTGCCGCACCTGCTCGAGGATGCCCTCAAGGAGAAGGGCGGTCGCTACGAGCGCAGCAGCGATGATTTCGCGCCCTTCCAGGTGCGCGACGGCCTGCTGGTCACCGGCCAGAACCCGGCGTCCAGTGCGACCACGGCCCGGTTGCTGCTCGAGGTGCTGGCCGAGCGAGGCTGACTCCTCCGAGCCACAGCGCTCCGGGAAGTCCCATGCCGCCCGTCACGTCCGTCGTGGCGGGCGGCATGTGGTTTTGTCGAATGGTGTGTTCGGGTTTATTCGCGGATATCGATCGAACGGTGCCGTATGCTGATGCCTGTCCATGAGTTGCACGGAGGCCATGGAGGCCATGTGGAGGAACACGCGCCGTGGCTGGGGGCTGGCCAGTATCCTGCTGCACTGGGCCAGTGCCCTGGCCGTCATCGGGCTCTTCGCCCTGGGCTGGTGGATGACGGGGCTCGGGTACTATGACCCCTGGTACAACCTGGGTCCCTGGTGGCATCGCTCCGTCGGCATGCTGCTGCTGCTGGCGACCCTGATCCGCCTCGGGAGCCGACTCTTTCAGCCCACGCCGGAGGTCAGGGGGTCGCGCCTGGAGCGCCAGGCCGCGCATCTCGGTCACCTCGCGCTCTACGTGCTGCTGGTCGTGGCGCTGGTCAGCGGCTACCTGATCTCCACCGCCGATGGCCAGGGAATCCAGGTGTTCGACGCCTTCGAGGTGCCGGCACTGGTCAGCGACCTGCCGAACCAGGCCACCCTGGCCGGTCAGGTGCACTGGTACAGTGCCTTGGCGCTGATGGTGCTGTCGGCCGGCCATGCCCTGGCCGCCCTGAAACATCATTGGGTCGATAGCACGGATGTCCTGGTGCGCATGGTCGACCCGAATCACTCCCGTCGCCCCTGAGGCGATCCTTCCCCGCGACGATCCGCAAGGAGATACCATGATCAAGAAGACCGCCATCGCCACCGCCCTAGCCGCCGCCCTGGTGCCGCTGTCCCAGGTCCAGGCCGCCGACTACGCCATCGACACCGAGGGCCAGCACGCCTTCATCCAGTTCAAGATCAGCCACCTGGGCTTCTCCTACATCCTCGGCAGCTTCGAGGAGTTCTCGGGCAGCTTCCGTTACGATCCGGAGAACCTGGAGGCCTCGGCCGCCAACCTGGACGTCGATGTGACAAGCCTCACCAGTAACCATGCCGAGCGTGACAAGCACATCAAGAGCGACGACTTCCTGGCGGCAGGGGACTATCCGACCGCCACCTTCACGTCCACCGGCTTCGAGCCCACCGGGGACAACGAGGGCGTGCTGAGCGGCGAGCTGACGCTGCATGGCGAGACCAACACGATCGAGATGCCGGTCACCCTGCTGGGCGAGGGCGAGGATCCCTGGGGCAACTATCGGGCCGGTTTCGAGGGGACCACCACGCTGACTCTGGCCGACTATGGCATCGACATGAGCAAGTTCCCCGAGGTGATGCACGACCTCGAGCTCTACGTCACCTTCGAGGGCATCCGCCAGTAAGGCGTCCCCCGCAGGCACGATGACGCCCCCCCGGAGAGGCTCCGGGGGGCGTTTCGCTTCGGGGAGGATGGGGGTTCAGCGGGTCTCGTTGAGCACCGCATCGGGGAAGTGCCGACGCAGGATACGGTTCTGGAACTCATCCACGAATCGGCTGTTGATGATGACGATGAAGCGCTCGAAGGGGGCGGTCTCGTCGTCCTGGGCGAGGGCATCCACGCTGTGGTAGAGGCGGTCGTCGCGCAGGTGCAGGATATCCCCCGGGTCGAGGGTCATGTCGACGAGGGGCCGGGTGCCCGCCTTGTCGGCATAGAGGTGGTTCTCGGCGCCGGCGACGTTGTCCCGATTGACCACCATGACACTCAGCGCCTTGCAGCCATCGGCGTGGATCCCCTGGCCCTGCAGGGGGTCGACCATGCCCTCGCCGCGCACCCCGGTGATCTGCATGAGGATGGGTTCGTTCGGCTTCAGGTCCCAGAGCCGGGCCCAGGCGCGCACGAAGGCCTTCACATCCGGTCGGGCCATGAACTCCGGCGTGAGCGGCTCGTAGTAGCGCAGGCGGTCCGCCATGCTCTCGGCATCATTGAAGGCGCCTCCCTGGGCCATCGGACACGCTCCCATGTCGTGGACGTCGCCCCTTTCGTCCAGGGTCAGCCAGGACATGCGCTTCCAGCGGCGGTTGACATAGGGGTCCCGGGGCAGGTCGGCGGTGAACGCCTGCCAGGCCTCAAGGTCCACCCGGGAGCGCACCTCGGTCTGGGCCCAGTCCTGCTGCCGCAGGGCCTGGGTGACCTCCGGCGTCCAGTAGTCGGCGACCGGGTCGAGGGGCATGGTGGCGGGATCGAAGCCGTATTTGAGGGTATCGAGTTTCATGAGATCTTCTCCACTGTGGGGCGGGCGACATTGCCCGTGAGTTGCCGGAAATAACCAGGGCAACCCTCTGAAAGTGAGAAGATTTGCAACGAAATGTCAAAAAATGTACGAAACTACTGGTACGCCACCTGTCTTGCGGCTTCGTTGAAAAGGCTGATTGCAACGTCAGACAGACACGTCATCGCGTGTAGGAGATTACCTACAACGATGTGTAAGATAGTGATTCTCGTTGCTGCCACGGACCATACGGTTCCATGCTCTACGGTGGCATCGCCTTGCGATGATGAGGGGACGAATGAGCGGTCGCGACACCCGTTTCCGGCTATGGCTGGTACGTCGGTGGCAGCAGGTCAAGGCGGCATGGCCCGCCGCCCGGGGAAGAACTGCCCTGGGCGACGTGGAACTCGTGCGTCGCCAGTACCTGGAAAGCGAGCAGCGATTCCGTGCCCTGCTGGAGAGCCTGCCCAAGGTCGCGGTCCAGGGCTATGACCGCGGCCGCCGCGTGATCTACTGGAACGAGGCCAGCACCCGGCTCTATGGCTATGCGCGCGACGAGGCCCAGGGACAGCTGCTGGAGGAACTGATCATCCCGGAGCCGATGCGTGAGCCGGTGATCCAGGCGCATCGGGCCTGGGTGGAGCAGGGGATCGAGATCCCCGCCGATGAGCTGGAACTCCAGCACAAGAGCGGCGAGCCGGTGTCGGTGTTCTCGCACCACGTGATGCTCAACGAGCACACCGACGATCCCCTGATGTTCTGCGTCGACGTGGATCTCTCGGACCAGAAGCGGGCCCATCGTGAGCTGGATTTCGCCACGCGGTTCGACGCCTTGACCCACCTGCCCAATCGCCAGACCTTCGAGTCGCAGCTCGACGAGGCCATCGCCGACTGCCGGCGACAGGACAGCGGCCTGGTGCTGGTCTACCTGGATATCGACCGTTTCGTGGAGATCAACGACGCCCTCGGCTACGAGCAGGGCGACCGCCTGCTGGTCGAGCTGACCCGGCGCCTGCATCGGGCGATGCGCGGCTCCGACCTGATGTCGCGTCTCTCCAGCGACGAGTTCGTGATCGCCTTCCCGGGCTTCCGGCGTGAAGACGTCCTCCCCCAACTGCTGCAGAAGGTCCAGCAGGTCCTGCGGTCGCCGTTCCTGATGGACGGGACCCGGCGCCAGGTGACGGCCTGCCTGGGCGTCAGCCTCTACCCGGACAACGGTGATACCGCGCGGGAGCTCATCCGCAATGCCGACGTGGCCAAGAACCGGGCCAAGCTCGACGGCCGCGGCAGCGTGTGGTTCTTCGACCAGAAGCTCCACGACGAGCTGCTGCACCAGCATCGCCTCGTCGACCGCCTGGAACGGGCGCTGGACAGCGGAGAGCTCTCGTTGCACTACCAGCCCCAGGTCTCGGCGGTCAGCGGACGCATCGAGAACCTGGAGGCGCTGCTGCGCTGGCAGCCGGCGGAAGGCCCGCCCATCTCGCCGGCCGAGTTCATTCCCCTGGCCGAGCGCTCCGACCTGATCCACCGCCTCGGGGACTGGGTCATGGAGACCGCCTGCCGGCAGCGGGCACAGTGGCGAGACGCCGGCCTGGCGCTGGAGCGCATCGACATCAATTTCTCCGGCCGGCAGATGAGCCGGCCCGATGTCTTCCAGCGTTTCGAGGATTGCCTGGCGCGCCATGGCCTGGGCCCCCGACACGTGGGCCTCGAGCTCACCGAGAACGTGCTGATCGAGGCCGACGACAGGATCCTCGAGGGGCTGCGCCGGCTCCACCACCTGGGGTACCGCATCGCCATCGACGATTTCGGTACCGGCTACTCGTCGCTGAGCTACCTCAAGCACTTCCCGGTCACGGCGCTCAAGATCGACCGTGCCTTCGTGCGGGATGCCCCCGACCAGCCCGAGGATCGCGCCATCATGGAGGCCGCGATCTTCATCGGTCACCGGCTGGGGCTCGAGGTGGTGGCCGAAGGGGTCGAGAACCGCGAGCAGCTGACGCTGATCCGGGAGATGCGCTGCGACCTTGTCCAGGGGTTCTACTTCTTCCGACCCATGTCCGCCCCGGAAATGGAGCGCATCCTGGCCGGCCTCGTGACGGGGGAAGGGGGGCTCTCGGGCTGAGTCCGGCGCCGCCATGGCGTAGAATGCCAGGTCCCCGATCGACCCCGGAGTCCGTGTGAATTCCCCCGACGCATCCCGTTCCTCCCTCGGCCTCACCCTGTGGCGCCAGACCTGGCCCATGGCCATCGGCGTGCTGGCCCTGCTCGGCTTCCAGCTGGTCGACAGTGCCTTCATCGCCCGCCTGGGCACTGCGCCGCTGGCCGCCCAGTCCTTCACCTTCCCCCTGTCCTTCCTGGTCATCGGCATCCAGGTGGGCATGGGGATCGCCATCGCAGCCCTGATATCGCGCACCCTGGGGGCGAGGGAGACGGCGCGCGCGAGACGGCTGGGCAGCCTGGTGCTGCTGGTCGGGACCGCCACTATCGCGCTGCTGGTGTTGCTGCTGTGGGCCATCCAGACCCCGGTATTCGGCCTGCTGGGGGCCGACGGGGCGACCCGGACGTTGATCCGCCACTACTGGGGGCCCCAGCTGCTGGCGGCCTGGCTCGGGGCGGTGCTCTATTTCGGCTACAGCCTGTTCCGGGCCCACGGCGACACCTGGCTGCCGGGCAAGATGATGGTGATCACGAGCCTTCTGAACCTGGTGCTCGACCCGCTGCTGATCTTCGGCCTCGGTCCCTGGGAGGGGCTGGGCCTGCCGGGCGCCGCCTGGGCGACCTCGATCGCCTTCGCCACCGGCCTGCTGCTGGTGGGCCGGCGCCTGAGCGGCATGGACTGGCTGGCGGTCGAGGGGCTGGCCGGGGAGTTGAAGCGTTCCCTCGTGCCCTTCGCCGGCATCGCCGGTCCGGCCATGATCAGCCAGCTGATGCCGCCCCTGGCGGCCATGCTGGCCATCTCGGTGGTGGCCTCCCTGGGCGAGGCCCAGGTGGCGGCCTGGGGGCTTGCCAGTCGCCTGGAGACCCTGTCGTTGATGGTGGTGCTGGCCATGACGATGTCGCTGCCGCCCTGGCTGGGGCGCTGCTACGGGGCAGGGGACTGGGAGCAGATCCACCGGCTGATGCGGCTGGCGCTCAGGGTGGTGGTGGTCTGGCAGCTCTCGCTGGGGGTGCTGATGGCCCTGGCGTCGCCGTGGCTGGCCCTCGTGCTCTCAGGCAACCCCGAGGTCCGCGACGACCTGGCGACCCTGATCCGCTTCCTGCTGCCGAGCTACGCGGCGCTGGGCGTCTGCATGATCGTGGTGTCGGCCGGCAACGCCCTGGGCTGGCCGCTGCGTGCCATGCTGATGTCCGGCGCCCGGCTGTTCGTCTTCTATCTGCCGTGTCTCTGGGTGGGGGCCCGGCTGGGCGAGCTGACGGGCCTGGCCATGGGGGCGGCCATCGGCAACCTGCTGGCGGGCCTGGCGGCCTGGCAGGTGCTGCGTCGGATCCTGGCCAGCCCCCGCCGACAGCCGTCCAGCGCTTCCTAGAAATATCCTCTGGTATTGAAGGATATTTCGACAATAAGAAGTAAAATACCATCAAAAAACAATTTAAGAATGGTATATATCGGTAAATTTCAGATGATATTTCCATGAAAACCTCCCTATACTGCCGGCCTCGTTGATCCCACCACCCGGCAGAAGGGGAGTCCCATGAAGGTACTGATTCTCGGCAGCGGCGTCGTCGGCGTCACCAGCGCCTATTACCTGGCCCGCCAGGGCCATGAGGTCACGGTGGTGGATCGCCAGCCGTCACCGGCGATGGAAACCAGTTACGGCAATGCCGGCCAGGTCTCCTTCGGGTTCTCCTCTCCCTGGGCCGCGCCGGGCATTCCCCGAAAGGCCGTGAAGTGGATGTTCCAGGAGCACGCCCCCCTCAAGATCCAGCCCAAGATGGATCCGACCATGGCGCGCTTCATGATGCAGATGCTCGGCAACTGCAACCCCGAGCGCTACATGGTCAACAAGGAGCGCATGGTGCGTGTGGCCGAGCACAGCCGGGCCTGCATCAATGCCCTGCGCGACGAGACCGGCATCCGCTACGAGGACCGTCAGCGTGGCCTGCTGCAGCTGTTCCGCCACGAGAGCCAGGTCGAGGCGGTGGCCAAGGACATGAGGGTCCTGGAACAGTGTGGGGTGCGCCACCGGCTGCTTAACGCCGACGAGATCGCCGGCGTCGAGCCGGCGCTCGGTCGCGTGCCGGGCAAGTTCGTGGGCGGGCTGCACCTGCCCGACGACCAGACGGGCGACTGCTACCTGTTCACGAACCGGCTGGCGGACTACTGCCGTGAGCGGCTGGGGGTCGAGTTCCGCTTCAACGTCGAGATCCAGCGTCTCAAGCGCAGTGCCGACAGGATCGAGAGCGTGGTGACGAGCGAGGGGGAGCTCACCGCCGACGCGTACGTGGTCTGCCTGGGCAGCTACTCGCCGTTCCTGGTGAAGGACATGGGGGTCAGGCTGCCGATCTACCCGGTCAAGGGGTACAGCCTGACCGTGCCGGTCACCGACGACGGCGGGGCCCCGCAGTCCACGGTGATGGACGAGACCTTCAAGGTGGCGATCTCGCGCTTCGATGACCGCATCCGCGTGGGGGGGACCGCCGAGCTGGCCTCCTACGACCTGAGCCTGCTGGAGAAGCGCCGGGCGACCATCGGCATGGTGGTGCGCGACGTCTTCCCCGAGGGGGGCGATGTGGGCAGGGCCGAGTTCTGGACCGGCCTGCGTCCCATGACGCCGGACTCCACGCCGATCATCGGGGCCACCCGGGTCGACAACCTGTGGCTCAACACCGGCCACGGTACCCTGGGCTGGACGATGAGCTGCGGCAGCGGCCAGCTGCTGGCCGACCTGATGAGCGGCAGGGATCCCGTGATCGATCCCCGCGGCCTGGATGTCTCTCGCTACGCGGCCTGAGACAGAGGCTCGTAATGACAACGCCCGGGCCGATGGCCCGGGCGTTGTCGGTTCCAGGGGAGGCCGGATCAGTTGACCGCGGCGATCGCCTTGGCCAGGTAGGGCAGGTTCTTGTGGGAGAAGCCGGCCACGTTGGCGCGGCCGGAGCGCACCATGTAGATGCCGAACTCGTCACGCAGGCGGTCGACCTGCTCCGGCGTCAGGCCGGTGTAGGAGAACATGCCGCGCTGCTCCGCCACGCAGGCGTACTTCTGGTCCAGGCCATAGGGCTTCAGGGCCTCGACGAAGTCACGACGCAGCGTGTTGATGCGATCGCGCATCTCGGTAAGCTCCTCGCGCCAGGTGGCGGCCAGCTCCGCGGAGTGCAGGATCTCGCTGACGATGGCGCCGCCGTGGGCCGGCGGGTTGGAGTAGTTCTCCCGGGCGACGATGGCGATCTGGGAGCGGACGTTCTCCATCTGCTCCTCGTTCTTCGCCACCAGGATCAGGCAGCCGGTGCGCTCGCAGTAGATGCCGAAGTTCTTGGAGCAGGAGCTGGTGATGATCACCTCGTCGAGGTTCTCGGCCAGCAGGCGCACCCCGTAGGCATCCTCGTCGAGGCCCTCGCCGAAGCCCTGGTAGGCGAAGTCGATCAGCGGCAGCAGCTGGCGCTCGCGGAGCACCTCCAGCACCTGCTGCCACTGGTCGCGGGACAGGTCGAAGCCGGTGGGGTTGTGGCAGCAGGCGTGCAGCAGCACCACGTCGCCTTCCGGAATCTGCTTGAGGGCCCCCAGCATGCCGTCGAAGTCCAGGCGGTTCTCGGCATCGACGTAGGGATACTTGTGCAGCGTCAGGCCGGCGGCCGGGAAGATGCCCAGGTGGTTCGGCCAGGTCGGGTCGGAGACCCAGATGTCCTTGCCGGGCAGCTCCTTGGCGATGAAGTCCGCCGCCAGGCGCAGGGCACCGGTGCCGCCGGGTGACTGGGTGGCACTGGCGCGCCTGGCCTCCAGCACCGGCGAGCCCTCGCCCAGCACCATGGGCAGCACCACCTCGCCGTACGCCGGCGCGCCATGGGAGCCGATGTAGGTCTTGGTGGTCTCGTTCTTGAGCAGCAGGGCCTCGGCTTCCTTGACGGCGCGCATCACCGGGGTATTGCCCTGGTCGTCCTTGTAGACGCCCACGCCGAGATCGACCTTCTGAGGGTTGGTGTCCTTCTTGAAGGCCTCGATCAGACCGAGGATGGCGTCCCCGGGAACCCGCTCAATTTTCTCGAACATTTATGTCGCTACCTCGTCAGTTCTGGCGGCAAGAATGAAATCGTTCCTGTGCAGGCCCTTCATCTCGTGCGACCACCAGGTCACGGTGACCTTGCCCCACTCGGTCAGCAGGGCTGGATGATGACCGGCCCCCTCGGCGATCTCGCCGACGCGATTGGTGAAGTCGAGGGCCTGCCCGAAGTCGCGGAACGTGAAGGTCCGCTCTAGCTTCATGATGCCATCGCGCTCGACGATCCGCCACTCGGGGATCTCCGTCCGGTACCGCTCGATCTCGGTCTCTGTCACGTGGGGAGCGTCCCAGCGGCAGGCCTCGCAGGGCTGTTCGGAAAGCTGGCTCATGGTGCCTCCTGGTCGTCGGGAAGGTCGCCCGCGTCGCGGGCTCGCGGTATCGGCCGGTGGCCTATGCACGGCGCAGACACGGGGCGGGAGACGGCGAGAACTCACCCCTGACAGGGCGCGATGCGCCCTGTCAGGGGGTGTCCTGCCCAGAAAGGTCGTGCAGGGTGGTCGGGTCGTCAAGCCCCTCGTCGAGTGGCCGGGAGATGACGTGTCGCGGTCAGGCGGCCAGGCGCTCGGCGACCCGCTCGCGCACCTCGCCATAGGCGTACCCCTCCAGGGCGGCGAAGCCCGGTAGCCGGCGTGCCTTCAGGGGCGTGAAGAGCGGCGTGGTGATCCCGCACAGGAAACGCGTCACCAGGTCCGGCGTGGCGGGGTGGCCCTCGCCGGCCTCGGCGAGGCGTTGCAGGAGGGGGGCGCACAGGGCGTCGATATCCTGGGTCGACAGGGGGGCGGTCGGCGGGGAGGGCGGCAGGTGGGCCACCTGGCCACGACAGGCCGAGCAGTGTCCGCAGCGCTCGGGGGCACGGGCATCACCGAACCAGTCGGCCAGTCGCCGGCTGAGGCAGTCGTCGCTCTCGAAGAGCGCGAGCATGGCCTGCAGGCGCTCGATCTCGGCGCGCTCCTTGTCGCGGAAGTAGCTAAAGAGGTCATCGGTCAGCGCCGCGGGGTCGGGGTCGGGTGCGAGCACCTCGTAGACCTCGGTCATCTGCTTGCTCTCCAGGGTCATCCAGCCCTTCTCGACGAAGTACTCCAGGGCGGTGATGACGCGCGTGCGTCGGGTGTCGAGGCCGCGCTCTGCGCCCAGGGCGTCCAGGGCGGCGAAGTCCAGCGTGTACCAGGTGCGGGCACGGCTCGAGGCCTCGAGCACCGCCTGGACGAAGGCGCGGCGCTCGCCCTCGAAGCGTCCCACCAGCGTCTCGGGGTCGTCCGCCAGCCGGAACCGGTAGTCGGCGAAGTAGCTGTAGCGAGGCGCGATGATGCCGCGAAGCTCGAGCTGCACGAGCAGGGTCTTGAGCGGCAGGGGGCGGATGTTGCTGTGCCGGGACAGGGTGTTGAGCATCAGCTCCCACTCGCGCCCGGCGGCACGCAGCTCGTCGACCACCCGGCGGATGCCGTGCCGCTCCGGCGTATCGCCGTAGACGAAGTTCTCCAGCACCTCGAGATGGTCGCGGCCTGCCAGCATCAGGCAGCGTGAGGGCAGGCCGTCCCGGCCGGCACGCCCGATCTCCTGGCTGTAGTTCTCGATGGACTTCGGCAGGTCGAAGTGCACCACGTTGCGGATATCGGCCTTGTCGATGCCCATGCCGAAGGCGATGGTGGCCACGATGCAGGGGGTGCGGCCCGCCATGAAGTCTCGCTGGATCGCGTCGCGTCGTTCGCCGTCCAGCCCGGCGTGGTAGGCGACCGCCGGCAGGCCGGCGGTCGCCAGGTAGGCAGCCAGGCGCTCGGCCGTCTGCTGCAGGGTGACGTAGACGATGGTGGACTCCGGCGGGCCCTGCTCGAACCGCGGCCGCAGCCACTCGACCAGTCGGCGCGGGCGATCGGCGGCCCGTACCGGCGATACTGCCAGGTCGAGGTTGGCGCGATAGAAGCCGGTGCCGGTGACATCCTCACGAGCGATGTCGAAGCGGCTGCGCATGTCCTCGATGACCCTCGGCGTGGCCGTGGCGGTGAGCAGCAGGACCTGCGGAATGGCGAACTCTCGACGGTAGGCGGGCAGCTTGAGGTAGTCCGGCCGGAAGTTGTGCCCCCACTCGGAGAGGCAGTGGGCCTCGTCGACCACCATCAGCGAGATTGGCACGCGGCGGATGAAGGCGCGGAATCGCTCGTTCTTGAGGCGCTCCACGGAGACCATCAGGATGCGGATGTCGCCTCGCTTGACGCCTTCCATCACCGCGGACGCCTCCTCGCGGCTCTGTCCGGAATCGAGGCTGGCGGCGGCGATGCCGCGGCGTGCCAGGAAGGCCAGCTGATCCTGCATCAGGGCCAGCAGCGGGGAGATCACCAGGGTCAGGTGGGGCAGGTGCAGGGCCGGCAGCTGGTAGCAGAGCGACTTGCCGGAGCCGGTGGGGAAGATGGCCGCCGCCGAGCGGCCGCCCACGATGGCCTCGATGACCGGGCGCTGGCCCGGCCGGAAGTCGTCATAGCCGAAGACCTGTTTTAGCGTCTGCTGGATCATGGGGCACTCCCTGCCGCGTCGTCGGGGATTCACTGAGGATTCGTCCAGTATAACGCCCTCGGGCGCCTCGCGTCCGCCGACGGACGCTCCGGTCGACGATGCCACTATACTTCGGGTATCCCCGTCACACTGGCCGGGGCCGGGAGGGAGCATGGCCATGACCGAGCATGATCTCGAGATCCAGACGTCCGGTGTCGCCCTGGAGGGCAACCTGCTGATGCCCGAGGCCCCGGCGGGCATCGTGGTGTTCGCCCACGGCAGCGGCAGCAGCCGCTTCAGCCTCCGCAACCGCCGGGTGGCACGCCACCTGGCCGAACAGGGCCTGGCGACCCTGCTGTTCGACCTGTTGACGGCGGAAGAGAGCCTGATCGACGAGCGCACCCGGGCGCTGCGCTTCGACATCCCGCTGATCGGGTCGCGGATGAGCGGCGCGGTGGCCTGGGTCGCCGAGGCGCCCCAGACCCGGGGGCTCGGGATCGGCCTGTTCGGGGCCAGCACCGGGGCCGCGGCGGCCCTCATCGCGGCGGCCGAGCAACCGGCGCGGGTGCAGGCCGTGGTGTCGAGAGGCGGGCGACCCGACCTCGCCGGGGAGGCCCTGGCGCGGGTGAGGGCGCCGACCCTGCTGCTGGTCGGGGGCGATGACACCCAGGTCATCCAGCTCAACGAGCAGGCCATGGCGCGCATGTGCTGTCCTCGCGAGCTGCTCATCGTGCCCGGCGCCACCCACCTCTTCGAGGAGCCCGGCACCCTGGAACGGGTCGAGGCCCATGCCGCGCGGTGGTTTCTCGATCGCCTCGGACCCGCCGGCTAGTCGCTGGCCATCACCCGGTTGCGTCCGCCGTGCTTGGCGGCATAGAGGCTGTCGTCGGCCCGCTGGATGAGGATGTCGCGGGCATCCCCGATGCGATGTTCGGTGATGCCGATGCTGACGGTGACATGGCCAGGCCCGAAGCCGAAATCATGGGCTGAGATGCTCTGGCAGAGGCGTTCCGCCAGCTGCCGGCAGTGCCTCTCGGGCGTCAACGGCAGCAGCATCGCGAACTCCTCGCCGCCGAGCCGGGCCACGAGGTCCTCCTCGCGCAGGCTCTGCTGGCAAAGGCCGGCCAGGTCACGGAGCACCTGATCCCCCTGCAGGTGGCCCCAGGTGTCGTTGATGGCCTTGAAATGGTCGAGGTCGAGCATCATCAGCGACAGCGGCAGACCGTGTCGGTTGCTCAGCGAGATTTCCTCGTCGAGGCGCTTCATCAGCATTCGACGATTGGCCAGCCCGGTCAGGTCGTCGGTGTCCGAGAGCCGGCGCAGGCGCTCCTCCTCGGCCATCTGCTCACTGATGTCGATCATCAGGCCGACCCAGAGGGTGCCGCCGTCGACCCGGCGAGGCTGGGCGCGCAGGGCGATCCAGCACGTCTCGTCATCGGCCAGGCGCAGCCGGAAGGTGGTGGCGAGGGGGGTGGCCGAACGCGCCGAACGCTCGATGGCGGCCATCAGCCGCGGGTAGTCCGGCTCGGCCAGGCGCTCGAGGGCCGGCAGGGCATCGCGCGCCAGGTCGTGCCGATCGATGCCGGTCAGCCGAGTGCCGCTCCCGGCCAGGTAGGGAAAGTGCATGTGGCCGTCCGGTGCGCGATGCAACTGGAAGATCACGCCAGGCAACTGCTCGGTCAGATCGAGGATCCACCGTGATTGCGGCATTTCCCCGCCCGCCAGGACATCGTTGGAGGGCATGCGGGTGTCCTTGGTATCCCTGCTGCGTACAGGTCGTGTCATTTTCGTTATGGGTGTTGCCCGCGGGGTGGTGTCGGTCGCTCGACGCCGCCCGGCGGGCACAGTATGCAGCGTCGGCAGGGGCCTGCCTACCCACCCCGGGGCCGGCGATGGCCGGCGGGGGAGGCGATGCTACCCGGGGGCGGTGCCCGCTAGCGGTGGAGGGTGGGAAGGCGCTCGCGGTTCGCCATCGGCCGGGGGTCAGCGCGGTGCATCGTAGCGACCGGCACGCCCCTTGGAGAAGACCACCTGCCAGAGCTGGAGGTGGCGGGCGCGGAAGGCCCCGGCGCAGACGGAGAGGTAGTAGCGAAACATCCGGCGGGTTCGCTCGTTGTAGCGCGGGGCGAGCTCGTGCCAGTGGGCGTCGACGTTCGCCAGCCAGGCCATCAGCGTCCTGTCGTAGTCCGGGCCGAAGTTCTGCCAGTCCTCCATCAGCAGATGATCCTCGCTGGCGCGCGCGATGTGCATTGCCGAGGGCAGCACGCCGTTGGGGAAGATGTAGCGATGGATCCAGGGGTCCGCCGAGATCTCGGAGCGGTTGGCCCCGATGGTGTGCAGCATGAAGAGGCCATCCTCGGGCAGCAGGCGCTTCACCGTCTCGAAATAGGTGCCATAGTTGCGGTGCCCCACGTGCTCGAACATGCCGATGGAGACGATGCGGTCGTAGAGGCCGTCGAGATCACGGTAGTCCTGAAGCAGTATCTCCACCGGCAGGCCGGCGCAGCGCTCCCGGGCGAGTGCCGCCTGCTCCCTGGAAATGGTGATGCCGGTGACCTCGACGCCATGGTGGCGTGCCGCATGTTCGGCGAAGCTGCCCCAGCCGCAGCCGATGTCGAGGACCTTCATGCCCGGCTTCAGGTCCAGCTTGCGACAGGCCAGCTCGAGCTTGGCCCGTTGGGCACCGGCGAGGTCATCGGCCTCCTTCCAGTAGCCGCAGGAGTAGCACATGGTGTCATCGAGCATGCGCTCGAAGAGGTCGTTGCCCAGGTCGTAGTGGACCTCGCCAACCATGTAGGCCCGGGTCTTGCTCTGGAGGTTGAGGAAGCCCGCCTGGAGACGGTACATGAGCCGCTCCGACGGTGTGTGGGCATGTTGCCCCAGGCCATGCAGCAGCATGTGTGTGGCCATCTGGTCGATGCGTTCACACTCCCACCAGCCTTCCATGTAGGACTCGCCCAGCCCCAGGGAGCCCTGGCGCAGGATTCGCGAGAAGAAGTCGGGGTGCAGCACGCGGATATCCTGCGGCGCGTCACCGTTGAGCGTGACGCCTGAACCCGAGAGCAGTCGTTCGACGACCCGTCTCGCCCGGGTATCGGGCAGGGCGATCGGGCCGATACGGGGGTCACTGGTCATGAGTCCTCCTGGTCTCGTGTTGGCAGTCAGGCTGACGAGCGCTCTGCGCGCTCACGCCGCAGTGTCACTGTTGCATGACAGCATAGACCAGCTCACGTGACTCATGTCTTTTCAAGGCGTTCATGCCGTCCGGAGAGATGCCATCCATGATCGGTGTCAATCCCTCATGCGTCGTGCTCATGGGGCCGGAGGGCTCGGTGTTGCCCTACGGGGCGGTCTGCCTGCGGGCAGCCGATGATCGAGCGCGGCGGCGTGGTGGCACTTCGGGGCGGATGGCGTCCCTCCACGCCGCTACGTCATGTGTTCGGCAGGCAATGGCGATTCCCTGCAGCACGATCGACCATCAGCCTGCCAAAACACGACAAAATCCGTCACAATGAACGCCAGATGCCGATGCCTCGCGGTGTCGGAAGAACGTCCGTGACCCTGGTGTGATATGACGACGAACGCACAACCCCGTACCCAGTGGCTCGGCCGCTGGGGCTTCATCCTGGCGGCGACAGGCTCAGCCGTGGGCCTGGGCAACATCTGGAAATTTCCCTACATCACCGGGGAGTTCGGCGGCGGGGCCTTCGTGCTGGTCTACCTCGCATGCATCCTGGCCGTGGGGGTGCCGGTGATGATGACCGAGATCGCCCTGGGTCGTCGTGGCCGAGGCAGCCCCGTCGATGCCCTGCGCCGCGTGACCGCCGAATCGGGCCGTGGCGGGGCCTGGCCACTGCTCGGCTGGATGGCCATGCTGTGCGGCTTTCTGATCCTGTCCTTCTATGTGGTGGTGGCGGGCTGGTCCTTCTCCTACCTCTGGAAGATGCTCTCCGGGGGACTCGACGGTTCCAGCGTCGATGAGATGGCGGCGATCTTCGATGCCAACAACCAGAGCCCCCTGAACCTCGGGTTCTGGAGCACCCTGGTCACGGTGGCCACCATGGTGATCGTCGGCAAGGGCGTCCAGGCCGGCATCGAGAGGAGCGTCAGCTGGATGATGCCCGGCATGGTGCTGATGCTGCTGGTGCTGATCGGTTTCGGGATCTTCTCCGGCGGGTTCATGGAGGCGGTCCGCTTCCTGTTCTCCTTCGATGCCGGTCGCCTCTCCAGCGAGGGCATGCTGGCCGCGCTGGGCCACGCCTTCTTCACTCTGTCGCTGGCCTCCGGGGCCATCCTCACCTATGGGAGCTACCTGCCGGCGAAGACCTCCATCGCCCGTACGACCCTCTCCGTGGCACTGGCCGACACCGTGGTGGCACTGATGGCGGGGCTGGCGATCTTCCCGGTGATCTTCGCCAACGGCATGAGCCCGAGCAGCGGGCCGGGGCTCATCTTCATGAGCCTGCCGCTGGCCTTCCAGGCCATCCCCCTGGGGACCCTGTTCGGCGTCCTGTTCTTCGTGATGCTCTCCATGGCCGCGCTGACCTCGTCGATCTCCATGGTCGAGGCCACGGTCTCGTGGCTTTGCGACAACAAGGGCCTCTCGCGGCGTCGCGCCTCCTGGGGTACCGGCCTCGTGCTGTGGCTGGTCAGTACCCTGGCGATGCTCTCCTTCAACGTGGGCGCCGACTGGACCCTGGCCGGCAGGCACCTCTTCGGCTGGCTCGACTACCTGACCTCGCGCTGGATGATGCCGCTGGGCGGGCTGGGCATGGTGATGCTGGCCGGCTTCGTGCTGAAGCACGAGACCTTCCGGGAGGAGCTCGGCCTGTCGCCGGTGTGGCATGCGCTCTGGCTGTTCATGGTCCGCTACGTCAGCCCGCTGGGGATCCTGATGGTCTTCGTCGATGCCCTGGGCATCACCCGCGTGGAGTTCGGCCGGCACTGGCCCTGGCTGCTGGCGATCCTCGTGGCCGCCACCCTGGTCGGCGAGCTGGCCAGTCCACGGTTGCGGCGGATGCTCTGTCCCTGAGGGGAAGGCTTCCCGGAGCACCTGCGTCGCCCCCGTACCCCGGGGGCGACGCCATGTCGGGCCTTCGGGTGTCGCCCGTGTCGAGGGGAGGGTGGTAGCCGCGGCGACCCGTAATTACTATAATGCATAAGTTGCCGCAAAGTTCTGGAGATATTGGAATATGAAAACCGCTACCGCCCGCTGGGGTGATCGGCCCGAGGCCTCGCTGCGGCTGCCGGCGGTCTCGGCCTTTCCCCCGGGCTGCGTCAGCCTGGTCGGTGCCGGCCCGGGAGACCCCGAGCTGCTCACCCTCAAGGCACTGCGGCGCCTCCAGGCCGCCGAGGTGATACTCCACGACCGGCTGGTGAGCGACGAGATCCTGGCCCTGGCCGGGCCCGAGGCCAGTCGCTTCTATGTCGGCAAGGAGCGCTCGCGGCACAGCGTGCCCCAGGACGGCATCAACCAGGCCCTGGTCGACTGGGCCAGGGCGGGGCGGCGCGTGGTGCGGCTCAAGGGCGGCGACCCCTTCATCTTCGGTCGTGGCGGCGAGGAGCTCGAAACGCTGGTTGAGGCGGGCATCATGGTGGAGGTGGTGCCCGGCATCACCGCGGCCTCGGGCTGTGCGGCCTATGCCGGCATTCCGCTGACCCATCGCGATCATGCCCAGTCGGTGCGCTTCGTCACCGGCCACCTGCGCAACGGCAGCAGCGACCTGGACTGGCCGACGCTGGCCGGTGCCGGCCAGACCCTGGTGTTCTACATGGGCCTGGGCAGCCTGTCGCTGATCGGCGAGCAGCTGCAGCAGCATGGGCTGGCCCCCGAGACGCCCGTGGCGCTGATCGAGCAGGGCACCACGGCGCGCCAGCGGGTGCACGTCGGGACCCTCGCGAGGTTGCCGCCGACAGGCGAAGTGGTTACTATCCGACCGCCGACCCTGATCATCGTCGGCAGTGTCGTAAGATTGCATGACCGGCTGGCCTGGTTCGACCAGGAACTGGCCATCAGCTCGGGTTGGCTTCAGGGCAAGCACCCTACGCCCTCCGCCCCCGACCATGGCGCCTGATCGCTGGACCCGCGAGTCGGCGCAACACGGTAAGTCATGAGGTGACCGCATGGGGATTCGCTCCCGACATGTTCTGGCCTGCTGCCTGACCGGGCTGCTGCTGTCCGGCTGTGCCGGCGACGGACAGGCCCACGAGAAGACGGCAAAGACCCAGCAGGGCATCGCGTCCTACTACAGCGACCGCTTCCAGGGCCGCACCACGGCCAGTGGCGAGCCCTTCGACCAGCAGGCCCTCACGGCTGCCCATCCCACCCTGCCGTTCGGCACCAGGGTAGTGGTGACCCGGGAGGACAACGGTCGCGAGGTCGAGGTCCTGATCAATGACCGCGGTCCCTACGCCAAGGGGCGCATCATCGACCTGTCCAAGCGTGCCGCCAAGGAACTCGGCATGCTCAAGCGTGGCACCGTGCCGGTGGAGATCTCCTACGTCCGTTGAGCCGACCGCCGGCTGCCTCTCAGCGGCGCTCCTGTCGTGCGAACTCGCGCCGCCAGCGCGTCAGCAACGCCTCCCGTTTCAGGTCGTCCAGGGTCGCCAGCAGGCCGGGGCCCAGGCCGATCGGTCGCAGGGCATCGCCCCTTAGCCGTCGCAGCGACCCCGCCGTGCCCGGCCCCCGGAGCGCCGGGTGGATCGCGCCCAGGGTGGTGTCCCGCGCCAGCACCGTCTGTCCCCTCTCGCCGATCAGGTAGGTCAGGAAGCGTCGGGCCGCCTCGGGATGGGGCGCCAGGCGTGGCACCAGAGCCAGGCGCTGGGTGACCAGCGCATAGTCCTCCGGGACCACGATCTTGAGCTGCGGCTGGTCGGCCAGACGGTCCCGGGCATAGCTGCCCAGCAGGTTGTACCCCACCAGATAGCGCTCCTCGATCAATCCTTCCAGCATCTCCCCGGTGGTGCCCGCCAGGTCGGCCTCGGCGCCGCCCAGCGCCGCCACCAGCTCCCAGTAGCGCGGCGAGAGCCGCGACTCCTCGATGGCATAGGTGTAGCCCGCGCCACTGGTGGCCGGGTCATAGGTCACCACGCGGCCTCGCAGTGCCTCGCCGTGGCGCTCCAGCAGCCCCAGCAGGTCGGCGTGGCTTCTGACCTCGCCGAAGCGCTCGATGACCGTCTCGTTCACCACCATCACGATGGGCTCGAAGGTGAACGCGAAGAGCTCGCGGCGCCAGCGGGCCCAGGCCGGCCAGCGCTCTGCCTCCGGGGTCTCCAGCGTCTGGGCATGGCCGTCGTTGGCCAGGCGATACTGCCAGGGCATGGCCGAGGAGATCAGCACGTCGGCCTCCCCGGGCGCCTCGAGGAAGCGTTCGTGCAGGGCCAGGGTCGTCAGGTTGTGGTAGCGGATCGCGAGGTCGGGATGGTCGCGGTGAAAGGCGTCCAGCAGCGGGCGCACCTGGGGCAGGTCCAGGGCGCCATGGATCACCAGCGCCGCGTCCGGCCCGGCGCCGGGCGAGGCGGGGTAGCGCAGGGTCTCGTCGGCGAGGGCGGCGGGGCCCGCCAGCACGAGCAGCAGCAGGCCGCGCCGAAGGCAGCGGGAGAGGGCGGTCATGGGGCGTCTCCTGGAGGGTTCATCGGGGGGCCTCCGGTAAAGGACAGCGCAACGCGAAGCCCGCGGCCGTCGGGCCCCTCGGAGAGCGTGAGGCGTGCCCCGTGGGCGCGGGCGATGCCGTCGACGATGGCCAGGCCCAGGCCGGACCCCTCGAGGTCCTCGCGGTCGCGGTGGAAGGGGCGCAGCATCAGCCGCCGCCGCTCCGCGGGAATCCCCGGGCCGTCGTCCTCGACGGTGAGGCTCGGCGGTGCCTCGCCGACCCTCACCGTGACGTGGCTCGCCCCGTATCGGCAGGCATTGTCGATCAGGTTGCCGATCGCCTCGGCCAGCTGCCAGTCGAGGCCCCGGACCTCGACGTCCTCCGCGGCGGTTTCCACGCCCAGGTCGACTCCCGCACGGCGGCAGGCCGACCAGTGCTCGCGTACCGCCTCCCGGGCGATGGCGTTGAGCGCCAGCGGTTCGAGCGCGGGCCGGTATTCCGGGTTGGCCAGGCGGGTCAGCGACAGCAGCTGCATCGCCAGTCGGGCGGTGCGGGTGCTGGTGGCCTGCATGGCGACCAGGGCCTCCCGCCAGCGGGCCGGGTCGTCCTGGCGCAGGGCGAGCTCGGCCCGGGCCGACAGCCCCGCCAGCGGCGTGCGCAGCTGGTGCGAGGCGTCGCCGATGAAGCGTTCCTGGTTAGTGCGCACCCGGCGCATCCTGGCGAGCAGCTCGTTGACGGTGTCGCGCAGCTCGGCGAGCTCGCGGGGCAGGCGCAGCTCCAGGGGCGCGAGGGTGCGGGGGTCGCGGCGGCGGATCGCGCGGCGCAGTCGGGTCAGCGGGGCCAGGGCCGCACGGATCGCCAGCAGCAGCGCCACGATCGCCAGCGCCGCCATGGCCAGGATCATCGCCAGGTTGGCCCGCCACAGCTCGGCGGCCAGGGCATCGCGCCCTTCGCGACTGTGGGCGACGCGCACCTCGAAGGGTTCCCGGAGCTGCCAGTCCTCCAGTCGCGTGCGTCGCACTCCCTGGCGCAGCGACAGGCCCTGCCAGTCGATGTCGCGGTAGAGCAGGGTGTCGTCGTCCGACGCCTTCTCGCGCGCATCGCCCGGCAGCTCGGCATTGCCGGTGATCAGGCGGCCACGGCTGTCGACCAGGCTGTAGAAGACCCGCTCCTCGGCATCGGTGGCCAGCATGTCGAGGGCGGCCGGGGGCAGGTCGAGCCACAGGCGATCGTCCTGCCACTGGACCTGCTCGGCGATGGCCAGGGAGGCGGCCTCGAGCAGCCGGTCGAAGGCGCGGTCCGAGGTGCGCCGCGCCTCGATCCAGGCCTGCAGCAGGATCAGGCTGCCGAGTATCAGCAGGGGCAGCAGCAGCCAGGCCAGCAGGCGACGATAGAGGCTGTCGCCGCGCTTCACACGGCCTCCAGCAGGTAGCCGAGGCCGCGCACCGTGCGCAGGGCCGGGCCGGTACTGCCGAGCCGCTTGCGCAGCCGGTGGACATAGACCTCGATGGCGTTGTCCCCCATGGCGGCTCCCTGGAACGCCTCCTCGGCGAGGCGGGCCTTGTCCACTGGCTCGCCGGCATGCTGCATCAGGCAGGCGAGCAGGCGCTGCTCTCTCGGGGGGAGGGCGAGCGGCTCCCCCTCGAGCGTGAAGCGCTGGTGCCGGGTGTCCAGCACCAGGGATCCGACCGTCAGCTCCGTCGTCGGGGTGCGGCGCCGAAGCAGGGCGCGCACCCGGGCCTCGAGCTCGTCGAGGGCGAAGGGCTTGGCCAGGTAGTCGTCGGCGCCCAGGTCAAGCCCGCGCACCCGGTCCTCCACGGCGCCGCGGGCGGTGAGGATCAGCACGGGCGTGTCGCGATCGTGGCGACGCAGTGCCTGCAGCACCTCGAGTCCGCCGCAGCCCGGCAGGTTGAGGTCGAGCAGCACCATCGCGACGCCGTGCCCCGGGTCCGAGAGCCGCGCGCGTGCCGTCTCGCCGTCGTCGAGGTGGCGGACCTCGTGGCCCTCCAGGCGCAGGGCGTCGGCCAGGGTCTCGGCCAGCAGGGCATCGTCCTCCACCAGCAGCAGCGTCATGGGCTCGTCTCCCTGGCGTCACCTCCCGGACCGGCCGCCAGCGAGGCCAGGGCATCCACCAGGGCCGCCCTGGCCCGTCTCCTGTCCAGGCGTCCGGCGGGTCCCGACAGGGCCAGCCACATCGGTGGCTCGAGGGCGTCACCGGGCAGCGCCTCGCATACCATGGTCCCGCCGGGCAGCGCCGGCCGGGGGTCGCGGGCATCCGTCACCGCCCAGCGGTCGCCCGGCTGCAGGTCATGGCGCAGCGAGGCCTCCGGCAGCGTGACCAGGCGACACTCCGCCACCCCGTCCTCCACCTCGAACAGGGTGGCGGTCTCGCCGCACTCGGCCGCGAGGCGTGCCAGCAGGGGCTGGATCCGGGTCGCCAGGTGCCGGCCGGGGAGATGCCGGCGGGCCAGGCGCACGGGGGCGTGGCCGAGATGCCAGCGGCCGTGCTCGTCGCGCTGGACGTAGTCGAAGCGGGCCAGCGACCCCAGCAGGCGCAGCAGGGTGCTCTTGTAGTAGCCGGTGACCTGGGCCAGCTCGGCCAGGGTGAAGTGCTCCTGCGGGGAGTCGAAGGCCTCCAGCACCGTCAGTGCGCGCTCCACGGCCTCGACGCGGTCCTGTGCCATCGCGGATCCAGCCTCCGTTCGGTCTGTCGTCCAGGGGGCTTCGCGCCCCCATGCCATCGTCATGCGACGGCGTTGAACTTTGGTCGCAATCGGGCGCCCGGGCGTTGACGACCCCCGACGCCGCGCCTAACTTTCCATCCTGAGGAACGGCATTCTGCCTTACAGAATTGTAAGGAAGGATGACAGGTTCCGCAAGCGAACAATCACACAGGCCTCACAGACGCCTGATCTCAGGAGGAACGCCCGCCATGATTCTCAAGCGACCCATCCAGCTGGTAGCCATCACCGTGCTCGCCACCACCGCCGCATCCGCCTTCGCCTTCGAGCCCGAGGGCAAGGTGGAGTGCCTGGCACCCGCCGATCCGGGCGGCGGCTGGGACTTCACCTGCCGTAGCGTAGGCCAGGTCCTTCAGGACCTCGAGCTGGTGCCCGGCAACGTCCAGACCATCAACATGGCCGGTGCCGGTGGTGGCGTGGCCTATGCGCACACCGTCAGCAAGCGGGCCGGCGACGACCAGCTGCTGGTGGCGGCCTCCACGGCCACCACCACGCGCCTGGCCCAGGGGCAGTTCCCGGGCATGGACGCCGGGATGGTCAACTGGATCGGCGCCCTGGGCGCGGACTATGGCGTCATCGCCGTGTCCGACGACTCCGAGATCGATGATCTCCCCGAGATGATGGAGGCCCTCAAGGAGGACCCGCGCAGCATCAAGTTCGCCGGCGGCAGTGCCAAGGGCGGTTGGGACCATCTCAAGGTGCTGATCGCCGCCCAGGCGGCGGGCGTCGAGAACCTGCCGCGCATCGCCTACCTCTCCTACAACAACGGCGGCGAGGCCATGACCCAGGTGGTGGGGGGGCACGTCGATGCCTTCACCGGCGACATCTCCGAGGCCCAGGGCTTCATGGAATCTGGTGACCTGCGCGTGCTGGCCGTGCTCTCCGAGGAGCGCCTGCCGGGGAAGTTCAACGACATCCCCACCGCGATGGAGCAGGGCATCGATGCCATCGGCCCCAACTGGCGCGGCTTCTACATGCCCGCCGACATCTCCGATGACGCCAAGCAGTACTGGGTGGATGCCATGGACACCATCTACGCGAGCCAGGAGTGGCAGGACGTCATGACCAACAATGGCCTGATGCCCTTCCACATGAGCGCCGGCGAGTTCGAGACCTTCGTCACCGACCAGATCGATGACATCGAACAGCTTTCCAGGGACATCGGGCTGATCCAGTAATGACCTTCAACGACCGCATCTTCGGAGTGCTGATGATCGTCCTGGCCGTCGCGTACGGCTGGGGCGCCACGCAACTCCCCGAACCCTTCGGCGGCAGTGAGGCCGTCGGTCCCGAGACCTTCCCGCTGCTGCTCTCCGTGGTGCTGGCCCTCTCCAGCCTCTACCTGATCGTCAGGCCCGACCCCGACAACGCCTGGCCCTGGAGCCGGACCGGCATCGAGCTGGTCATCGCCGTGGTGGTGCTGGTGCTCTACGCCATGCTGCTTCAGCCGCTCGGCTTCATCATCAGCACCGCCCTGGCCGTCGGCACCCTGTGCTGGCGCATGGGCGCGCGACCGCCGCGCGCCTACCTCGTCGGGGCGGTCTCCGGCCTGGTGGTGTACCTGGTGTTCAACTTCGCCCTGGACCTCGCGCTGCCGCTGGGCCTGCTCTCGTTCCTGGAGGTGAGCTGATGGAGACCCTCGGCTATCTGATCGACGGCTTCGGCGTCGCCCTGGCGCCGCACAACCTGATGTTCGCCCTCATGGGCGCCTTCCTGGGCACCCTGATCGGTGCGCTGCCGGGCCTGGGGCCGGCCAACGGGGTGGCGATCCTGATCCCGCTGGCGTTCACCCTGGGGCTCGCCCCCGAGACCGCCCTGATCATGCTCACCGCGGTCTATGCCGGCGCCATGTACGGCGGGCGCATCTCGTCGATCCTGCTCAACATTCCCGGCGACGAACCCGCCATGATGACCTGCCTCGATGGCTACCCCATGGCCCAGCAGGGCAAGGCGGCGGAGGCCCTGGCGATCTCCGCGGTGGCCTCGTTCATCGGCAGCCTGGTGGCCACCATCGGCCTGATCCTGCTGGCGCCGCTGCTGGCCGACTTCGCCCTGACCTTCGGCCCTGCGGAGTATTTCGCGCTCTTCCTGCTGGCCTTCGCCACCCTCGGCGGGATCACCGGCAAGAACCCGATGAAGACGGTGGTGGCCGCGGCCATCGGCCTGATGATCGCCACCGTGGGCATCGACAACACCGGCGTGCAGCGCTTCACCTTCGGCGTGCTGGAGCTCTACGAGGGGGTGGACTTCATCATCGCCATCGTCGGGCTCTTCGCCATCTCGGAGCTCTTGTTCTTCATCGAGGAGCGCGCCGGCGGCGGCAAGGAGAAGATGGTCGTCAACAAGCTCAAGCTCTCCTGGGCCGATATTCGCGCCATCCTGCCCTCGAGCCTGCGCGGCGGAGTGCTGGGCTTCATTGCCGGGGTCCTGCCCGGGGCCGGCGCGTCGCTGGGCAGCTTCATCGGCTACACCCTCGAGAAGAAGGTCGTGGGCAAGAAGGGCTACTTCGGCCAGGGCGACCCGCGCGGGGTGGCCGGGCCCGAGGCCGGCAACAACGGCGCGTCCAGCGGTGCGCTGGTGCCCATGCTGACCCTCGGCGTGCCGGGCAGCGGGACCACCGCCGTGCTGCTGGCACTGCTGATCTCGCTCAACATCACGCCTGGGCCGCTGATGTTCACCCAGCACGCCGACGTCGTCTGGGGAGTGATCGCGGCGCTGCTGATCGGTAACTTCCTGCTGCTGGTGCTCAACATTCCGCTGGTCGGCATCTTCGTGAAGCTGCTCTCGGTACCACCGATGTACCTGTTGCCGGTCGTCACCATGATCGCCTTCGTGGGGATCTACTCGATCAGCAACACCACCTTCGACCTCTACTTCATGGTGGCCTTCGGCGTGGGGGGATATGTGCTGCGCAAGCTGGAGATCCCGCTGGTGCCGGTCATCCTCGGCCTGCTGCTGGGGCCGGAGATGGAGAAGAACCTGCGCCATGCCATGGACATCTCCGACGGCGACTGGACCATCCTGTGGGACAGCGGGCTGGCCATCGGCCTGTGGGTGTTCGCCGGCCTGGGCCTGATCCTGCCCTACCTCATCGGTCCGATCCTGCGTCGTCGAATGACGGTGGCGACCGGCACGGGCAACCCGGAAGGCGACTAGCCCTCCCGTGTCCTCCCGGCCCCGCGGGGGCGTCGGCCTGGCCGGCGCCCCCGTCTTCTGTCTGGCCGTCTCGCCCCATTGCGGTGCGTTGCACCATGGGGCCGGTCGATCATGGCGCGCCGCGACGGGGCGCCTGCACCAGAAGATGGCCTGGGGGCGGCATCGCCCCCCGTTTCGCCCGCGCCCAACCGACTGATTGATTGTCGAAAAAACGGCATCTCGGCGACATGGCACATCCCTTGCGCGTTCATGCCAGAGGCATTCTCGCGATGTCCTCCTGCGCTGGACTCATCATCAACAAGAACATCGATCGCAAGGAGATCCCATGATCCCGTCATCCACTTACCGTTCCCCCCGCTGGCTGGCCGCGTCCCTCCTGAGCCTGGGGGTGGCCGCTCCCGCCATGGCCCAGGAGGATCCGATCAAGGTCGGCATCCTGCACTCCCTCTCCGGCACCATGGCCATCAGCGAGACGGTGCTCAAGGACACCGTCGAGATGCTCATCGAGCAGCAGAACGCGAATGGCGGCCTGCTCGGTCGCCAGCTGGAAGCCGTCGTGGTGGACCCGGCCTCCGACTGGCCGCTGTTCGCCGAGAAGGCCCGCGAGCTGCTGGCCCAGGAGGAGGTCGACGTGATCTTCGGCAACTGGACCTCGGTATCGCGCAAGTCCGTGCTGCCGGTGGTCGAGGAGCTCAATGGCCTGCTCTTCTATCCGGTGCAGTACGAGGGCGAGGAGTCCTCCGAGAACGTCTTCTACACCGGGGCGGCGCCCAACCAGCAGGCGATCCCCGCCGTCAACTACCTGATGAACGAGGTGGGCGTCGAGCGCTGGGTGCTGGCCGGGACCGACTATGTCTACCCGCGCACCACCAACAAGATCCTCGAGGCCTACCTCAAGGGTCACGGCGTGGGCGATGCGGACATCATGATCAACTACACGCCCTTCGGTCATTCCGACTGGCAGAACATCGTCTCCGAGATCAAGGCGTTCGGCAGCGAGGGCAAGAAGACCGCGGTGGTCTCCACCATCAACGGCGACGCCAACGTGCCCTTCTATCGGGAACTGGGCAACCAGGGCATCGACGCCGCCGACATCCCGGTGGTGGCCTTCTCGGTGGGCGAGCAGGAGCTCACGGGCATCGACACCGCGCCGCTGGTCGGGCACCTCGCCGCCTGGAACTACTTCATGAGCGTCGACACCGATACCAACTATGACTTCATCGACGCCTGGATCGAGTACACCGGCGACGACATGGCGGTGACCAACGACCCCATGGAAGCCCACTACATCGGTTTCAACATGTGGGCCGAGGCGGTGCGCAAGGCCGGTACCACCGAGGTCGACGAGGTCAAGGACGCCATCATCGGCGTCAGCGTCCCCAACCTCACCGGTGGCTATGCCGCGATGATGCCCAACCACCACATCACCAAGCCGGTGCTGATCGGCGAGATCCAGGACAACGGCCAGTTCTCCATCGTCTGGGAGACCCCCTCCACCGTGGCCGGCGATGCCTGGTCCGACTACCTGGAAGGTTCCAAGGACCTGATCAGCGACTGGCGCGCACCCCTGTCCTGCGGCAACTACAACGTCGTGAAGGGCAGCTGCGGTGGCGGCGAGGCCCAGTAAGAGGTCGTCCTACCATCACCAGGGCTTCCTCGCGGAATCCCGCTGACAGACCCACCGGGCCCACGTCGGCCCGGTGGTATCGGCACGCCACTCGACGATCATTCACAGGACACGTCCATGAAGATCCCCCCATGTCTCAGGCGGCTGCTGGCCCTTTGCCTGCTGGCCTGCCTGCCGCTGACCGCCCAGGCCCAGGAGGACGACGGCCAGTCCCTGCTCGCGTCCCTCGATGCGGCCTCCTACGCCCAGATGGGCGGGGCCATCGAGGCCATCGTCGACAGCGGCGACCCGCGCAGCCGCGACTGGCTGGAGGCCCTGCTCGGCGGCAAGCTGCAGCGCCACAAGGAGAGCGGGCGCTTCGTCGTGGTGCTCGAGAACCGGGGCCGCAACTGGCCGGTGGTCGATGCCCTGACCGGAGAGGACCTCGGCGAGATGTCGCGCCGCGAGCTCGACCGCATCGGCATCAACAATTCACTGCGCGGCCAGTTGCAGAGTGTCCTGGCCGTGCTCGACCTGCGGGTGGATGACGTGGGGGCCCGCCGCGAGGCGGCCCGCGACCTGCTGGGGCAGGTCGACGAGGCCATGGTGGCGCCCCTGCAGGACCTGCTCGAGGCCGAAGGGGATGCCGAGGTCGCCCGCCTGCTCGCCCAGGGGCTGGCGATCCATCGCCTCGAGCAGGGCCAGGTGGCGGCGGTCGATGTCCTGGCCGGCAGCCTCAACGGCGAGGTCCGCTCGGCCCTGAGCTCGGCGGCGCGAAGCGACGATCCCGCGCTCGCCGAGGCTGCCGAGGCCGCGCTCGCCGGCATCGACCAGAAGCTCAGGCTCAACCGCGGCCTGGAGACCCTCTACTTCGGCCTGTCGCTGGGCTCGGTGCTGGTGCTGGCGGCCATTGGCCTGGCCATCACCTTCGGCGTGATGGGGGTCATCAACATGGCCCACGGCGAGCTGATGATGCTAGGCGCCTATACCACCTGGGCGATGCAGCAGCTGCTGCCCGGCCAGCCCGGCCTGGCGCTGCTGCTGGCGATTCCCGCCGGATTCCTGGTGGCGGCGCTGGCCGGCATCGCCATCGAGCGCGGGGTCATCCAGTTCCTCAAGGGCCGACCGCTGGAGACCCTGCTGGCCACCTTCGGCGTCAGCCTGATCCTCCAGCAGCTGGTGCGCACCGTCATCTCGCCGCTCAACCGCACCGTGGTCACCCCGGAGTGGATGAGCGGCTCGCTGATGATCAACGAGGGCCTGTCGCTGACCTTGAACCGCCTCTACGTGCTGGGCTTCGCGATGCTGGTCTTCGCCGGCCTGATGCTGGTGATGCGGCGCACCCGGCTGGGCCTGGAGGTGCGGGCGGTGACCCAGAACCGTGCCATGGCCCGCGCCATGGGCATCCGGGCGACCCGGGTGGACATCATGACCTTCGCCCTGGGGTCGGGGGTGGCGGGGCTCGCCGGCGTGGCGCTCTCCCAGTTGACCAACGTCGGGCCCAACCTCGGCCAGAACTACATCATCGACTCCTTCATGGTGGTGGTGTTCGGCGGGGTGGGGAACCTCTGGGGCACCCTGGTGGCCGGGCTGTCGCTGGGCGTGATCAACCAGGTCCTCGAGCCCTGGGCCGGTGCCGTGCTGGCCAAGATCCTGGTGCTCGTCTTCATCATCCTGTTCATCCAGAAGCGCCCCCGCGGACTCTTTCCGCAGAAGGGCCGGGCGGCGGAGGGCTGATTTGCCATGTGGCTCACAAGACCGTTCCGTGAACGTGCGACGCAGCTCTTCCTGGGCGTCCTGCTCGCCGCCCTGGCCGCGGTGACGCTGCTCAACCTGGCCCTGCCGGCGGAGCATCCTCTGCATGTCTCGACCTACACCGTGACGCTGCTCGGCAAGTACCTGAGCTATGCGCTGCTGGCCGTGGCCGTGGACCTGGTGTGGGGCTACCTGGGGATCCTGAGCCTGGGGCACGGGGCCTTTTTCGCCCTGGGTGGCTACGCCATGGGCATGTACCTGATGCGCCAGATCGGCGATCGCGGGGTCTATGGCGACCCGCTGCTGCCGGACTTCATGGTGTTCCTCGACTGGGACGCACTGCCCTGGTACTGGCTGGGCTTCGACATGCCCTGGTTCGCCTTCCTGATGGTGCTGCTGGCGCCGGGGCTGCTGGCCCTGGTGTTCGGCTTCCTGGCCTTCCGGTCGCGGGTCACCGGGGTCTACCTGTCGATCATCACCCAGGCCCTGACCTTCGCCCTGATGCTGGCCTTCTTCCGCAACGAGATGGGCTTCGGCGGCAACAACGGCCTGACGGACTTCAAGGAACTGCTGGGCTTCGACCTGCGCAGCGACGCCACCCGGCTGGGCCTGTTCCTGGCCACCGGGGTGGCCCTGGCCGTGGGCTACGTGCTGTGCCGGGCCATCGTCGTCAGCAAGCTCGGCCGGGTCTGCGTGGCCACCCGGGATGCCGAGGCGCGCACCCGCTTTCTCGGCTACCGGGTCGAGCGCTTCCAGCTGTTCGTCTTCGTGGTCTCGGCCATGCTGGCCGGCGTCGCCGGGGCGCTCTACGTGCCCCAGGTGGGCATCATCAACCCCAGCGAGTTCTCGCCGATCTTCTCCATCGAGATCGTGCTCTGGGTGGCGCTGGGCGGGCGAGCGACCCTCTACGGCGCGGTCATCGGCGCGATACTCGTCAACTATGCCAAGACGGTGTTCACCGGGGTGATGCCGGATGCCTGGCTGTTCGCCCTGGGCGGCATGTTCGTGCTGGTCACGGTGCTGCTGCCTCGAGGCATCGCCGGCCTGCTGGCCTACCGCCTGCGTCGCCGTGCCCCGTCATCCCCCGAATCCCCTGCGCCCAGGGAGGTGTCCGCATGAGTTTCCTGAATTCCCTGGCCGACCGTGACCGGGTCTTCGACTTCCTGGTGCCGGCGGCCTCGCCGGTGGACGTCCGCCACGGCCCGATCCTCTACCTGGAGGGCGTCAGCGTCAGCTTCGACGGCTTCAAGGCGATCAACGACCTCAACCTGACCATCGACGACGGCGAGCTGCGCTGCATCATCGGCCCCAACGGGGCCGGCAAGACCACCATGATGGACATCATCACCGGCAAGACCCGCCCCGATTGCGGCTCGGTCTGGTTCGGCAGCCGTCACAACCTGCTGGCCAAGAGCGAGCCGGAGATCGCCAGCCTCGGCATCGGGCGCAAGTTCCAGAAGCCCACGGTGTTCGAGGCCCTGACGGTGTTCGAGAACCTCGAGCTCGCCATGGCGGCCGACAAGCGTATCCTGCCCACGCTCACCGCGCGCCTGACCGGCGAGATCCGCGATCGCATCGAGGAGGTGCTCGCGACCATCGGGCTCACCGAGCTTCGCCATCGCCCGGCGGGCATCCTCTCCCACGGCCAGAAGCAGTGGCTGGAGATCGGCATGCTGCTGATGCAGCGTCCCCGCCTGCTGCTGGTCGACGAGCCGGTGGCCGGCATGACCGAGCAGGAGATGGAGCGCACCGCGGAGCTGCTCACGGGCCTCGCCGGCAAGGGCAAGCAGTCCGTGGTGGTGGTCGAGCACGACATGGGCTTCGTGCGCTCCATCGCCCGCACGGTGACGGTGCTGCACCAGGGCAGCGTGCTGGCCGAGGGCAGCATGGACCGGGTCTCCCGCGACCCGAAGGTCGTCGAGGTCTACCTCGGCGCCGACCCCGACGAGGAGGCCGCCTGATGCTGACCGTCGCGTCGCTCAACCAGTACTACGGCGAGAGCCACACCCTCTGGGACCTGGACCTCGAGGTGCCCACCGGCCAGTGCACCTGCGTGATGGGGCGCAACGGGGTGGGCAAGACCACCCTGATGAAGGCGATCATGGGCGAGGTGGCGGTGGCCTCCGGCAGCATCCTCTATGACGACGAGGTCGAGCTGACCCGCCGGCGCGTGGAGGAGCGCTCCCGGCTGGGCATCGGCTATGTGCCCCAGGGGCGCCAGATCTTCCCGCTGCTTACCGTGGAGGAGAACCTGCGTACCGGCCTGGCCGCCCGCCAGGACGGCCTGACCCGGATTCCCTCGCGGGTCTATGAGCTCTTCCCCGTGCTCGAGGAGATGAAGCATCGCCGCGGCGGCGACCTCTCGGGGGGACAGCAGCAGCAGTTGGCCATCGGGCGGGCCCTGGTGCTCGAGCCGAGGCTGCTGATCCTCGACGAGCCGGGGGAGGGCATCCAGCCCAACATCGTGGCCCAGATCGGCGAGGTGATTCGCCGGCTGATCCGCGAGGATGGCCTCAGCGTGCTGCTGGTGGAACAGAAGCTGCCCTTCGCCCGCAAGTATGCCGATCGCTTCGTGATCATGGATCGAGGCCGCCCCAGGGCCCGCGGCGAGATCGGCGAGCTCTCCGATGCCCTGATCCGCGAGCACCTGACGGTCTAGCTGGACCCTGCCGCCATGGCTGGGCCATGGCTCGGGCATGCACCAGAAGGGACCGCCTGCCCGCCGGGATTCCCTGTCACGGTGCGTTTATGCTCCTGTCCTGCACCTTCCCGGTGCTTCGGCGCGCCGGGCCTCTGCCGTCCAGAGTGATTCAACCTTCTGAAAATAATGAATTAAATCCGCAATTCACCGTTCTGGTACACCCCTTGCCACTGACAGGGCAGTGACCACTTTCCTGACAGGGCGGACTGCCATGACGGCCTTCCCGACACTCTCGCCAGCGCCGGCCTCGGGGCACCGCTTCGATGCCGACCGCCACTGGGCGGCCTCCCTGGACCTGGCCTTCGAGCGCCGCGACGGCGCGACTCGCATGACCCGCGCCCGCCACCACGGGCCACTGCGGGTACAGCGGCCGTTCCATCCCGAGGGCCGCGAGGGCGCCTGCCACGTCTACCTGCTGCATCCGCCCGGTGGCCTGGTCAGCGGGGACGCCCTGACCATCACCGCCCGGGTCGAGGCGGGCGCCCACGCCCTGCTGACGACCCCGGCCGCCAACAAGCTCTACCGGGCCGACAGCCATGGCGTCGCCTGGCAGCAGGCCACGCACCTCGAGGTCGCCGAGGAGGGCGTGCTCGAGTGGCTGCCCCAGGAGACCCTGGCCTTCGACGGCTCCCGGGGCGAGCAGCGCACCACCATCGCCCTGTCGGCGACGTCCCGCTGCCTGGGGTGGGAGGTGATGGCCCTGGGCCGACCGGCCAGTGCGCTGCCCTTTGTCAGCGGACGCATCGAGCAGCGTTTCCACCTGACCCGCGACGGCCGCCCCCTGTGGCTCGAGCGCCAACCCCTGGACCCCCGCCATCCGCGCTTTGCCGGCCGCTGGGGGCAGGGGGGGGCCACTGTGCAGGCCACGCTCTGGGCGGTGGGCCTCGAGGACGAGCCGGGCGCGGTGGAGGCGCTGCGCGAGGGCCTGCCCTCGAGCCCGTCATGGGCGGTGACGGTGCGCCACGGGGTACTGCTGCTGCGCTACCTGGGCGTGGAGCGCAACGAGGCCTGGCGGCTTTGTCACCGGGCCTGGGAGATCCTGCGGCCGCGACTGCTCGGCCAGCCCGCCCATGTCCCCCGCATCTGGTTGACCTGACCCCCTCTCTTGATGGAGATGCCCCATGGAACTGACCCCCAGAGACAAGGACAAGCTGCTGCTCTTCTCGGCCGCCCAGCTGGCCGAGCGGCGGCGCGATCGCGGCCTCAAGCTCAACTATCCCGAGGCCGTGGCGCTGATCAGCTTCGAGATCCTGGAGGGCGCCCGCGACGGGCGCAGCGTCGCGGACCTCATGAGCTACGGTCGCGAGATCCTGACCCGGGACGACGTGATGGAAGGGGTGGCCGAGATGGTCGACGAGGTCCAGGTCGAGGCCACCTTCCCGGACGGGACCAAGCTGGTCACCGTGCATACGCCCATCGTGTGAGGAGCACGCCATGATTCCAGGCCAGTACCAGCTGCAGGACGGCGAGATCGAGCTCTGTGTGGGGCGCGATCGGATCACCGTCGAGGTGGCCAACACCGGTGACCGGCCGATCCAGGTCGGTTCCCACTATCACTTCGCCGAGGCCAACCCGGCCCTGACCTTCGATCGCGACGCCGCGCGGGGCTACCGCCTGGACGTGGCCGCCGGCACGGCGATCCGCTTCGAACCCGGCCAGGTGCGCGAGGTGACGCTGATCCCCTTCGTCGGGGAGCGCCGCATCTTCGGCTTCCGTGGCGACGTCATGGGCAACCTCGATGCATCGGATCAGGGAGAATCGTCATGAAGATCAGCCGTCAGGCCTATGCCGACATGTACGGTCCCACGCTGGGGGACCGGGTGCGCCTCGGTGACACCGACCTGTGGATCGAGGTGGAACAGGATGCCGCCCACTACGGCGACGAGGTGAAGTTCGGCGGCGGCAAGGTGATCCGCGACGGCATGGGGCAGAGCCAGCGTCACGACGACACGGTCATGGACACCGTGATCACCAACGCGCTGATCCTCGACTGGTGGGGCATCGTCAAGGCCGACGTGGGCCTCAAGGCGGGTCGCATCGCCGCCATCGGCAAGGCCGGCAACCCGGATACCCAGCCGGACGTCACGATCGTCATCGGCCCCGGCACCGAGGTGATCGCGGGGGAGGGCAAGATCCTCACGGCCGGTGGCCTCGATGCCCACATCCACTTCATCTGCCCGCAGCTGGTGGAGGAGGCGCTGATGAGCGGCATCACCACCATGCTGGGCGGTGGCACGGGGCCTGCCACCGGCTCCAACGCCACCACCTGCACCCCCGGGGAGTGGCATATCGGCAAGATGCTCCAGGCGGTGGACGACCTGCCCATGAACATCGGCCTGCTCGGCAAGGGCAACGCCAGCCTGCCCGAGGCGCTGGAGGCCCAGCTCGAGGCCGGCGCCATGGGCCTCAAGCTCCACGAGGACTGGGGGACCACGCCGGCCGCCATCGACAACTGCCTGAGCGTCGCCGACCGCTACGACGTCCAGGTGGCGATCCACACCGACACCCTGAACGAGTCGGGCTTCGTCGAGGACACCCTGGCCGCCTTCAAGGAACGCGGCATCCACACCTACCATACCGAGGGGGCCGGGGGCGGCCATGCGCCGGACATCCTCACCGCCTGCTCGAAGCCTTACGTGCTGCCGTCCTCGACCAACCCGACGCGCCCTTATACCGTCAACACCATCGACGAGCACCTCGACATGCTGATGGTGTGCCACCACCTCGACCCCAACATCCCCGAGGACGTGGCCTTCGCCGATTCGCGCATCCGCCGCGAGACCATCGCCGCCGAGGACATCCTCCAGGACCTGGGGGTGATCTCGATGATCGCCTCGGACTCCCAGGCCATGGGGCGGGTCGGCGAGGTAGTCTGCCGGACCTGGCAGACCGCCCACAAGATGAAGCAGCAGCGCGGCCTGCTGCCGGAGGACGAGGCGCGCGGGGCCGACAACGTCCGCGCCCGACGCTACATCGCCAAGTACACTATCAATCCCGCCATCACCCACGGAATCGCGCATGAGGTGGGCTCTATCGAGGTGGGCAAGCTGGCCGACCTGGTGCTCTGGAAGCCGGCCTTCTTCGGCACCAAGCCGGCGCTGATCCTCAAGGGGGGCATGATCGCCGCGGCACCCATGGGCGATCCCAACGCCTCGATCCCCACGCCCCAGCCGGTCCACTACCGTCCCATGTTCGGTGCCTTCGGCCGGGCGGCGAGCCAGACCCGCCTGACCTTCGTCAGCCAGGCGGCCCTGGCGGCCGGGGTCGGCGAGCGGCTGGGCCTGCGCAGTCCGCTCAGCGCCTGCCGGGACGTGCGAGGCGTGCGCAAGTCCGACATGAAGCTCAACGACGCCTGCCCGGCGCTGTCGGTGGACCCGCAGACCTACGAGGTGCGCTGTGACGGCGAGCTGCTGACCTGCGAGCCTGCCACCGAACTGCCGCTCGCCCAGCGCTATCACCTGTTCTGAGCCACGGACAAGGACCAGAGACGATGCCAATGCTGAGATTGATCGAACGCCTGGGCCCCATCGAGGCGAGCCTGGCGAGTGACACCCTGACGCTGCCCTATGAGCAGCGCGTCCTCGGCCGGCTCAAGGCAGAGAGCGATGCCGGTCGCCCCCTTGGCCTGTTCCTCGACCGTGGCCCGGTGCTGCGCGACGGCGAGGGAGTGCGCGCCGAGGGGGGCGAGGTGGTCCGCATCCGGGCCGCGGTGGAGCCGGTGGTCACCGCCCGCACCGGGGCGGGCCTGCCCCTGGCGAGGCTCGCCTATCACCTGGGCAACCGTCACGTTCAGCTGGCGCTGGGGGAGGACGGGCAGGGCGGCTTCGTGCGCTTCCCGCCGGACCACGTCCTCGAGTCCCTGGCCGAGCGGCTGGGGGCGCGCCTCGAGCACCACCAGGCGCCCTTCGATCCCGAGCCGGGGGCCTATTCACACACTCAGTCCCATGACCACGCCCGCGCCGGGCATGATCATGAGCACCACCACCACGGTCACACCCATGATCATGCCCACTGAGGGGCCGGCGACGGCGGCCCGGGGCGATGACCTGGCGCTGCTGGGCCTGCTGCAGCTGGTCAGCCCGGCCCTGCCCATCGGCGCCTTCGCCTTCTCCCAGGGGCTCGAGAGCGCCTTCGAGTTGGGCTGGGTATCCGACGAGGCGAGCCTCGGCGAGTGGCTCGAGGGGGTGCTGGAGGACGGCCTGACCCGCTGCGAGCTGCCGGTGCTGGCGCGCCTGGCCCGGGCCTGGCAGGAGTCGGACGGCGAGGCCATCGCCCGCTGGGACGCCTGGCTCGCGGCCAGTCGCGAGACCGCAGAGCTCGCCGCCGAGGACCGCCGCCTGGGCGCGGCCCTGGTGCGCCTGCTGGGGAGTTTGTCGCTGCTGCCCGGCGGCTCCACCAGTACCACCGGCGAGGCCCCGGCGCTGCCTGCCGACGCCGGCTATGTGACGGTCTTCGCCTGGACGGCCCATGCCCGCGGCGTGTCGACGCGCCAGGCGCTGCTGGGCTTCGCCTGGGCCTGGCTGGAGAACCAGCTCGCCGTGGCCTGCAAGGCCCTGCCGCTGGGGCATACCGCCGCCCAGCGCCTGGTGGAGCGACTGCGCCCGGCGCTGGTGGGCGCGGTGGATGAGGCCCTGGCGCTCGAGGACGAGGCCCTGGGGCCGGCGCTGCCGGGCCTGGCACTCGCCAGCGCCCTGCACGAGACCCAGTACTCACGACTGTTCAGAAGCTGACTATTCAGAAGATAACTATTCATAAGCTCGCTGTTCAGAAGCCAGCTGTTCAGAAACCAGCTGTTCAGAAACCAGCTGTTCAGAAGCAAGGAGAGGATCCATGACCCATTGCCTGCGTATCGGCGTCGGCGGCCCGGTGGGCTCCGGCAAGACGGCCCTGCTCAAGCAGCTCTGCCGCGCCCTGCGTGACCACTACGACATCGCCGTGGTCACCAACGACATCTACACCCGCGAGGATGCCGACTTCCTGCTCAAGCACGAGGCCCTGCCGGCGGACCGGATCCTCGGCGTGGAGACCGGCGGCTGCCCGCACACGGCCATCCGCGAGGATGCCTCCATGAACCTCGCCGCCATCGATGACCTCCAGGCGCGCCATCCGGGCCTGGAGCTGGTGCTGGTGGAGTCCGGTGGCGACAACCTCTCGGCGACCTTCAGCCCGGAGCTCTCCGACCTGACCCTCTACGTGATCGATGTCTCCGCCGGCGACAAGATCCCGCGCAAGGGAGGGCCGGGCATCACCAAGTCGGACCTGCTGATCATCAACAAGATCGACATCGCCGAACAGGTCCACGCCTCCCTGGAGGTCATGGAGCGCGACTCGCGGAAGATGCGCGGGGAACGTCCCTTCGTCTTCGCCAACCTCTATGATGGCATCGGACTGGAGGAGATCATCGCCTTCATCCTCGACCGCGGCATGCTGCCGGAGCGCCGCCCCGCGCTCATGACAGATCCCGGCCGCGATGCCGCCACCGCCTGATGCGGGCAAGCCCCGTCCCCTGCTAGCCTGACCCCGTTCCGCCACTTCCAGGAGATCCCCCATGACCCGTCGCACTTTCCGGATGTTCCCCACCCTCGGCGCCAGCCTGCTGCTCCCGTCCATCCTGCTCTCGCCCCCTCTGGCCCTGGCTCACTCGGGTCACGGCGCCCCCTCGGTGCATGCCCATGCCGGCAGCCCCTCGGTGCTGGCGGTGCTGGCGATCGCTGCCCTGGGGCTCGCCGCGCTGGTCCCCCTGGCGCGCCTCGTCTGGCGTCGCCGTCTTCGCCGTCAGGGCTGAGCCGCCAGAACTGAATCGCCAGGGCTGAGCCGTCTGATCTCGGCATGACGTGCGCCCGGCCCCGGCCGGGCGTACTGCTTTCCCGCCGGCCTCTCGCTATGCTGGCGGGAACGTCGCCTGGTTCGGCGGCAGGGATCGCGAGGGTGCCATGGTGGGCAGGCAGCGCCTGGGAACAGGCAGAGGGAAGGGGAGGCGTCGGATGTGGTCCTGGTTCGTGACGGTGCTGCTGGTGGCCTGGCTGGCCATGGGCGCCTGGCAGCGCTACAAGCCGCTGCCCGACGGGATCGGCCGGGCCTTTCCCGAACGTCCCGCCGAGGGCCTGCGCTTCCTCGCCGACGAGACCTGGTACGCCCCCTCGGGGGAGCGACATGCCAGGCGCCGCATCTTCGACGAGGTCATGGCGCTGATCGGCCAGGCAGAGCGCCTGGTGGTGCTTGACATGTTCCTGTTCAACGACTTCGCGGGCAGCGCCGATGCCCGGGACTTCCGGCCACTGTCGGCGGAGCTCACCGAGGCCCTGGTCGATCGCCGGGCTCGGCATCCCACCCTCGAGGCCGTGGTGATCACCGACCCGCTCAACACCCTCTATGGCGGGCTCGAGCTCGAGCACCTCGAGCGGCTGCGCGGGGCCGGGGTCCGGGTGGTGGTCACGGACCTGACGCGACTGCGGGCCTCCAACCCGCTCTGGTCCGGGGCCTGGCACCTGGGGCCGCGCTGGCTCGGCAACCAAAGCGAGGGCGGCTGGCTGCCCAACGCCCTGGGCACCGGCCGGGTGCCGCTGCGCAGTTACCTGGCCCTGCTCAACTTCAACGCCAACCATCGCAAGACCCTGGTCGTCGACCGGGGGAAGGGCTGGACCGGGCTGGTCACCTCGGCCAACCCCCATGACGCCAGCAGCCTGCACGGCAACGTGGCGCTGCGCTTCGAGGGTGCGGCGGCGCTGGACCTGCTGGCCTCGGAGCGCCCGGTGGCCGGCTGGTCGGGCGTGGGCCTGCCGGGCCCCGAGGCCCCGGACGGCGCCGGAGCGCCGGTCGAGGGCGCGAGGCTGCAGGTGCTCACCGAGGGCGCCATCCGCGATGCCCTGCTCGCGGCCATCCGCGCCAGCGGCCCGGGGGACCGCCTGGATGTCGCCGTCTTCTACCTGTCGCATCGGGCGCTGATCGAGGCGCTGGTGGACGCCCACCGTCGGGGGGCGGTGCTGCGCGTGCTCCTCGACCCCAATCGCGATGCCTTCGGGCTGGAGAAGAACGGCATTCCCAACCGGCCTGTCGCCCGCGAGCTCCACGCCGCCGGCGTGCCGGTGCGTTGGTGTGCCACCGACGGCGAGCAGTGCCACAGCAAGCTGCTGCTGCGCCTGCCCGCCGCGGCCGATGGCGAGGCCGAGATGATCCTGGGTTCGGCCAACTTCACCCGACGCAACCTGGACGACCTGAACCTGGAGACCAGCGTGCGCCTGGTGGGACCCGCCGAGACCCAGGCCCTACGCGACGCCTCGGCCTTCTTCGCGCGTCGCTGGCACTCGACCCCACAGCGGATCACCAGCGAGCCCTTTGCCGCCCACGACGACACCTCGACCTGGCAGCGCTGGCGCTATCGGATCATGGAGGCCACCGGGCTCTCCACGTTCTGATCGCTGAGGTCTATCAACATTCTTGGCGCGGATGGCTCTCGACATTCAGACCGCTGAGGGCTCTCGACATTCTGACCGCCGAGGGCTCTCCCCGTCCTGAGGGCGGAGGAAGCGCCTCCTATTAGCCCAGGCCGCGGCGAGGGTCAGTCCACGTGGGTCACGGCCTGGCGACGCGGGTCGACGTACCAGGCGAGGCCAAGGCGGGCGTTGCGCTCCAGCTCGGCGATCACCTGGGCCCCGAGCAGCAGGATGATGGCGCCCACCTCCAGGCTCAGCAGCACCACGACCAGGGTGGCCAGGGAGCCGTACACCGCATTCACCAGGGAGATGTTGGCGAAATAGAACACCAGCAGGAGGCGCACCCCCTCCCACAGCAGGGCGGCGACGAAGCCCCCCACCACGGCACGACGCAGGGCGATCTTGACCACGGGGAGGAACTTGTAGATGGCGCTGAAGAGCAGGAAGACGCCGAGGAAGCTGGTCAGGTTGAGCATCGGACCGGAGAGCCCGGCCAGGGGGAGGTTTCGCTCGAACAGGGCCAGCCACACTGCATTCACCGAACTGACCACGCTGACCAGCAGGGTCAGGGCCAGCAGGCCGGCCCCCAGCACCAGCATGAAGGCATAGGGCAGCGCCACCGAGACCCAGACGCTGCGCCCCGGCTGGTGGATGTCGGGCGCATGGAAGATGATCGCCAGGGCGTCCTCGAGCATGCGGAAGGCGAAGGAGCTGAACAGCAGCAGCACGGGAAAGCCCAGGATGCCGATGACGTCCCGGGAGTCGAGCAGGGTGCGCACGGCGTCGAGCAGGATCTCGGCGTGGGCGGGGGCCAGGTGGCGTACCTGGATGGACAGCACCTCGAGCAGGTGCTGTTCGTCCACCACCCCGGCCAGCAGCACGACCATCAGGGCGAACAGCGGCACGATGGAGAGCAGGATGTTGTAGCCCACCCCGCCGGCCAGCAGGATGCCGCGGTTGCGCAGGAAGGCGCACAGCACCCGCCACAGGAAGTGCAGCGTCAGCGGCAGCAGGGTGAGGATCGGGTGTCGGGACGTTTCGCGGGGTGACGTCATCGGGCCTGCCGTGCCAGTGTGCCTGCGTCATCATAGGCGTATCCTGCGTGCGTCGGTCAAACGCCCGGCGACGAAATCCTCCCCGCCGTTGGTCACTTGCAGACAAGGAGCATGCCATGGACCCCGACACACAACCCGCCCAGGAGACGCGACGCGGCCAGCTCGAGCGACGCTTCGAGGCCTTCCTGTGGAACTCCCGCCTGATGGTGCTGATGGCCGTGGTGCCGGCCCTGCTGGGCGCCTTCGTGCTCTTCATCATCGCCAGCTTCGACATGCTCGCGGTGCTGGGCGACGCCTGGCGCTACTACACCGCCGGTGGGCCGGACATTCACAAGAGCGTGGTCACCGACATCATCGTGGCCGTGGACATCTACCTGATCGCCCTGGTGCTGATGATCTTCGGGCTGGGCGTCTACAAGCTCTTCGTCTCCCGCCTCGAGCCCGTCGAGGGGCGTGACCCGAATCACCCCTTCAACGTCCACTCCCTGGACCAGCTCAAGGACAAGATCGCGAGGGTGGTGATACTCGCCGTGATCATCGAGTTCTTTCGTGCCGTGGTGGGGATCAGCTTCGATACGCCGCTGGATGCCATCTACCTCGCGCTGTCGGTGCTGGCCCTCGCGCTGGCGCTGTACCTGATGGCGCTGGCCCACAAGAAGGAGTGACGCCGGCAGGAGCGAGAAGCCCCCGAGGGCGGGACCATGCCCGACGCGCTCGTCGCAGACCGCTGTCGTGGCCGGTCGCATGGCAAGTCGCCGGCGGCCCGCGCATAATGCGCGCTTTCGGCATCCCCCGTGATGCGATCTTCCCCCGCGACAGCGAGACACCATGGCCAAATTCGAAGTGATCGGCACGGCGAGCATCCCCGGGCAGGGCACCGAGCTGCGGCTCCTGCAGCGCAACGACGAGTTCTCCATCCGCATCGCCGGCGCCCCGGGGGAGCTGATGAACACGCGCCTGCACGGCTCCGAGGATGCCCTGGGGGAGCTGGCGTGCCGCCACCTCGCGAGGCGCCCCGGCGCGCGGGTGCTGGTCGGTGGCCTGGGCATGGGCTTCACCCTGGCGGCGGCGCTGGCGGCCCTCGGCGAGACGGCCGAGGTGGTGGTCGCCGAACTGGTGCCGGGCGTGGTGGAGTGGAATCGCGGCCCGCTCGGGGCGGCCGCCGGCCATCCGCTGGATGATCCGCGGGCCCGCGTCGTTATGGGGGATGTGGGCGAGGTCCTGCGCGGCGAGCCCGGGGGCTTCGATGCCATCATGCTCGACGTGGACAACGGCCCCGAAGGGCTGACGCGCCGGGAGAACGACTGGCTCTATTCGCCCAGGGGGCTCGCGGCCGCCCAGGAGGCGCTGCGTCCCGACGGGGTGCTGGCGGTCTGGTCGGCGGGCCAGGACCCGGCCTTCACCGAGCGGCTGCGACGTCTCGGCCTGCTGGTCGAGGAGGTCACGGTGCGGGCCCACCGCCCCGGCAAGGGCGCGAAGCACCGCATCTGGCTGGCCCGCTGATCGACCCATGCCCTATGTCCCATGCCCCGGGCGCCAGGCCCGGATCCACTTTCCACCATGAGGCAGACAGCATGCTGGAACTCTCTCGCCAGGTCACCATTCCCGATCACGAGATCGAGATGCAGGCGGTGCGCGCCCAGGGGGCCGGCGGCCAGAACGTCAACAAGGTTGCCACGGCCATCCACCTGCGCTTCGACATCCGGGCCTCGAGCCTGCCCGAGGGCTTCAAGGAGAAGCTGCTGGCGCTGGGCGATCAACGCATCACCCGTGACGGGGTGGTGATCATCAAGGCGCAGGGCCACCGCACCCAGGAGCGCAACCGTGCCGAGGCCCTCGCGCGGCTCAAGGCGCTGATCAAGAGCGTGATGTACGCGCCGAAGAAGCGCATCGCCACCCGGCCCAGCAAGGGCGCGAAGCGGCGCCGGCTGGACAGCAAGAAGAAGCGCGGCCGTCACAAGGCCCTGCGCGGCAAGGTCGAGCCGTGACGTTGAATGCGTCGTCGCCGGTCGGGTGGCGGTCGTTTCCGGGGGGTGTATGCTGGAAGGCGTGACCATGATGGTCGGCCGTTCCTGGCCGGCGACAGACACCCAACCACGCAGGGGGATCCGCCGATGGCAGATTCGTCGATGAGTGAGCTTTTCAAGGACAACCGCGTCAAGGGCCTTTCGGCCGTGGCGGTGGTCGCGATCATCTGGGCGCTGATGGCCCAGTCGAGCGTCAGTTCCAGCAACGAGGCCCTGGAGTCGGTTCGCCAGGAGCTCGAGAACGTGCAGTCCGAGAATGCGACACTCTCCAGTCGCGTCGAGGAACTGCAGAGCACGGCCGGCAACATCGATGACCTCGAGGCGCGTCGCGCCGAGCTGGGCGAGGAGCAGCAGGCTGCCGCGGCGGAGCTGGAGGGAGTCCGGTCCGACATCGCGGCGGCGCGCACCGAGCTGGAGGTGGCCCAGGCGTCCGTGACCTCCACGCAGTCCGACCTGGAGGCGCTCCAGGCCGAGCTCGCCTCCGCCAAGGAGGAGCTCGCCGCCACCGAGGAGGCCCGCGACCAGGCCCTCCAGGCCCGCGACGAGGCCCAGGCCTCTCGCCAGGAGGCCGAGCAGGAGCGTCAGGCCGCCGAGGAGGCCCGCCAGCAAGCCGAACAGGCTCGCCAGCAGGCCGAGCAGAAGCGCAGCGAGGCGGTGGCCGCCCGTGACGAGGCCGCGGCCCAGCTCGAGGGGCTCCAGCAGGAGATCACGGCCGCCGAGGAGACGCTGGCCGGCCTGAACGAGGAGATCGCGGCACAGCAGGAGCAGCGCGATGCCCTGCAGCAGGAGATCGATGCGCTCGAGGCGAGCCGCAGCGAGGCCCAGGAGGCCCTCGAGGCGACCCAGTCTGAGCTCCAGGAGGCCCGCTCGGCCGTCGACCAGGCCCGCGAGACCATCAAGGATCTCGAGGTGGCCATCAAGGTTGGTCGCGATGAGGTGGCCGCGATCGAATCCAAGGTCGAGGCGCGCCAGTCGCAGCTCGATCGGCTGGAAGGGCAGCTCGAGACCTGGCGCAACGAGCTCGCCACGCTGGAGCAGAGCGTGCAGTCAGGCGACAGCGGCGATGCCGAGGCCCAGGCGGAGGCTCAGGCCAAGCCCGAGCCGGCGGCCGAGTCCGAGCCGGAGGCAGAGGCCGAGTCCGAGCCGGAGGCAGAGGCCAAACCCCAGCCGGAGGCCGAGACCGAGTCCGCCGAGGACGCCAATACCGACTGAGCCCTCCCGGGAGGCATCCCATCCCGTCCCACGGCGAGCCACTGGCTCGCCGTTCTCGTTGTCGGGCCCTGAGGCATCGGCATCCACGGGCAGGCATTGCATGGCAGGGCGACCCCACGGGTATACTGACCGTTCATGCCGCTCGCGTGGCAACCCCAACTGCAGAAGGAGCGATTCGTGATCGAAGGGGTCAAGCATATCGTCGCCGTGGCATCCGGCAAGGGCGGGGTGGGCAAGTCCACCGTCACCGTCAATCTGGCGCTGGCCATGGCCGCCGAGGGCTATCGTGTCGGCATCCTGGATGCCGACATCTACGGACCCAGCCAGGCGCAGATGCTCGGGGTGGGCGAGGGCGTGCGTCCCCAGTCCGCCGGCGAGAACCGCTTCCGGCCGCTCGAGGCTCACGGCATCCAGGCCATGTCGATGGCCTTCCTCGCCGATATCCGGGAGCCCATGGTGTGGCGCGGCCCGATGGTGGCCGGTGCCTTCCAGCAGATGCTCACCCAGACGGCCTGGGGGGACCTGGACTACCTGTTCATCGACATGCCGCCGGGGACCGGGGACATCCAGCTGACCCTGGCCCAGAAGGTGCCGGTGGACGGCGCGGTGATCGTCACCACCCCCCAGGACATCGCGCTGCTCGACGCCCGCAAGGGCATCGAGATGTTCCGCAAGGTCAACGTGCCGGTGCTCGGCGTGGTGGAGAACATGAGCCTGCACGTCTGCTCCCAGTGCGGCCACAGTGAGCCGATCTTCGGCGAGGGCGGCGGTGAGCGCATCGCCGACGAGTACGAGACCCGCGTGCTCGGCCGTCTGCCCCTGACCATGGCGATCCGCGAGCAGGTGGACGGCGGTCGGCCCACCGTGGTGGCCGAGCCGCAGGGCGAGGTGACCACCACCTTTCGCGAGATGGCCCGCCAGGTGGCCGAGCAGATCCGGGAGCAGCAGCCCGACGGGCCGGAGATCTCCTTCGACGACTGATGGGCCACCCGCCGCGAGGATGTCGCCGGGCGAACTCGCGGTATCGTGACCTTCCCCGCCGGGGCCGCTATGATGTGGCCCCGGTTTTCCTTCGTTGTTATTCCTACACAAAGCTTCAGGACGTGTCGATGAGCATCAAATCCGACAAGTGGATCCGCCGCATGGCCGAGCGGGAAGGCATGATAGAGCCCTTCGAGCCCGACCAGGTGCGCTACGTGAACGAGCGGCGGGTGATCTCCTACGGGACGTCCAGCTACGGCTACGACGTGCGCTGTGCCGATGAGTTCAAGGTCTTCACCAACATCCACTCCGCGGTGGTGGACCCCAAGAGCTTCGACGAAAAGAGCTTCGTCGACATCAAGGGCGATGCCTGCGTGATCCCGCCCAACTCCTTCGCCCTGGCGCGCACCGTGGAGTACTTCCGCATCCCGCGCAGCGTCCTGACCATCTGCCTGGGCAAGTCCACCTATGCCCGCTGCGGGATCATCGTCAACGTGACGCCGCTCGAGCCCGAGTGGGAAGGGCACGTGACCCTGGAGTTCTCCAATACCACCAACCTCCCTGCCCGCATCTATGCCAACGAGGGCGTGGCGCAGATGCTGTTCCTGGAGTCCGACGAGGTCTGCGAGACCTCCTACAAGGACCGCGGGGGCAAGTACATGGGGCAGCGCGGCGTGACCCTGCCGCGGACCTGAGAAGGCGAGTGCCGGCCTGCCTGGCCGTGACCACCAGGGCATGACACGACAACGCCGGGGCGAACCCCGGCGTTGTCGATTTCAGCATGAGGCAGGAAGAGGAGGATCAGGCCTCGTCGACGTCCTCATCGAGCTCCTCGGCGGCATCCTGGTGGGAGAGCCGCATGCCGGTCGGCGGCAGGGCAAGGCCGTCCATGGTGGCCTGGTCGCCCTTGAGCTGCAGGCGCCCCTCCAGGAACCAGCGCACGGCGATCGGGTAGATCAGGTGCTCCCGCGCCTGCACCTTCGCCTGAAGGCTCTCCTCCGTCTCGTCCTCGGCCACGGCCACCTCTGCCTGCAGGGCCACCGGGCCGCCGTCCAGTTCTTCGGTGACGAAGTGGACGCTGCAGCCGTGCTCGGTCACGCCGTCGGCCAGGGCGCGGGCATGGGTGTGCAGCCCGGTGTAGGCGGGCAGCAGCGAGGGATGGATGTTGAGCATCCGGCCCAGGAAGCGGTTGACGAAGCGCGGGGTGAGGATGCGCATGAAGCCGGCCAGCACGATCAGGTCGGGCTCGTGGCGCTCGATCACCTTGATCAGCGCGCCGTCGTAGGCCTCGCGGCTGTCGTACTCGCGATGGGGCAGGGCCACGGCATCGATGCCGGCGTCTCGGGCGCGCTTCAGGCCATAGGCGTCCGGCTGGTTGGAGATCACCGCGACGATCTCACCGCCCAGGGCGTCATGCGTTTGGGCATCGATCAGCGCCTGGAGGTTGCTGCCGCTGCCGGAGATCAGTACCACCACCCGCCGGGCCTGGCTGGGCTCGGGGGTGAAGGCGTTCAGCGTATCGCTCTGGTAGTCGGTCCCGCTCATGCCTTGAGGTTCTCCAGCTGGACCGGCTCGTCGGCGTCGCCCCGGGCGGTGATCACCCCGATGCGGTGCGCCGTCTCCCCCTGGGCCTGCAGGTGGGCGCGGGCCTGGTCGGCCTTCTCGGCCGGCACCACGATGACCATGCCGATGCCGCAGTTGAGCACCCGGTGCATCTCGTGCTCGTCGACGTTGCCCTGCTCCTTCAGCCAGTCGAAGACGGCCGGGCGGGTCCAGCTCGCGACGTCGATGCGCGCGGCCAGGGTCTCTGGCAGCACCCGGGGGATGTTCTCGGTGAGGCCGCCGCCGGTGATGTGCGACAGCGCATGCACCGGAATGTCGGTCTCCCTGATCAGCGACAGCAGCGGCTTGACGTAGATCCTGGTGGGCGCGAGCAGTGCATCGCCCAGCGCCCGGCCGTCGATGGCGGTGTCCAGGGGCGCCTCGCTGACCTCGAGGATCTTGCGGATCAGCGAGTAGCCGTTGGAGTGGGGGCCGGAGGAGGCCAGGCCCAGCAGTACGTCGCCCTCGCCGACCTTCTTGCCGTCGAGGATCTCGGACTTCTCGACCACCCCGACGCAGAAGCCGGCGAGGTCGTAGTCGCTGCCCTCGTACATGCCGGGCATCTCGGCAGTCTCGCCGCCCACCAGGGCGCAGCCAGCCTGCTCGCAGCCCTCGCCGATGCCGGTCACCACGTCGGCGGCGATATCCACGTCCAGCTTGCCCGTGGCATAGTAGTCGAGGAACAGCAGGGGCTCCGCGCCGGCCACGACCAGGTCGTTGACGCACATGGCCACCAGGTCGATGCCGATGGTGTCATGGCGACCGATGTCCATGGCCAGGCGCAGCTTGGTGCCGACGCCGTCGGTCCCGGTGACCAGCACCGGTTCCCGGTAGCCGGTGGGCAGCTCGCACAGGGCGCCGAAACCGCCCAGGCCGCCCATCACCTCGGGACGGCTGGTGCGTTGGGCGACGCCCTTGATGCGGTCGACCAGGGCATTGCCGGCGTCGATGTCGACGCCGGCGTCCTTGTAGCTGAGCGAGGCCCCGGACGGGCGATTGGTGGAATCGGTCATGACGCTTCCTGTATGAGAATGGCGGTCGCGATGGCTGTCGCCTGGCGACGCGCGACGGTCAGGTTCGGGGGACGAATTGTAGCATCACGGCGCGCGGCTGGCAGCCTGCCGGCCGCGTCGACACAGGGAGGAGGCGATGCGCAGACAGTGGTGGGTGGTGACGGCCGTGGCGGCGGTGGGGCTATGGTTCCTGATCAGTATCGAACCGGTGCTGATGCCGTTCTTCGTCAGCATGATCCTGGCCTACCTGGGCGATCCCCTGGCCGACCGGCTGGAGGCCCAGGGGCTCTCCCGGCGGCTGGCGGTCTCGCTGGTGTTCCTGCTGCTGACTCTGGTCATCGTGCTCACCCTGCTGGTGGTGGTGCCCATCCTCGGTCGGCAGCTGGGCCAGCTGATCGAGTCGCTGCCGACGGTGCTCACCTGGGTGCAGCAGACGGTGGTGCCGCGCATCCAGTCGTTGACCGGGCTGGACCTCTCCACCGACATCGACCAGATGCGCAAGGCCTTCGTCGACAACTGGAAGGAGACGGGCACCTTCGCCGCCAGCCTGCTGGCCCAGGTGTCGCGCTCCGGCCTGGCGGTGGCGGCCTGGGTCGCCAACCTGGCGCTGATCCCGGTGGTCACCTTCTACTTGCTGCTCGACTGGGACATCCTGGTCGCCAAGGTGCGCGGCTCGCTGCCGCGGAACTGGGAGCCTGCCGCGGTGCGACTGGCCGGTGAGTGCGACGAGGTGCTCTCCGCCTTCCTGCGCGGCCAGCTGATCGTCATGCTCTGCCTGGGGGTGATCTATGCGGTGGGGCTGACCCTGCTCGGCGTGCGGTTCGGCCTGCTCATCGGCATGCTCGCGGGCCTGGCCAGCATCGTGCCCTATCTCGGGGTGATCGTGGGCATTTCCGTGGCCGGCGTGGTGGCCTTCTTCCAGTTCGGCGACTGGCTGATCCTGCTTGGCGTCGCGACCGTCTTCGGATTCGGCCAGCTGGTCGAGAGCGTGGTACTGCAGCCCAAGCTCCTGGGCGACAAGATCGGCCTGCACCCGGTGGCCGTGATCTTCGCGGTGCTGGCGGGGGGGCAGCTGTTCGGCTTCACCGGCGTGCTGCTGGCGCTGCCCGTGGCCGCCATGGTGATGGTGGTGTTGCGTTATCTCCACGAGCACTATAAAAACAGCACGCTGTATGACGCCGGACGCCAACGCACCCACGACGAGGAGTCGCCATGAGTCGAGCACCCGCGCAGTTGCCGCTGGGCGTGGGCCTGCGCGACGACGCCACCTTCGCCAACTTCCATCCCGGGCCCAACGCGACCCTGGTCGACCGGCTCGTGCACCAGCTCGACGACGACGGCGAGCCCTTCCTCTATGTGTGGGGCGCGTCCGGCACCGGCCGCAGCCACCTGCTGCAGGCCGCCTGCCATGCGGCCTCCGACCGCGATGGCCGGGCGCTCTACCTGCCCCTGGCGGAGCTCGGCCACTTTCCGCCGCTGATGCTCGAGGAGGTCGAACGCCTGGACCTGGTGGCGATCGATGACCTCGACCGGGTCGTCGGGCGCAAGCGCTGGGAGGAGGCGCTGTTCCATGCCTACAACCGCCTGCGCGACGCCGGCAAGCGCCTGGTGATCGCCGCCGAGGCGCCGCCGCGGCAGCTGCCGGTGAAGCTGCCGGACCTGGCCTCGCGCCTCACCTGGGGCATGACCTTCCACCTGCAGGGGCTCGACGATGGCGGGCGCCTGGCCGCGTTGCAGCTGCGGGCCCGGGGGCGCGGCATGCAGCTGCCCGACGAGGTGGCCCGCTATATCCTCCATCGCGGGCCGCGACGCCTGGATGCGCTCTTCGCGACCCTGGAGACCCTGGATCGCGCCTCGCTGTCCGCCCAGCGCAAGCTGACCATTCCCTTCGTCAAGCAGGCGCTGGGCTGGTAGGCCCATCCCCTGCGATCAACGACTGAGCTCGATGCGGCGGGACTGGCCCCTGCCCAGGCTGACCTGGCGCAGGATCACCCGCGTCTCGCCGCTGGCGGGGTCCCGCGCGCTGCTCGAGACATAGAACTCGCCGGCCGGCAGGCCATCGAGGCGGAAGTCGCCGTTGGCATCGGTGCGGGTGGTGTGGGTGTATGCCCGTGCCCGGGGATCAGCGTGTTCCACGGCGCGGCCCGCGAGGGCCTGTTCCGCCGCCTCTGCGGAGTAGGTGGTCACCGGTGCCGCCGAAACGGGGCGGTTCGCCACCGGGCGCCCCCCCAGGGTCAGTCGACCGCTGATCGTGGCGTTGCCGCGCTTCTCCAGGGCGGCATACTCCTCGGCGGGGAAGGCCACCCGGCGGGCGACGCGCCCGGTGGTGGAGGGGCGCTGGGCCGCGTCGGGAGCCGGCATGCCACGCTCGATCACCTCGACGCGCTCGCTCTGCCCGGCCGGATAGCGCGGCTCGATGATCTGGCACCCGGCCAGTGAGAGCCCCAGCAGGGCGAGAAGGGTCCAGCGTGTCATGATCACTCTCCCGGAAGGATGGATGAGGGCTCGTGACCGGGGAGCATAACGCAAAAGGGCCGCCGATCATCGATCGGCGGCCCCTCACTGACCAGGAGGCTGGTCAACCCGGCGTCGGCAGGGCCGACGCGGTCAGGCTTACTTGGCGGCCTTGGTGGCCTCGGTCGCCTGCTTGACGTTCTCTTCGGTCAGCTTCTGGCTCTGCTGGACGAAGTCCTGCTGCAGGGACACGACCTTCTCGGCGTCGCCCTTCAGGCGCTCGGTCAGGTCCTTGGCGACCTTCTGCTGGCCTTCCATGTAGCTCTTCAGGCCTTCGGCATCCTTGACGTTCATCAGGCTGCGCAGCTGGGCCAGGCCGGTGTCGGTGTAGGCCTTGCCGGCGTCGAGCTGGGCGTTGACCAGCTTCTCGGTGTAGTCCACGGACAGGGCAGCGTAGGCGCGGGCCGGGCCGAAGAACATGGATTCGAACTGTTCGGTGAACTGCTTGGTGTCGAAGTTTTGCATCGTGATTCCCTCCCAGGGATTTCGGATCATTTCGAAGGCCGTGGCGGGTTGCCGATGCCTTCTCCGTCTCTGTTGCAATGCACAATAGCAGAGAGGTTTGTGCAGTGCAACATGCAGGAAGAAGAAAGTTGCATCGCCGCTGTCGGCCCGGGGTGAGAATCCCGGCCGAGACACCGGCGGCCTTGCACCGTATCGACTTCGCCACCATGTTGAAGGGAGCACAGGGAACCCGACAGAGGAGGAGCCGGACATGAGTGACCATCGCATCGAGCGGGACAGCATGGGCGAACTGGAGGTGCCGAGGGAGGCCCTCTATGGCGCCCAGACCCAGCGGGCCGTCAACAATTTCCCGGTTTCCGGCCAGCCCATGCCGACGCCCTTCATCCATGCCATTGCGCGCATCAAGCTGGCGGCGGCCCGGGTCAACCGCGAGCTGGGCCTGCTGGATGACGACCGTTCCCGGGAGATCGTCGCCGCCGCCGAGGCGGTGCTCGCCGGGCACCTCGACGACCAGTTCCCGGTGGACGTCTTCCAGACCGGCTCCGGCACCTCGAGCAACATGAACGTCAACGAGGTGATCGCCCGGCGCGCCAGCCGCGACGGCGTGGACGTCGGGGCCAACGACCACGTCAACATGGGGCAGTCGAGCAACGACGTCATCCCGACCGCGATCCACCTCTCGGCGGCACTGGCGGTGACCGGCGAGCTGCGCCCGGCCCTGGAGCACCTGCGCGCGACCATCGACAGCCGGGCCGCCGAGCTCGACGACGTGGTCAAGACCGGCCGCACCCACCTGATGGATGCCATGCCGCTGCGCATGAGCCAGGAGCTGGGGGGCTGGTCGAGCCAGGTGGGACAGGCCATCGAGCGGCTCGACAGTGCCCTGGTCAGGCTCTGCCGCCTCGCCCAGGGCGGCACGGCGGTGGGCACCGGTATCAACGCCCATCCGGAATTCGCCGCCCGCATGGCCCGCGACTTGAGCGAGCAGACGGGGCTGTCGTTCTCGCCCAACGACAGCTTCTTCGCGAGCCTCGCCTCCCAGGACGCCGCGGTGGAGCTGTCGGGGCAGCTCAAGGGACTGGCCTGCGTGATCATGAAGATCGCCAACGACCTGCGCTGGATGAACTCCGGCCCGCTGGCCGGCCTCGGCGAGATCGAGCTCGAGGCCCTGCAGCCCGGCAGCTCGATCATGCCGGGCAAGGTCAACCCGGTGATTCCCGAGTCCGCCGCCCAGGCGGCCGCCCAGGTGATCGGGCTGGACACTGCGGTGACGGTGGCCGGCCAGAGCGGCAACTTCCAGCTCAACGTCATGCTGCCGCTGGTGGCCAGCAACCTGCTCACGTCGATCACCCTGATGACCAATACCAGCCGGCTGCTTGCCGATCGGGCCATCGCCACCTTCAAGGTGCGTCACGACCACCTCGAGGGTCCCCTGGCGCGCAACCCCATCCTGGTCACCGCGCTGAACTCGGTGATCGGCTACGACGCGGCGGCGGCCATCGCCAAGCAGGCCTACCAGGCGGGGCGGCCGATCATCGAGGTGGCCGAGGAGCAGACCGACCTCTCCCGCGGGGAGCTCGAGCGCCTGCTCGACCCCGATGCCCTGACGCGAGGCGGCGTGCCGGAGTAGGGCGCACGCCGCGCCAGGTGCGGGCGCACTGCCTGTCGATACTTCCCTTGAAAGCAGCACACCCCCGGACCTCGCGGTCGCGGGGGTGTGTCGAGGGTGGACCGGCCGCCACCGGCCCGGGTCATCGAGACGGCTAGAGCACCTTGCGGCGCAGCAGGCCGGTCACGGCCTCGCCGACCAGCACCAGCGCGATGATGGCGATCAGGATGGTCGCCACGGTAGGCCAGGCGAAGGTGTCGATGGAGCCCTGCAGGATCACCCCGATGCCGCCGGCGCCCACCAGCCCCAGCACCGTGGACTCGCGGATGTTGATGTCCCAGCGCAGGATGACGATGGCGAAGAACGCCGGCATCACCTGGGGCACCACGGCGTAGGCGATCACCTTGGCCTTGGAGGCCCCGGTGGCCTCCATGGCCTCCACCGGGCGACGGTCGATCTCCTCGATGGCCTCGCCCATCAGCTTGCCGATGAAGCCCACCGAGCGGAACATGATGGCCAGTATCCCCGCCAGCACGCCGGGGCCGAAGATCGCCACGAACAGCAGCGCCCAGATGATGGTGTTCACCGAGCGGCTGGAGACCAGGATGAAGCGCCCCAGCCACAGGCAGGCGCGGTTGGGCGTGGTGTTCTGGGCGGCGATGTAGGAGACCGGCAGCGCGATGAAGATGGTCAGCATCGTCGCCAGGGTGGCGATGTGCACCGTCTCGATCATCGCATCGACGATCTCGCCGAGCCGGGTCGGGTCCGGCGGCCACATGCGCGCGCCGAGGCTCGAGATCTGGTTGGGCGCGTCCCACACCCAGGGCCAGAAGATGTCGATGTCGCTGACGGCCCAGACCACCACCATCAGGGTCAGCAGCATCACGCCGAAGCGGATCAGCTGCTGTTTGGGGTTGTGCCGTCGCCAGACGCGATCGGCCAAGAGGTCGGCGTCGTCTACCATATCTTCTTCCTTACCCAGCCGCTGACGCCTTCACTGGCCAGGATCACCGCGATGATCACCAGCAGGATGGCGAAGGCGAAGTCATAGTCGTAGCGCCCGAAGGCGTTCATCAGGGTGCTGCCGATGCCGCCGGCGCCGACGATGCCGACCACCGCGGAGGCTCGCAGGTTGCTGTCGAGCTGATACATGGAGAGCCCCACCTGGCGGGGCAGGATCTGCGGGAAGACGGCGTAGAAGAGCGTCGCCAGGTAGCCGGCCCCGGTGGAGCGCATGGCCTCCACCTGGCCCCAGTCGATCTCCTCGATCTCCTCGGCGAGCAGCTTGCCGACGAAGCCGATGGAGTAGAGGGTCAGCGTCAGGATGCCCGCCAGGGGACCGAAGCCCACCGCGGCGACGAACAGGATGGCGACGATCACCGGGTGGAAGCTGCGCGAGACGATGATCACCGCGCGGCCCAGCAGGTAGATCGGCAGCGGCGCGACGTTGCGGGCCGCCATCACCGCGAAGGGCACCGACAGCAGCACGCCGAGCAGGGTCGCCAGGATGGCGATCTGCAGGCTCTCGGTGAAGCCGGTGAGCAGCAGGTCGAAGCGCGACAGGGTCGGCGGGAAGCCGCCGCCGAAGATGCGTGCCGCCCGCGGTAGCCCCTCGCTGATGCGCTCCCAGTTGAAGGGCAGGCTGCCGAAGGCCCACACCAGATAGGCCGCCAGCACCACCAGCAGGCCGTAGCGCAGCAGCGGGTTGGCGATGAAGGGGGGCTTGCGCCAGGTGCGCGGGGCGGCGCGCTCCTCGTGGTCAGGGCTGGCCATCGCTTACCTCCTCGGCCGCTGGGGCCGGCTCGTCCTCCGGCGCCTCGATGCCGCCGTAGATGGCGTCCAGGGCCTCCTTGTCGAAGTCCGAGGGGGCGCCATCGAAGATCATGGTGCCGTGGCGCAGCCCGACGATGCGGTCGGTATAGGTCCTCGCCTGGGCGACGTTGTGGATGTTGATCAGCACCGGCAGCGACAGCTCACTGGCCAGGCTCTGCAGCAGCACCATGATCTGCTCGGAGGTGCGCGGGTCCAGGGAGGCCGTGGGCTCGTCGGCGAGCAGCACCTCGGGCTCCTGCATCAGCGCCCGCACCACGCCGACGCGCTGGCGCTCGCCGCCGGAGAGCTCGTCGGCGCGCTTGTTGGCGTAGTGGGCGATGCCCACGCGCTCCATCAGCACGAAGGCGCGCTCGATGTCCGAGGCCGGATAGCGGCGGGTGATGGCCTGGAACAGGTTGACGTAGCCGAGCCGTCCGGCCAGCACGTTCTCCATCACGGTGAGGCGGTCGATCAGGTTGAAGCCCTGGAAGACCATGCCGATCTTTCGCCGGGCGCGGCGCAGCTCGGCATGACGCAGGGTGACCAGTTCGGTGCCGTTGAGCTTGATCGAGCCCGAGGTGGGTTCCACCAGCCGGTTGATGCAGCGCAGCATGGTGCTCTTGCCGGCGCCGGAGGCGCCGACGATGGCGACGACGCTGTTGCCTTCCACCGTCAGGTCGAGCCCCTTGAGCACCGGCTCGTCGCGACCGTAGCGCTTGATCAGGTTGGATATCTCTAGCATCGGGGGTCCCGTCGTGAAAAGGTCGCCCAGACGACGGCGCCGGCCTTCCGGGAAGGCCGGCGCCGCTGTCTCGCGAGGGTTACTGGAGGTTGTCGGGAGTGTACTCGACCCCGTTGGCATTCTGGATGGTGCGGATGACCTTCCAGTTGTCCTTGTAGTTGATGGGAACGAACTTCTCGACCCCCTCGAACTCCTCGCCCAGCTCGGTGCCCTCGAACTCGAAGCTGAAGAAGGCCTCCTCGATCTTGTCGACCAGGTCCGGATGCAGGTTGTAGGCGTAGTTGTAGGAGGTCGTCGGGAAGCTGTCGGACTCGTAGATGATCTTCACGTCCTCCGGGTCATAGAGGCCGCGGGCGGCCATGCGCTCGACCACCTCCGAGGCCACCGGGGCGGCGTCGTAGTCCTGGGCCACCACGCCGAGCATCGACTGGTCGTGGCTGCCGGAGTAGACCACCTCGTAGTCCTCGCCGGGGACGATGCCCATCTCCGGGAAGAGGGCGCGCGGGGCCTGGTTGCCGGAGTTGGAGGTCGGCGAGGTGTGGGCGACCCGCTTGCCCTTGAGGTCCTCCATCTCGTCGATGCCGGAATCGACGTGGGTGTAGAGCTGGAGGGTATAGCCGAAGCGTCCGTCGTCCGAGCCCATCAGCGCGAAGGGGACCGCGCCGGCCAGGTTGACGGCGAAGGGCGTCGGGCCGGTGGAGAAGCCGGCGATGTGCAGGCGGCCGCTGCGCATGGCCTCGACCTGGGCCGAGTTGGACTGGACGGCGAAGAAGCGCACGTCGCGGCCGGTGACCTCCTCGAGGTGATCGATGAAGGGTTGCCAGATATCGGAGTAGATGGCCGGATCCTCGACCGGGGTGTAGGCGAAGATCAGGGTGTCGGGGTTGAGCCATTCGCTCTCATCGGTCGGACGGTCGGCGACCATGTCGCCGTTCTCGTCGCAGTAGATGGCAGCCAGGGCGCCGCGTTCGCAGTCCTCCTGGGCCAGCGCCGGGCTGGCCGCCAGCATGGCCAGTGGCAGCAGCGAGGAAAGGGCGAAGGGGGCGAGCGGGAACCTGGATGAGCGGGCGGTAGGGTGGATCATGGCGTGCCTCATGATTATTGTTGTGGAGTATCCGTTGTGGTGCATTTTCGGATATCGACATGGCGTGTGGTCGATGATTGATTCCGAAGAACTCCTCTCCAATCTAGAGTTTGTGACAAAACCATGTCAAACACTTTCCCCCCCGACTCCGGCCGCTGGCGCAACCGCTATCTGCTGATGCGTCACGGGCACAGCCAGGCCAACCAGCAGGGGCGCATCATCAGCACGCCGGAGCTTGGCCTGGCGGGCTTCGGTCTCTCGCCCACGGGCCGGTCCCAGCTCGATGCGCTGCTCGCGGACTGGGGCTGGGCGCGGCCGGATTTGATCCTGCACTCGGACTTCTGTCGCACCACCGAGACCGCCCAGTGCGTCGCCGATCACTTCGGCCTGTCGCTCACTGCCGAGCCGCGCCTGCGGGAGCGCCACTTCGGCGCCTTCGAGGGGGAGCGGGACGATCGCTATGCGGAGGTCTGGGCCCGGGACGCCCGGGACCCGGCCCATCGCCATGGCGGCGTCGAGGCCGTGGTCGAGGTGGCGACGCGGATGCGCGAGGTGATCGACGCGCTCGAGCGGCGCCATGGGGGCGAGACGATCCTGCTGGTCAGCCACGGCGACCCGCTGCAGATCCTGCTGACCGCCCTGGAGGGGCGCGAGCTCTCACGGCACCGGGAACGGGAGCCTCTGGCCCCGGCCAGCATCACCGTCCTGTGACGGCCCGGGTCAGGCCGGGTGGTGCGGCTGCGGCCCGGCCGATGCCCGGCCGGGCGCCTTCGAGGCGTCCGGGCCCGGTCGGGCCTCGCGCGATGCCTGGAGGTAGTCGGCCAGCTGGCCCTGCTGGCCGGCGGTGAGCCGCAGGGCCAGCTTGGTGCGCCGCCACAGGATGTCCTCGGCGCTGCGCGCCCACTCCTGCTCGACCAGGTAGTCGACCTCGGCGGCGGTCAGCCCGGCCCCGAAGGCCTGGCCCAGCGAGGCCTGGGAGTCCCTGCCGTCGAGGAACTCCCGGCACAGCGCGCCGTAGGTGCGGGCGAAGCGACGGGCCTGCTGGGTGTCCAGGAAGGGATACTCCTCGAGCAGCCGGGCCTCGAAGGCGGCCTGGTCGCCGATCTCGCCGCCCGGCAGGGGCGTCTCGGCGGTCCAGGGCGGGCGCATGTCGGGAAGGTGGGGGGAGAGCGCGTCCAGGGCCGCCTCGGCCAGCTTGCGGTAGGTGGTGATCTTGCCGCCGAAGACCGACAGCAGCGGCGCGCCGCGGGTGTCGAGGTCCAGCGTGTAGTCGCGGGTCATGGCGGAGGGATCCGTCGACTCGTCGTCACACAGCGGCCGCACCCCGGAGAAGGTGCGGATCACGGCCTCGCGGGAGAGCTGGGTACGGAAGTGGGCATTGACCACCGAGAGCAGGTAGTCGATCTCCTCCTGTGATGCCTCGATACGTGAGGGATCTCCTTCGAAGCGCCGGTCGGTGGTGCCGACCAGGCTGAACTCCTCCTCGTAGGGCAGCACGAAGACGATGCGCCCGTCGGTGTTCTGGAGGATATAGGCCCTGTCGTCGTGGTTCAGGCGCGGCACGATCAGGTGGCTGCCCTGGATCAGGCGCACGCCGTAGCGGGAGTGGCGATGGGCCTGACCGCGGACGACGCCTTCGACCCAGGGGCCGGCGGCATTGACCAGCGTCCGGCAGCGGCGCGTCATGAGCCGGCCGTCGTCGAGATCCTCCAGGGTGAGCTCCCAGACGCCGTCGCGCTCCTGGGCATCGGTGCAGCGGGAGCGGACCAGAATCTCTGCCCCGTGATCCCGAGCCTGCACGGCGTTGAGCACCACCAGACGGGCGTCATCCACCCAGCAGTCCGAGTATTCGAACCCGCGCGTGATGCCGGGGGCGAGCCCCTGCCGGGCGTCCAGCCGAATGCCCCGGGAGCCCGGCAGCTTCCGGCGCTTGCCCAGGTGGTCGTAGAGGAACAGCCCGGCCCGCAGCATCCAGGCCGGCCGCAGGTGGGGCTGGTGGGGCAGGATGAAGCGCAGCGGCCAGATGATGTGAGGCGCCTTGGCCAACAGCACCTCCCGCTCGCGCAGGGCCTCCCGCACCAGCCGGAACTCGTGGTGCTCCAGGTAGCGCAGCCCGCCGTGGATCAGCTTGCTGCTGGCCGAGGAGGTGGCGCCGGCGAGGTCTCCCTGCTCGCAGAGCCCGACCGACAGCCCCCGCCCGGCGGCATCGTTGGCAATGCCGGCGCCGTTGATGCCGCCGCCGATCACGAAGAGGTCGAGGACCTCGTCTGGCTTGTTGCTCATGGAGTCTCCCGTCCGGCATGGCGTCGGACATTCGGTGATGTTTGAAACCGAAAATAGATGAAAGCAAAGCGAACATCAAGGCGCGAAAAACGATCACGCCGGGAGCAGGGCGGCGGCAGGGTGAGCCGGGAAGGGGCCGGGAGGGGTGGGGTAGGGCCCGGCGGTCGTCAGGCCACGTGCAAGGCCACGTCGTGCTGCTTCAGCAGGCGCATGATCGCCTCGGGCGGCTCGCGGTCGGTGAACAGGGCGTCGAGCTGGGCCAGGTTGCCCTGACGTACCACCGGGTTGCGGCGGAACTTGGAGTGGTCGGTCGCCAGGAAGACCTGCCGGGAGTTGCGAAGGATGGCCTGGGCCACCCGCACCTCCTGATAGTCGAACTCCAGCAGGGAGCCGTCCTCGTCGATGCCGCTGATGCCGATGATGCCGTAGTCGACCTTGAACTGGTTGATGAAGTCGATGGTGGCCTCGCCGATGATGCCGCCGTCCCGCGAGCGGACCTGGCCGCCGGCGATGATCACGTTGAAGTCCTCCTTGTGCTGGAGGATCGCCGCCACGTTGAGGTTGTTGGTGATCACCTCGAGGCCCTGGTGCTCGAGCAGCGCCTCGGCGATCACCTCGTTGCTGGTCCCGATGTTGATGAACAGCGACGAATGGTCAGGCACGTGGCGGGCGAGCAGGGTGGCGATGCGCTGCTTGGCCTCCAGGTTCAGGGTCTTGCGGGTCGAGTAGGCAGTGTTGACGGTGCTCGACTCCAGCCCGGCGCCGCCATGCACGCGGCGGATGCGACCCTCGTTGGAGAGGGTGTTGAGGTCGCGGCGAATGGTCTGGGGGGTGACCGTGAAGTGTTCGGTGAGCTGCTCGATGCTGGCATAGCCCTGGCGGCGGACCAGCTCGATGATGGCATCCTGGCGTTGCTGCTGGTTCATGAGGTCTCCTTGGCTGCCCCGATTCTATGTCATCGTGGCCATGGATGCAGGCGCCGGGCCGTTACCCGACTGCGGCGAAAGTCGCACCTCGTGTGGCGCGGCGGCATTTGAGCGGGGCGGCTGGCTGGAGTAGTCTGGATGATCATAAACGAACATTAGCGTTAAAAAGCGAAATTGGCACGCCACGACAACCACAACAGGATGCTTGCTATGGCTTCTTACATTCTGGCCATCGATCAGGGCACCACCAGCTCCCGCGCGATCCTCTTCGACCGCGAGGGGCATAGCGTCGCCTCGGCTCAGCGAGAGTTCCCCCAGCATTTCCCCCATGACGGCTGGATCGAGCATGACCCGGAGGACATCTGGGACACGGTGCTCGCCACCTGTCGCGAGGTGATCGAGAAGACCGGCACCGGGCTGGAGGAGATCGCGGGCGTCGGGATCACCAACCAGCGCGAGACCACGGTGCTGTGGGATCGCGACACCGGCGAGGCCCTGCATAGCGCCATCGTCTGGCAGGACCGCCGTACCGACGAGGCGTGCCGGCGGCTGCGCGAGGCGGGTCACCTCGAGAACGTCCAGGCCCGCACCGGCCTGCTGATCGACCCCTACTTCTCGGCGACCAAGCTCGCCTGGTTGCTCGATGAGGTGCCCGGGGCCCGGGAGCGCGCCGAGCGCGGGGAACTGGCCTTCGGTACCGTGGACAGTTTCCTGATCTGGCGGCTCACCGGAGGGCGGGTGCATGCCACCGACGCCACCAACGCCTCGCGGACCGCGCTCTTCAACATCCATGACCAGCGATGGGACGAGGAACTGCTCGCGCTCTTCGATATCCCGGCGAGCCTGCTCCCCGAGGTCAAGGACTCCAGCGACGACTTCGGCCGCGTCGATGCCCGGTGGCTGGGCGGCGAGCTGGCCATCGCCGGGGTCGCCGGCGACCAGCAGGCGGCGCTGGTGGGGCAGGCCTGCTTCTCGCCCGGCATGGGCAAGAGCACCTACGGCACCGGCTGCTTCATGATCGTCAACACCGGGGAGGCGGCTGAGACGTCCCGCAACCGGCTGCTGACCACGGTGGCGTATCGGCTGAACGGCACCCCGACCTATGCGATGGAGGGCAGCATCTTCGTCGCGGGGGCCACGGTGCAGTGGCTGCGCGACGGCCTCAAGCTGTTCGCCGATGCCGCCGAGACCGAGGCGCTGGCCTGCCAGACGCGCACCGGGCACAGCGTCTACCTGGTGCCCGCCTTCACCGGCCTGGGGGCGCCCCACTGGGACCCCAAGGCGCGCGGTGCCATCTTCGGCCTGACTCGCGATACCGGCATCGCCGAGATCGTGGCCGCCGGCCTGCAGGCGGTCTGCTACCAGACCCGCGACCTGCAGGTCTGCATGGACGACGACATGGCGGCGTCGCCGGGCATCCTCCGGGTCGATGGCGGCATGGTGGCCAACAACTGGGTGATGCAGTTCCTGGCCGACATGCTCGGCGTCCAGGTGGACCGTCCCACCGTGCTGGAGACGACGGCGCTGGGCGCCGCCTACCTGGCGGGCCTGCGGCTCGGCTGGTACCGGGACCTCGATGAGATCGCCGAGATGTGGCGCTGCGAGCGCCGCTTCGCGCCGCAGATGGAGGAGGCCGAGCGCGAACGCCTCTACGCGGGCTGGCAGGAAGCCGTCGAGCGCGTCCGCACCCAGTAGCCGAGCGATCCGTGAGGAGGGCCAACTCGCTGATTCGGCGGAGAAGTCAGGCAGGATTCGGGCTTGCATTTCCCGGGCGGATGCGTAGAATACGCATCCGTTGCCACGGCGAAGTCATGCCGAACATCGCAGCAGGACCATAGCTCAGTTGGTTAGAGCGCCACGTTGACATCGTGGAGGTCGGCGGTTCAAATCCGCCTGGTCCTACCAGCACTGCCCGAGGCGACAGCTTCAGGACCATAGCTCAGTTGGTTAGAGCGCCACGTTGACATCGTGGAGGTCGGCGGTTCAAATCCGCCTGGTCCTACCAGATCAGAGAGCGCCCCGCAGCCATCGGCTGCGGGGCGTTTTTCGTTGCGGCGCACTTCATGTCGGGGCGTCATGTCGGAACGTCATGTCGAGTCGGGCGTCATGCCAGCTCGGTGCGCTCCATGAACACGGCGACCAGCCCCTCGATGCCGAGGCGGTCGGCCTCGCTGAAGCGTCCCGTGGTCGGGCTGTCCAGGTCCAGCACGCCCCACAAACGATCTTCCACCACGATCGGCACCACCAGCTCGGCGCGGGAGTCGGCGTCGCAGGCGATGTGGTCGGCAACGGCATGCACGTCGTCCACGCGCTGGGTCTCGCGGGTGCGGGCCGCGGCGCCGCAGACGCCCTTGTCGAACGGGATGGGATGGCAGGCCGGCTTGCCCTGGAAGGGTCCCAGGCAGAGCAGCTCCGGCTGGCGCTGCAGGTAGAAGCCGGCCCAGTTGAGCTCGGGCAGCTCCTGCATCAGGAAGGCGCAGGTCTGGGCGCTGTTGGTCAGCCAGTCGCGGGTGTCGAGCAGCGCGCCCAGCTGGCGGGCGAGCAGGGGGTAGTCCGGTGTCATGTCGGCTCCTTCAACGAAAGGGAGCCGGCACACCGGCCGGCCCCCAGGTCATCAATCTCTAGACAGCTGGATAGAGAAATTCACTTACTTCCAGCCGGGCACCGCCTGCGGGCCGAACAGCTCGTCCGCCTTGGCCTCGACCTCCTCGGTCTGGTAGGCGCTGACCAGCTGCTGGATGGCCTCGCGTTCCTCGTCGCCGCCGCGCACCACGATCAGGTTGACGTAGGGGGACTCCGGGCCCTCCTTGATCAGGGCGTCGTCCAGGCTCAGCCCGGCCGGCTGGGCGAAGGTGTTGTTGATGAAGGCCATGTCCACGTCGGGCAGCACGCGGGGCAGCTGGGCGGCCTCGATCTCGCGGAAGTCGAAGTCGTGCGGGTTCCCGGTGACGTCCAGCGGGGTGGCCTCCAGGTAGGTCGGGTCATCCAGGGTGATCAGCCCCTCATTGTGCATCAGGATCAGGGCGCGACCCTCGTTGGACGGGTCGTTGGGCAGGGCGATGGTGGCCCCTTCCGGCAGCGCCTCGATGCTGTCGTACTTGTCGGAGTAGGCGCCGATCGGGTAGACGAAGGTGTAGCCGGCGATGGCGAAGTCGTAGCCGCGGTCCTCGACCATGGAGCGCATGTAGGGCTCGTGCTGGTAGGCGTTGGCGTCGAGGCTGCCGTCGGCCAGGGCGGCGTTGGGCGTCACGTAGTCGGTGAACTCGATGATCTCGACCTCGAGCCCATACTCGCGCTGGGCGATCTCGGCGGCCACCTTCATCACGTCGGTCTCGGGGCCGGCCACGGTGCCGACCTTGATGGCGTGCTCGTCGGCCAGGACGGCGCCGGCGGAGAGGGCCAGGGCAGGCAGAATCAGTGCGGAGGCGGCCAGGGTGCCGATCAGGGTCTTGCGCATGTCTTTGTGCTCCTCGTTCAAGGGGTGTCGGTCACGATATTAATGGAATAAACAGAATATTTATAATGCATTCTGGTTATCGACTAGAAAGCGTCACTTGTGGTCGCTCTTGCGGACGAGATAATCGCCCAGGCTCTGGAAGCCCTGGACCATCACCACCAGGATCACCACGGTGATCAGCATGATGGTCGGGTTGAAGCGGTTGTAGCCGTAGCGGATGCCCAGGTCGCCGAGCCCGCCGCCGCCCACGGCGCCGGCCATGGCCGAGTAGCTGACCAGGGTGACGGCCGTCACCGTCAGCGCGGTGAAGATGCCGCCCCGTGCCTCGGGCACCAGCACCTTGGTGATGATCTGCCAGGGCGTGGCCCCCATGGACTGGGCGGCCTCGACGAGCCCCGGCGGGATCTCGTTGAGCGCGCCTTCCACCAGGCGCGCCACGAAGGGAATGGCGGCGATGGTCAGGGGGACCGCGGCGGCGTTGGTGCCGATGGACGAGCCCACCAGCATCCGCGTGAGGGGGATGATGGCCACCATGAGGATGATGAAGGGGATGGAGCGGCCGATGTTGGTGATCGCGCCCAGCACCCGATTGACCACGGGCTCGGCGAGGATCTGCCGCGGCCGGGTGACGTAGAGCAGCACCCCCAGGGGAATGCCGACGAGCGCCGAGATCACCCCCGACACGGCCACCATGTAGAGGGTGTCGAGGGTGGCCTCGAGAATCAGTTCAATCATCGCGCTGGACATGGCCGAGCACCTCCACCTGCAGGTCGTGGGATTCGAGATAGTCGAGGGCCTCGCGGGTCTTCTCCGCCGGCCCCATCAGTTCGGCGATCATCAGGCCCAGGGTGCGATCCTGGATCGACTCCACCTTGGCCTGGAGGATGCTGACGTCGACGCCGCACTCCCGGGCCAGGCGCGAGACCAGCGGCGTCGAGACGGCATCGCCGGAGAAGGCCAGGCGCACCACCGGGTGGCTGTGCGGCCCCGGGGTCTCCTCGAGGCGCTCGATCAGGGCCCGCGGCGGCTCGAGCTCGAGGAACGCATTGAGGAAGTCGCGGCCCAGGCGGGTGCGGGGGGCGGTGAAGAAGTCGCCGACGTCGGCCTCCTCGACCAGCTCGCCGTCGGAGATCAGGCTGACCCGATGGCAGATCGACTTGACCACCTCCATCTCGTGGGTGATCAGCAGAATGGTCAGGCCAAGCTGTTGGTTGATGTCGCGCAGCAGTTCCAGGATCGATCCGGTGGTATGCGGGTCCAGGGCCGAGGTCGCCTCGTCGCAGAGCAGCACCTTGGGGCGGCTGGCCAGCGCCCGGGCGATGGCCACGCGCTGCTTCTGGCCGCCGGAGAGCTGAGCCGGATACTGGTCCGCCTTGTCGGCCAGGCCGACCAGGTCCAGCAGCGGCAGGACCCGTTCGCGGATCGCGGCGCGCTTCATGCCCATCAGCTCCAGCGGCAGTGACACGTTGGCGAAGACGGTGCGCGAGGTCAGCAGGTTGAAGTGCTGGAAGATCATGCCGATGCGGTGGCGGGCCTGGTTGAGCGCCGCCCCGGAGAGGGCGGTGAGCTCCTGGCCGTCCACGGTCACGGTGCCCGTGGTCGGGCGTTCCAGCAGGTTGACGCAGCGGATCAGCGTGGACTTGCCGGCCCCGGAGAGGCCGATCACGCCGTGGATCTCGCCCCTGGGAACATGCAGGTCGGCATGCCGGAGGGCCGTCACGGCGCCATCGCCGCGCCCCCTGGGGTAATAGGTCTTGGAAACGTCGTGTAGTCGAATCATCGCAGCCGCCGGTGGGGCGCCGGCCGGGCGGGCGTGGCAGCGGGACGGGCACGAAAAAAAGGCCACCCTGGCGGGTGGCCATCAACGCTGGACACACCCTTTTAGCTGCACTTCACGCCATGGGCTGCCTCGGGAGGTGGTCCATGACGCCGGCGCCCGCAATCCGGGTACAAATCGGCGCCTTCAAAATGTAGCGCGACATCTTAGGCATCGAACGGTCGTATGTCAAGACGCCCGGGCCATGCCACCATCTGGAATGCCTCGTCATGGTGATTCTTCCTGCCACCTCGCCGGTGGGTGGTGATCCTTGTGCCGACGGCAGGGGCAAGGCGCGTCGCCATGGACGTCGTTGCCCCGGTTTCCTAGACTGGCCGCTTCCGCGGCCCGCCTGAGGCCGACTCGCACGAGGAGCATCCATGTTCACAGGCATCGTACAGGGCACCGCCGAGGTGGTGGCCATCCAGGAGGCCGAGGCCTTCCGCACCCATGTGCTGGCCCTGCCGGCCGAGCTGCGCGAGGGGCTTTCGCTGGGTGCCTCGGTGGCCCACAACGGCGTCTGCCTGACGGTGACCGCCATCGAGGGCGAACGGGTCAGCTTCGACCTGATGCGCGAGACCCTGCGCGTGACCAATCTCGGTGCGCTGAGGGAGGGGGACCGCGTCAACATCGAACGGGCGGCGCGCTTCGGCGACGAGATCGGCGGCCATGCGATGTCCGGCCACATCATGGCCATGGCAGAGCTGGTGGAGCTCGACGAGGCACCCAACAATCGCCGCCTGTGGTTCGAGCTGCCGCCTGCGCTGGGGCGCTTCCTGTTCGACAAGGGCTACATCGGCGTCGACGGCATCAGCCTGACCATCGGCGAGACCCGGACGGCCACCGCCGCCCACGGGCCGCGCTTCTGCGTCGACCTGATTCCCGAGACGCTGGCCCGGACGATCCTGGTGGATCGCGCCCCCGGGGACCTCGTCAATATCGAGATCGACCCCCAGACCCAGGCCATCGTCGAGACGGTGGAGCGGGTGCTGGAATCGCGCGGGATGTGACGCCCCGATGCGGAGTGGACCACGCCGGCGGGTCAGCGTTGGTCGGTCGGGTGGCGAATGGCCCGCAAGTTGCTTAACTAGGTGGAACCCTGCTGCCGATGGGTCCCGACATCTCGCCACACGCCGAGGCTTTGGGTACCATAGGCGGCTTTTCTCGCCACCATCCCGTGGCCCGGGTGCCATTCAGCCCGGGCATCGACGTCACCGCGCGCAGGAAGGACTCCCATGCTGAAACGCCTGATCCACAACCACTTCAAGCTCGACGAGCACCGTACCGACGTGAAGACCGAGGTCATTGCCGGGATCACCACCTTCCTGACCATGGCCTACATCATCTTCGTCAATCCCAGCATCCTCTCCGAGACGGGCATGGATGCCGGGGCGGTGTTCGTCGCCACCTGCCTGGCCGCGGCGGTGGGCTGCCTGATCATGGGCCTCTGGGCCAACTATCCCATCGCCCAGGCGCCCGGCATGGGCCTCAACGCCTTCTTCACCTACGGCGTGGTGCTCGGAATGGGCTACACCTGGGAGGCGGCGCTCGGCGCGGTCTTCTTCTCCGGCTTCATCTTCTTACTGCTCAGCATCTTCAGGATCCGCGAGTGGATCATCAACTCGATCCCGCTGTCGCTGCGCCTGGGGATCGCCGCGGGCATCGGCCTGTTCCTGGCGATGATCGCCCTCAAGAACGCCGGCATCGTGGTGGCGAACCCGGCCACCTTCGTGTCGCTGGGCGACCTCTCCAAGCCCTCGGCCCTCTATGCGCTGCTGGGCTTCTTCGTGATCACGGCGCTGGCCTACCTCCGGGTCACCGGGGCGGTGATGATCGGCATCCTCGGCGTCACCCTGCTGGCGATCATCCTCGGCCACAACGAGTTCGGCGGACTGATGTCCATGCCGCCCTCCATCGCGCCGACCTTCATGGCCCTGGACCTGGCGGGCGCCATGGACGTGGCGATGCTGAGCGTCATCTTCGCCTTCCTGTTCGTCGACCTGTTCGACACCTCCGGGACCCTGGTGGGCGTGGCCCACAAGGGCGGGCTGCTGGACGAGAACGGCAAGCTGCCGCGCATCGGTCGCGCCATGATGGCCGACAGCGGGGCCTCCATGGCCGGCGCAGTGCTGGGCACCTCCACGACCACCAGCTACATCGAGTCCACGGCCGGCATCGTCTCCGGCGGGCGCACCGGCCTCACCGCCGTGGTGGTGGCGGTGCTGTTTTTGATCAGCCTGTTCTTCGCGCCGCTGGCGGGCTCCATCCCGGCCTACGCCACCGCCGGGGCACTGCTCTACGTGGCGGTGCTGATGGCCGGCAGCCTGGCCCACGCCAACTGGGACGACCCGACCGATGCCGCCCCGGTGCTGATCGCGGCCCTGGCGATGCCCCTGACCTTCTCCATCGCGGAGGGGATCGCGCTGGGCTTCATCAGCTATGCCGCCATCAAGACCCTCTCCGGACGGTTCCAGGACCTGAACCCGGCGGTGATCGTGCTGGCGCTGCTGTTCGCCACCAAGTTCCTGTTCCTCACCTGATTCAGGCTGACTGCATTCACTCACCGAGATTCGACCCGATGAGCATCTACGGCGACTACATCAAATCCGTGATCCGCACCGTCCCCGACTGGCCGCAGCCGGGGGTCAACTTCCGCGACATCACGCCGCTGCTGCAGAACAGCGCGGCCTTCCGCAAGCTGGTCGACAGCTTCGTGCACCGCTATCAGGAGATGGACCTCGACGCCATCGCCGCCATCGACGCGCGGGGCTTCATCATCGGCGCGCCGCTCGCCTACGAGCTGGGCTGCAGCTTCGTGCCGGTGCGCAAGAAGGGCAAGCTGCCGTTCCGCACCATCAGCGAGACCTACACCCTGGAGTACGGCGAGGCCGAGGTGGAGCTGCATTCCGATGCGTTCCAGAAGGGCGACCGGATCCTGATCGTCGATGACCTGGTCGCCACCGGCGGCACCATGCTCGCGGCGGCCAAGCTGATCACCCGCAGCGGTGGGCAGGTGGTGGAGACCGCCACCATCGTCGACCTGCCGGACCTCGGGGGATCGCAGCGTATCCGGGAGGCGGGGTACAACGTCTTCGCGGTCTGCTCCTTCACCGAGGACGAGTGATCGCCATGAGCACCCATCGCTATCACCAGCACTTCATCGTTTCCTGGGACCAGCTGCATCGCGACGTGCGCGAGCTCTGCCACCGGCTGGTCGAGCGCGACTTCAAGGGCATCGTCGCCATCACCCGAGGGGGGCTGATTCCCGCCGCGCTGATCGCCCGGGAGCTCAATGTCCGGGTCATCGACACCGTCTGCATCAAGAGCTACGAGCACATGGACCAGGGCGGCCTGGAGGTGATGAAGGGGGTCGACCACGACGGCGAGGGCTGGCTGCTGGTCGACGACCTGGTCGATACCGGCCGCACCGCCAAGGCGGTGCGCGAGATGCTGCCCAAGGCCCACTTCGTCACCGTCTACGCCAAGCCCGAGGGCAAGCCGCTGGTGGACCAGTACCTCACCGAGGTGGCCCAGGACTGCTGGATCCAGTTCCCCTGGGACATGGGCGTGGCCTACGTCGAGCCGCTGGCCGACCAGGCCAAGCGCTGAGTCCGTGAGGCCCGTCGTGAGGAGAGCCCCGTGACGACCTGTCCGCTTCCCGGCAGCTGGCAGCAGTGGCTGGGTGACGAGTTCTCGCTGCCCTACATGCAGTCGCTGCGCGATTTCCTGGCCGCCGAGAAGGCGGCCAGGAAGGTGATCTATCCGCATTCGACCGACTGGTTCCGCGCCTTCGAGCTGACCCCGCTGGACCGGGTCAAGGTGGTGATCCTGGGCCAGGATCCCTACCACGGGCCGAACCAGGCCCATGGCCTGTGCTTCTCGGTGCGCCCCGGCGTGCGCGTGCCGCCGTCGCTCGTCAACATCTACAAGGAACTGGCCAGCGACGTGGGCTTTACGCCCGTGTATCACGGCAACCTGGAGGCCTGGGCGCGCCAGGGCGTGCTGCTGCTCAACACCTCGCTGACGGTGGAGCAGGGCCAGGCCGGCTCCCACCGTGGCAAGGGCTGGGAGACCTTCACCGACCGGGCCATCGCCACGGTGAGCGAGCACGCCGACCCCTCGGTCTTCCTGCTGTGGGGCGGCCCGGCGCGCAAGAAGCGGGCGCTGGTCGATACCTCCCGCCACCTGGTGCTGGAGTCGCCGCATCCCTCGCCGCTGTCTGCCCACCGCGGTTTCTTCGGCAACCACCACTTCTCCCGGGCCAACGCCTTCCTGGTGGAGCAGGGGCGAGAGCCCATCGATTGGCAGCTTCCCGAGACGCCCGAGGGCGATCCTTCCTGACCCCAGCGAGGGGCGCCAGGGGCAGGCCGGAGAGGAGGTCCTGCGCCATGGGTGAGGAAGACTCTTCCGAACGGGCTGGCCATGGATGGCCAGCACCGGTCCTGCAAGCGGAGCGGGACGCGAGAGCGAAGCAGGGCGCAGGTAGCGTACAGGGAAGTATTCACAGCGCCTCCTCGATGGTCCGACACTTCGGGGCCTGTCGCTGGATCAGCTTCGAGCGGTATTGCTGTGTCTTATCGCTGGATCGCGAGTTGCTCGCACAGCTTAACCTCGTCGCCGGATGCGTTTAGAATGGCGCGCAATTTGTCGCCGTCGTCCATCAGACGATCGTCGCCATCCGTCCACCGTCGTCGAAGAGGTCATCCCCCATGAGCGTCCACGCCATCCAGCATCCCCTGGTCCAGCACAAGCTCGGCCTGATGCGCGAGGCCGGCATCAGCACCAAGAGCTTCCGCGAACTGGCCGGCGAGCTGGCCAAGCTGCTCACCTACGAGGCGACCAGCGACCTCGAGCTCGAGACCCAGGAGATCGATGGCTGGAGCGGCCAGCCGATCCCGGTGCAGCTGCTCAAGGGCAAGAAGGTCACCATCGTGCCGATCCTGCGCGCCGGGCTGGGGATGCTCGACGGCGTCACCGACCTGATCCCCAGCGCGCGGGTCAGTGTGGTCGGCCTCTACCGCGACGAGGAGACCCTCGAGCCTGTGCCGTACTTCGCCAAGTTCGCCAAGGACCTGGACGAGCGCATGGCCATCGTCATCGACCCGATGCTGGCCACCGGCGGTACCATGGTGGCGACGCTGGACATGCTGCGCGAGCGCGGCTGCAAGCATATGAAGGTGATCGTGCTGGTGGCGGCGCCCGAGGGCATCAAGCGCGTCCAGGAGGCCTATCCGGACATCGAGATCTACACCGCGGGCATCGACGACCACCTCGACCAGAACGGCTACATCGTCCCCGGCCTGGGCGACGCCGGCGACAAGATCTTCGGCACCCGCTGAACTCCCTCCCGTCCTGGCTTTCCGCACCCGCAGGGCCTGGCCCTGCGGGTGCCTTGCGTTTCGGGGAAGTCTCCCCGCGCCGCTTCCTGCCTCCCGGGCCGCGTCCCCGCCATGCCGCGTGATGTTCGTTTGCGATCACAAAACAACATCATGTCCCACGGGCGCCGCCGCGACGTGCCTTGCGTCGCGTCTAAGACAAAAGTTCAACGATCGATAAAAACATTCTATATCAATTGGTTGATGTGTGGGGTTGGCCAATCGAAGGCAGAGCGTTGGTATTTTCGCTTGTCGACATTTGTGTTTGAAAGCGAATCACGACTACGTTGTAGCGAGCAGTCTCCGTACTCGCCGCATAACAACGACACCACGAGATTCGTATGTCCCTTATCCTAGAAAACATCGACCATGTGGTCGGTGGCGCCACTCACATCGCGGACGTGGACCTGGAGCTCGAGCCCGGCTCCTTCAACGTCCTGCTGGGACGGACCCTTTCGGGCAAGACCACGCTGATGCGCTTGATGGCAGGCCTGGATGCCCCCACCCGGGGCCGCATCCTGATGAACGGTGAAGACGTCACCGGTCGGTCCGTGCGCAAGCGCAACGTCTCCATGGTCTACCAGCAGTTCATCAACTATCCGGCCCTCTCCGTCTACGACAACATCGCCTCGCCGCTGAAACTGGCCAAGGTCTCGCGTGCCGAGATCGACCGGCGGGTTCGGGATGTCGCCGAGATGTTGCACATCGAACATCTGCTTGACCGTCTGCCGCTGGAGCTCTCCGGCGGCCAGCAGCAGCGCACCGCCATGGGGCGTGCGCTGGTCAAGGACGCCGATGTCGTGCTCTTCGACGAGCCGCTGGTGAACCTGGATTACAAGCTCCGGGAGGAGTTTCGTGACGAGCTTCGTAGCGTCTTCAGCGAGCGCAACTGCATCGCCGTCTACGCGACCACCGAGCCCGGCGAGGCACTGGCGCTCGGCGGTAACACCGCCGTGCTCCATGAGGGTCGCCTGCTGCAGTACGGTCGCACCGAGGATGTCTATCACCGCCCGCGGGACATCCTCGCCGCCGAGATGTTCTCCGAGCCGCCGATCAACATCATGCGCGGCATCATCTCCGGCGCCGAGGTTACCTTCGACGAGCGCGTGCATTTTCCCATCAACGACGACCTGCGAACCCTGGCTCCGGGGGAGTACCGCTTCGGCGTGCGCGCCTCGCACATATCGATCACCCCTCGAGCGAAGGACGACATCGAGGTGAAGATGACCGTCGACCTGGCGGAGATCAGTGGCTCCGAGACCTTCCTCCACGTGCACAACGACCTCTTTCACATGACGGTGCACCTGGAAGGGGTCCACGAGTTCGACGTCGATGCCCCCGTGACCCTCTATTTCCCGACCCACAAGGTGTACGCCTTCGACCGGCACGGCGCCGTGGTGCATATCCCGACCCACCTGGGGGGCGTGTGACATGGCAGAGATCACCCTGAATTCGCTGGCCCACACCTACTTGCCCAACCCGGCCTCGCCGGAGGACTACGCGATCCGCGAGATGAATCACGTCTGGCACCAGGGCGGGGCCTACGCGCTGCTCGGCCCCTCGGGCTGCGGCAAGTCGACCCTGCTCAACATCATTTCCGGCCTGCTGGAGCCCTCCAGCGGCGACGTGCTCTTCGACGGCGAACGCGTCAACGCCCTGCCGCCCGAGGCGCGCAACATCGCCCAGGTTTTCCAGTTCCCCGTCATCTACGACACCATGACGGTCTACGACAACCTGGCCTTTCCGCTGCGCAACGTGAAGACCCCCGAGGCCAAGGTCCACGAGCGCGTGATGGAGGTCGCCGAGGTGCTGGAGCTCACGCCCCAGCTGAAGCGCAAGGCCAAGAACCTCACCGCCGACGAGAAGCAGAAGGTCTCCATGGGCCGGGGGCTGGTCAGGGAGGATGTCTCGGCCATCCTCTTCGACGAGCCGCTCACCGTCATCGACCCGCAGCTGAAGTGGAAGCTGCGTCGCAAGCTCAAGGAGATCCATCAGCGCTTCGAGATCACCATGGTCTACGTGACCCATGACCAGCTCGAGGCCTCCACCTTCGCCGACAAGATCGCCGTGATGTATGAGGGCCAGGTGGTCCAGTTCGGCACCCCCCGGGAGCTCTTCGAGGCACCCAACCACACCTTCGTGGGCTACTTCATCGGCAGCCCCGGCATGAACTTCCTGGAGGTTGCGACCCGCGACGGCCGAGTGATGGCCGGCGAGACCGTGCTCGAGGTCGGAAAGGGCGTTCACGACGCCGTGGCCGGAGCGCGTTCCGCCAACATCAAGCTCGGCATCCGCCCCGAGTTCATCGAGGTGCATCCCGAGCCCGTCGACGGCGCCATGGAGGCCAGGGTCGAGCATGCCCAGGACCTCGGCACCTATTCGATCGTCTACCTGACCCTCGGCGGGATCTCACTCAAGGCGCGCATCGAGGAGGACCAGCCGACGCCGACCGGCCGCGCCTGGTTGCGCTTCCCCGACGACCGACTGGGCCTTTACGTCGACGAGTACCGCGTGGAGTTCGACCATGAATAAAGTCTACAACAACAGGGCGTGGTGGCTGATCCTGCCCATGCTGCTGCTGGTGGCCTTCTCCGCGGTCATCCCGCTGATGACCGTGGTGAACTACTCGGTGCAGGACGTCTTCGATGCCAACACCCGCTTCTTCACGGGGACCGAGTGGTTCAAGGAGATGCTCAACGACCCGGCCCTGCAGGCGGCCGTGCTGCGCCAGTTCGCCTTCTCGCTGACCGTGCTGGCCATCGAGGTGCCGCTGGGCATCGGCATCGCGCTGATCATGCCCAAGAAAGGCTGGCAGGCCTCCGCGGTGCTGATCCTGGTCACCATGCCGCTGCTGATCCCCTGGAACGTGGTGGGCAGCATCTGGCAGATCTTCACCCGGGGCGACATCGGCCTGATGGGCTGGAGCCTGCGCGAGCTGGGCTATGGCTACAACATCACGGCGAGCCCGGTGGATGCCTGGGCGACCATCGTCCTGATGGACGTCTGGCACTGGACGCCCCTGATCGCGCTGCTCTGCTACAGCGGCCTGCGCTCGATTCCCGACGCCTACTACCAGGCCGCGCGCATCGATCGGGCCTCCAAGTGGGCGGTGTTCCGCTACATCCAGCTGCCCAAGCTCACCAACGTGCTGGTGATCGGCGTGCTGCTGCGCTTCATGCACTCCTTCATGATCTACGCCGAGCCCTTCGTGCTGACCGGGGGCGGCCCCGGCAGCTCCACGACCTTCCTGAGCCAGTCTCTGACGACCATGGCCATCGGTCAGCAGGACCTGGGGCCCTCGGCCGCGTTCTCGCTGATCTACTTCCTGATCATCCTGCTGGTCACCTGGGTCTTCTACACCGCGATCATGAACATGCAGAAAGACGACAACCACAAGGAGGCCTGAGATGAGTGACTCGTTGCCCACGACCCCCGATGCCGTGCGCCAGCGTGCCGCGGCCGCCGATAACCGTCGTCGCCGCCAGGCGCGCCCGGCCTCCCGTCAGTGGCGCCGTCGTGGCCTGATGACGGCCTACATCGTCTTCGTGCTGCTGCCGATCTACTGGCTGCTCAACATGTCCTTCCAGTCCAATACCGAGATCCTCGGCGGACTGACCCTGTGGCCCGAGAACTTCACCCTCGAGCACTACGCCAAGATCTTCACCGAGCCCAGCTGGTACATGGGGTACGTGAACTCCATCACCTACGTGCTGATGAACATGCTGATCAGCATCGCGGTGGCGCTGCCGGCAGCCTATGCCTTCAGTCGCTACCAGTTCATCGGCGACAAGCACCTGTTCTTCTGGCTGCTGACCAACCTGATGGCGCCGCCGGCGGTTTTCCTGCTGCCTTACTTCCAGCTCTATTACACGGTGGGACTCTTCGATACCCACATCGCCGTGGCCCTGGCCCACTGCCTGTTCAACATCCCGCTGGCCGTGTGGATCCTCGAGGGCTTCATGAGCGGCGTGCCCAAGGAGATCGACGAGACCGCCTTCATCGACGGCTACAGCTTCCCGAAGTTCTTCGTGAAGATCTTCATTCCCATGATCAGCTCGGGGATCGGCGTGACCCTGTTCTTCCTGTTCATGTTCTCCTGGGTCGAGCTGCTGCTGGCAAGCACCCTGACCTCCACCGGGGCCCAACCCATCGCCTCGGTGATGACCCAGACCAAGGGGGCCTCCGGCATCGACTGGGGGACGCTGGCGGCCGCCGGCACCCTGACCATCCTGCCGGGCATCGTGGTGGTCTACTTCGTTCGCAATCACATCGCCAAGGGCTTCGCCCTGGGCCGGACCTGAGGAGGGCACGTCATGGAATGGATGGTCTGGACCACGCCCACCACGGTCTTCTTCGCGGTCATCGCCGCCATGCTGGTCGGCATGACGGCCTGGGAGGTCGCCTCGCCGACGATCGAGCGCAAGGGCTTCCTGCCCATCGCGACCACTCGCGGCGACCGGCTCTTCATCGGGCTGCTTTCCGCCGCCTACATCCATCTGCTGGTCGTGGGCTTCACCCCGCTCAGCATCTGGCTGGCCCTGGGCGCATCGGTGATCTGGCTACTGATCCTGATGCGCTGGGGCTGACTGCAAGGCCATGGAAACCCGCCATGGAAACCACGCCATGTAACACAGGCTTCATGGACGAACGACAACAACCGAAGAGGTCAACATGACAGCGACAACAATGCGACTCTCTCTGGTGGCGGCCGGCATCATGCTGGCCAGCACCTCCCTGCACGCCGACAACCACGATGCACGGGCGATCGCCGAGCGGCTGGTCGACGAGCACTTCCAGGACTCGACCTTGACCCGCGAGCAGCAGATCGAGGAGCTGATGTGGTTCGCCCAGGCGGCCGAGCCCTTCCGCGGCATGGAGATCAATACCGTGGCGGAGGGCCTGACCACGCACATCTACGAGCGTGACGTCCTGGCCGAGGCCTTCAGCGAGCTGACCGGCATCGAGGTGACCCACAACATCATCGGCGAGGGTGATGTGGTCAACAACATGCAGACCCAGATGCAGTCGGGACGCAACATCTACGACGGCTACGTCAACGACTCCGATGCCATCGGTACCCACATCCGCTATGGCACCACCGTGAACATCTCCAAGGCCATGGAGAACGAGTGGGCCGACTACACCCTGCCGACCCTGGACCTGGACGACTTCATCGGGCTGCAGTACGGCACCGGGCCCGACGGCAGCCTCTACCAGCTGCCCGACCAGCAGTTCGCCAACCTCTACTGGTTCCGCTACGACTGGTTCCAGCGCGAGGACCTCCAGGACCAGTTCCGCGAGATATACGGCTACGACCTGGGCGTGCCGACCAACTGGACCGCCTACGAGGACATCGCCGAGTTCTTCACCGAGCACGTCGGCGAGATCGACGGCACCAAAGTCTACGGCCACATGGACTACGGGCGTCGCGACCCGTCGCTGGGCTGGCGCTTCCACGACTCCTGGCTCTCCATGGCCGGCATGGGCAGCCCCGGCGTGCCGTTCGGCAACCCGGTCGATGACTGGGGCATCCGCGTCAACGAGCAGAGCGAGCCGGTGGGCGCGAGTGTCAGCCGCGGCGGGGCCACCAACTCCCCGGCCTCGGTCTTCGCCGTGACCAAGATGGTCGACTGGCTCGAGAAGTACGCCCCGCCCGAGGCCAGCGGCATGACCTTCGGCGAGGCGGGACCGGTGCCGGCCCAGGGCCAGATCGCCCAGCAGATGTTCTGGTACACCGCCTTCACCGCCGACATGACCGATCCCGCCCTGCCGGTGACCGACGAGGAGGGCAATCCCAAGTGGCGCATGGCGCCGTCGCCCACCGGCCCCTACTGGGATGAGGGCTCGAAGGTCGGCTACCAGGACGTGGGCTCCTGGACCTTCTTCGACTCCACCCCCGAGGATCGTCGCACCGCGGCCTGGCTGTTCGCCCAGTTCACCACCGCCAAGACGGTGTCCCTGGAGAAGCTGATGGCGGGCCTCACGCCGATCCGTGAGTCCGACATCTTCTCCGAGCAGATGACCGAGATGGCGCCCAAGCTGGGCGGCCTGGTGGAGTTCTACCGCAGCCCCAACGAGTCCAACTGGACGCCGTCCTCCACCAACGTGCCGGACTATCCGCGCATGGCCCCGCTGTGGTGGCAGAACCTGGCGCCGGCGGTCAGCGGCGATATCACCCCCAAGGAGGGTCTCGACAACCTGGCCGCGGACCTCGACAGCATCATGGCGCGCCTGGCCCGAGCCAAGGTCTTCGCGACCTATTCCCCCAACCTGAACGAGGAGCGGGACCCCGAGTACTGGCTCTCCCAGCCCGGTTCGCCCAAGGCCAAGCTGGACAACGAGATGCCGCAGGGTACCACCGTTCCTTACGACCAGATGATGGAGGAGTGGATGGCCGCTGGTTCGCGCGAATGATGAACGGGCGGGTCGCCTGACCCGCCCCTCGTTGCGCCGGGTCCGCCCGGCGCCGTTTCAGGACGTGTGACCGGTTGCCTGAACGGGACCCAGGGCCCCGCTCGGTACGCACCGAGCGGGGCCCTTTTCTTCGCGATCGTCCCTCGGAACCGTCCTTCGAAACAGTGCTTTGAAAAAAGGCCCAGACATGCAACTCAGACAGAACAACATTCGCAAGCTCCCCGAGCAGGTCTTCGACGCGCTGGTCATCGGGGGGGGCATCAATGGCGCCTCGGCCGCCGCCGCGTTGAGCGGCAAGGGGGCCAGCGTGGCGCTCATCGACCGCGGTGATTTCGCCGGCAGCACCAGCATGCACTCGTCCAACCTGGTGTGGGGGGGGATCAAGTACATGGAGAGTGGCGACTTCGCGCTGGTGCGCAAGCTCTGCAAGAGCCGCAACCACCTGATCAGGAGCTATCCCTCCACGGTGCAGGAGATCCGCTTCCTGACCACCATCAACAAGGGCTTCCGCCACCATCCCCTCTACCCCTGGGCCGGCACCTGGCTCTACTGGCTGATGGGCAGCGCCTTCACGCGGAGGCCGAACTTCCTTCGCCCCGGCGGCATCAAGGCCCGGGAGCCGATCATCGAGACCGACAATGCCCGGGGCGGCTTCGAATATTCCGATGCCTACCTCCACGACAACGATGCCCGTTTCGTCTTCAACTTCGTGCGCGGGGCCCTGGACTTCGGCACCGTGGCGGCCAACTACGTCGAGTCGCTGGGGGCCCGCCGCGAGGGCGAGCATTGGGTCACCCAGGTGCGCGACCGCATGGATGGCCGTACCTTCGAGATTCGCTCGAAGGTGCTGATCAATGCCGCCGGCCCCTGGGTCGACCAGCACAACAGCCTCTCGGGGCAGCAGACCGACCACCATCATGTGTTCTCCAAGGGCATCCACCTGATCGTGCCGCGGTTGACCGACAGCAAGCGGGTGCTGGCCTTCTTCGCCGACGACGGCCGCCTGTTCTTCGTGATTCCCATGGGGCCGCGGACCTGCATCGGCACCACCGACACCCGGGTCGAGAAGCCCGAGGTGGGGGCCACCGAGGACGATATCCGTTTCGTGCTCGACAACATCAACACCCGCCTCGCCCTCAAGACACCGCTCGGCAAGGAGGACATCATCGCGACCCGTTGCGGCGTGCGTCCGCTGGCGGTGAAGCCCAGCGGCGGGGACGATAGGGACTTCCTCAACCTGTCGCGCAAGCACGCCATCGATATCGACAGCGACATGCATCACCTGAGCATCTTCGGGGGGAAGCTGACCGACTGCCTCAACGTCGGCGAGGAGGTCGTGGAGGAGGTGCGGCGCCTCGGCGTCGAGATCCCCTATCCGGATTTCCGCTGGTACGGCGAGCCGGATGCCTCGGTCCGCGAGGCCTTCATGCACCAGGCGCGGCTGATGGGTCTGGATGCCCTGACCAGCCCCGAGGCCTCGGAGCCGCTGAGTACCCGACTGTGGCGTCGCTACGGGGCCCAGGCGCTCGAGATGCTGGAGGACATCCGCCAGGACCCCCGCCAGGGCGAGGTGCTCATCGAGCACACCGAATACCTGCGTTGCGAGCTCAAGCTGGCGCGGCGCCGCGAGATGGTGACCCGGCTCGAGGATTTCCTGAGGCGCCGCTCGAAGATCTCGCTGGTGGTCCCGGAGCAGACCATCCGCGATTCCCCGGGGCTTCGCGAGGCCTGCGACATCCTCTTCGGCGACCAGGCCGAGGCGCGCCTGGCGGAGTACCTGGCGACCGCGTCGCCCGAGTCCGCCGGTCTCAGGTCCGGGGGCTAGCCAGAGAGGGCAGGGGCCTGGCGTCAGCGTCCACGCGGCGTTCGGTCGACGAGGGTTGAAACAGGGTCGGAGGTCCTCGGCCCTCCGGGGCCCCGGCGAGAGGTCAGGCTGGTAGAATGCGCGCGACCCGATTTCCCCCCTGACACCAGGAGTTCCTGTCATGACCGACAACACGGCGGCCTCGGCCATGCCGACCGACACCCTCCCGCGCACCCTGCTGACCGGGGCGCAGATGCTCTTCGTCGCCTTCGGCGCCCTGGTGCTGGTGCCGCTGCTCACCGGGCTCGATCCCAACGTGGCGCTGTTCACCGCGGGCCTCGGCACCCTGATCTTCCATGGCGTCACCCGGGTCAGCGTGCCGGTCTTCCTGGCCTCGTCGTTCGCCTTCATCGCGCCGATCCAGGGGTCGGTGGCCAACTTCGGCATTCCCGCCACCCTGGGCGGGCTGATGGTCGCGGGCCTGGTCTACGTGGTGATCTCCCAGTTCGTGCGCCTCAAGGGCACCGCCTGGCTGCATCGCCTGCTGCCGCCGGTGGTGGTGGGGCCGGTGATCATGGTGATCGGCCTGGCGCTGGCCCCGGTGGCGGTGGACATGGCCACCGGCGAGACCAGCGAGAACATCGGCTACGGCTCGGCGATCTTCCTCTCCATGGCAAGCCTGTTGGTCACCCTGGTGCTGGCGGTGTTCGGCCGCGGCCTGATCCGCCTGATCCCGATCATGGGGGGGATCGCCGCCGGCTATGCGCTGGCGCTGGTGATGGGCGTGGTGGACTTCTCCCCGGTTCGGGAGGCGGCCTGGCTGGCGCTGCCGTCCTTCACCGCGCCCAGCTTCAACTTGGCGGCGATCCTCTTCATGATCCCGGTGGCCATCGCTCCGGCGGTGGAGCATATCGGCGACATGGTTGCCATCGGCTCGGTGACTCGCAAGAACTACCTGGAGAAGCCCGGCCTGCATCGGACCCTGCTGGGCGACGGCCTGGCGACCTCCGCCGCGGCGATCTTCGGCGGACCGCCCAACACGACCTACTCCGAGGTGACCGGGGCCGTGACCCTGACCCGTGCCTTCAACCCCTGGATCATGGTGGTGGCGGCCTGCACCGCCATCGTCCTGGCCTTCGTCGGCAAGCTCGGCGCGCTGCTGCAGACCATCCCGGGGCCGGTGATGGGCGGCATCATGACGCTGCTGTTCGGTTCCATCGCCGTGGTGGGCATGAACACCCTGGTGCGGGCCGGCAAGCCGCTCACCGCGTCCCGCAACCTGGTGGTGGTGTCGCTGGTGCTGGTCTTCGGCATCGGCGGCATGCAGTTCGGCAACGGCCAGTTCACCCTGCAGGGCGTCAGCCTCGCCGCCCTGGTCGGCATCGTGCTGAACTGGGTGCTGCCCCGCGCCGAGGAGGAGTAAGGGCGGCCGGGCCGACGGGCCCGGCGTCAGGCGTGATGCAGTTCCTGCCCCGCATCGGAGAAGGTCGGCGGGGTGTTGGCACTGACGATCACGCAGTCCTCGGTGCCGATGTTGCGGAAGCGGTGGGGCAGCCGGGAGTCGAAGTAGTAGGCGTCGCCGGCGCCCAGCACGCCCACCTCGCCGTCCACGGTGATCTCGATCTGCCCCGAGATCACCACCCCGCCTTCCTCGCCGTCGTGCTCCAGCATCTCCTCGCCGCTGTCGGCGCCGGGGGGATAGCGCTCGTGGATCACCGACATCCGGCGGTCGGGGCGGCGGGCGGCCACCAGCCGCCAGGAGAGGTTGCCGTCGCCGATCTCGGTGAGTTCGCCCGCGCGATAGAAGGGTTGCGGCTGGCTCGGTTCCTCGCCGGCGAAGAAGGTGCTGATGGAGACCGGCAGGGCGTCCAGTATCTTCTTCAGTGAGCTCACTGACGGGCTGACGTTGTTCTGCTCCACCAGCGACACGGTGCTGTTGGTGACCCCGGCCCGCTTGGCCAGTTCGCGCTGTGACAGTCCGCGCGCCAGACGCAGTTGCTTGAGTCGGGCGCCTACATCGAATGGCGCTTCCATGTCTCGGTCCATGTCTCGGTCCTTCCTTCGGCATTCGCCGCGATCGTGGAATATTTTCAACATAGTGTACCTCCTTGTGGGCATGGGGATAAGCCGGTGCTTGACCCTCATCAGGGTCGCGGTCGCGCGGGGCCGCCCGGCATGGCACCCGCCGACGCCCTGAGGCATCATGGGCCTGACACGCTGCATGCTCAGGAGAGTCCATGATCACCCGAGAGGACCTCACCGGCCTGATCCTGGCGGGCGGTCAGGGGCGCCGGATGGGCGGTCGCGACAAGGGCCTCGAGCCCTTCGCCGGCCGTACGCTGGTGGCCCATGTCCGCGACCGCCTGGCGGGACGGGTCGCCGAGGTGCTGATCAACGCCAACCGCAACCCCGAGGCCTACACGCCCCTGGCCGATCGCGTGATCCCCGATGCCGAGGGCGGCTACCAGGGCCCGCTGATGGGGATCTACAGCGGCCTGCGGGCCGCGACCACGCCCTGGCTGCTGGTGGTGCCCTGCGACAGCCCGGCGCTGCCTCACGATCTCGTCGAGCGAATGGTGGAGCGCCTGGCGGACGGTGATGGCGAGAGTGAGGGTGAGTGCGACATCGCCGTGGCCTTCGATGGGGAGCGACTGCACCCGGTGGTGGCGCTGATCCGCACGGCCCTGGCCGATGACCTGGCCGAGGCCCTGGCCTGCGGCGAGCGCAAGATCGACCGCTGGTACGCCCGCCATGCCTGGTGCCGGGTGGACGTCAGCGACTGCCCCGATGCCTTCGCCAACCTCAACACCGACGACGAGAAGCAGCGCCTGGAGCGCGCCCTCGACGGGGCGCCGTCGGCCACGAGAGTGAGCCCATGAGCGAGTGCGTGCCCGACAGCCTGCGCTTCGACGACGAGCTTCCCCTGCTGGGCATCGCCGCCTGGAGCGGTACCGGCAAGACCACGCTGCTGGAGCGGCTGTTGCCGAGGCTTGGCGAACGCGGTCTTCGAGTGGCGGTCATCAAGCATGCCCATCACGGCTTCGATGTCGATCAGCCCGGCAAGGACAGCCATCGCCTGCGCCAGGCCGGTGCCTCCCCCATGGTCGTCGCCTCCCGGGCGAGGGTGGCGCTGATGATGGAGACCCCGGGGCGTGACGAGGCCGACCTGGCAGAGCTCATCGACATGGTCCGCCCCCAATACCCCGACCTCGTCCTGGTGGAGGGCTTCAAGGCCTGGCCGTTGCCCAAGCTGGAGCTCTATCGGCCCGAGGTGGGCAAGTCCCTGCGGGCCGCCGAGGACCCCTGGGTACGGGCCGTGGCGAGCGACGTCGCCCTCGCCTTGCCCGAGGGCGTCGAGTCGCTCGACCTCAACGACCTGGCGGCGCTGACCGACTGGATCGCCGCATGGCCCGCCCGCTGGCCCGTCTACCAGGCGCCGCGCGAGGAGGCCACGGCATGACGCTCTCCTGTTTCGACCTCGGCGAGCGGATGTTGCCGGTGGCGGAGGCCCGCGAGCGCCTCGCCACACTGGTCGAGGCGGCGCTGCCCGCCGAGCGGGTGCCGCTGGCCGAGCTCCACGGGCGCGTGCTGGCCGAAGATGCCATCTCGCCCATCGACGTGCCGCAGAATACCAACGCCGCCATGGACGGGATCGCCCTGGCCTGGCCGGCGGACGGACAGTGGCCCCGCGCCTGGCGCCAGGTGGGCGAGGTGCTGGCGGGCCGGCGGCATGACGAGGCGCTGGCGGCCGGCGAGTGCATTCGCATCACGACCGGGGCGCCGCTGCCGCCGGGGGCCGACACCGTGATCATGCGCGAGCAGCTCATGGATGAGGGCGAGTGGGTGGTGATCGACCGGCCCGAGCGCGTCAGGCGGGGGCAGCACGTGCGCCGGGCCGGAGAGGACATTCCCCGGGGCCACCGGGCGCTCGCCGCCGGCACGCGCCTGGGCGCTGCCGAGCTGGGGCTGCTGGCCTCCCTGGGCCTGCCCGCGGCCCGGGTGCATCGTCGCCCGCGCGTGGCGGTGTTCTCCACCGGCGACGAGGTCATCGCCCCCGGCCAGCCGCTGCCACCGGCCGGCATCCATGACGCCAACCGGCATACCCTGGCGGGCCTGCTGGCCGAGCAGGGCGCCGAGCTGTTGGACCTGGGCATCCTGCCCGACGACCGCGACGCCATCGTCTCCGCGCTGCGTGATGCCGCCGACCGGGCCGACATGGTCATCACCAGCGGCGGGGTCTCGGTGGGCCACGCCGACTTCACCCGGGCGGCGCTGGAGACGGTCGGCCGCCTGGCGTTCTGGCGCATCGCCATTCGTCCCGGGCGGCCCATGGCCTGCGGCCTGCTGGGGGAGCGCGGGGTGCCCTTCCTGGGGCTGCCCGGCAATCCCGTGGCGGTGATGGTCACCTTCCTGCAGTTCGTGGCGCCGCTGCTGGCGCGGCTGCAGGGCAGGGCGGAGAGCGTCCCCGAGCGACTCACCGCCGTCGCCGACGAGGCCCTTAAGAGCCGCCTCGGCCGTACCGACTACCTGCGCGGCGTCTTCCGCGCCGCCCCCGACGGCCGCCTGCACGTGCAGAGCACCGGCGCCCAGGGCTCCGGCATCCTCTCCTCGATGGTGGCGGCCAACTGCCTGATCGAGCTCACCGACGACCGGGAGGGGGCGGCCCCCGGCGAGGTGGTGAGCATCCAACCCCTGTATCGTTTGCCATGAGACGCTGACCCCATGTCCTCGACCGACCAGTCCTTGACCAACCAGTCCCTGACCCATCTCAATGCCCGCGGCGAGGCCCACATGGTCGACGTGGCCGACAAGCCGGAGAGCCGTAGGGAGGCCTCCGCTTCCGGCCTCATCCGCATGCAGCCCGCGACCCTGGCGCTGCTCGCCGAAGGCGGCCTGCCCAAGGGGGATGTCCTGGCCACGGCGCGCCTCGCCGGCATCCAGGCCGCCAAGCGCACCCACGAACTGATTCCCCTCTGCCATGCCCTGGCGCTGTCGAAGGTCGCCGTCGACTTCGATCTCGACGAGGCCGACAGCTGCGTCCATGTCACCGCCACCTGCCGCCTCAACGGCCGGACCGGCGTGGAGATGGAGGCCCTGACCGCCGTCTCCGTGGCTTGCCTGACCCTCTACGACATGTGCAAGGCCGTGGACAAGGACATGGAGATCGGCGCCATCCACCTGGAGGCCAAGACCGGCGGGAAGTCCGGCGATTACCGGCGCGCCGAGTCCCCGGCGGCGAGCGCGACGGCCGCGCCCGTCATCGAGCCCGCCGCGTCGCCCATCGTCACCGGCGAGGGTGAGGCCGGCGAGGTCTCGGTGGGCGCGCGCTGCGACCTCGACGATCCCTGCATCCGGGTCAAGTGCCTGGCCGAGCTGCGCGAGCGCCTCGGGGTCGGAGATGTCTCGGTCCCCTTCGGCAGGCTGCCGAGCGCCGACGTGGCGGGGCTGAAGACTGCGCTGAAGGCGCTGGACCCGCGATTCGAGGGCCTCGACCAGGGCCGCGTGCTGTGCGCCGTCAATCAGGTGATGGCCGGGGAGTCCACGCCGCTGACCGAGAACGACGAGGTCGCCTTCTTTCCCCCGGTCACCGGAGGCTGAACGATGATACGCGTGCAGGAAGACGCCTTCGACGTCGGCGATGAGCAGCGCGCGCTCCTGGCGGGACGCAGCGACATCGGGGCGGTGGTGAGCTTCACGGGGCTGGTGCGCGACTTCAACGAGCGCCCCGAGGTGGAGGCGCTGACGCTTGAGCATTATCCGGGAATGACCGAGGCCGCCCTCGAGGAGATCCTCCGGGAGGCGGAGGGACGCTGGCCGCTCCAGGGCGTGACCGTGATCCACCGGATTGGACGTCTCGCCCCTTCGGATCCTATCGTGTTGGTGGTGGTGGCCAGTGCCCACCGACGCGCCGCCTTCGAGGCCTGCGACTTCATCATGGACTACCTCAAGACCCGAGCGCCCTTCTGGAAGAAGGAGCATACCGCCAGCGGGGACTACTGGGTGTCGGAACGCGACGGTGATCATCATGACGCCCGTCGCTGGGAGATCTCTTCATGACCGATGAGCTGATCGACGATTTCGGAAGACGGGTGCGCTATGTGCGCATCTCGGTCACCGATCGCTGCGATTTTCGCTGTGTGTACTGCATGAGCGAGGAGATGACCTTCCTCCCACGGGCCCAGGTGCTGACCCTCGAGGAGCTGGCGATGGTGGCTCGGGCCTTCACCGAGATGGGCGTGGAGAAGATCCGCCTGACCGGAGGAGAGCCCCTGGTTCGCCGCGACATCGATCGCCTGGTCGACGACATCGGCGCGCTGCCAGGCCTCAGGGATTTCGCGATGACCACCAACGGCGCGAGCCTGCCGAAGTTCGCCGAGCGCCTGCGCGATGGGGGCCTTCAGCGGCTCAATATCAGCCTCGATTCCCTGGATCCCGAGCGCTTCCGTCGCCTGACGCGTACCGGCGACCTGAACAAGGTCATCGACGGCATTCGGGCCGCCCGGGACGCCGGTTTCGAGCGCATCAAGCTCAATGCGGTGATCCTCAAGGGGCGCAACGACGACGAGGTGGTCGACCTCGTGGACTTCGCCCGGGCCGAGGGGGTCGACATCAGCTTCATCGAGGAAATGCCGCTGGGCGACGTCTCCGACCACTCCAGGGCCGAGACCTTCTGTTCCAGCGACGAGGTCCAGGAGCGCATACAGGCCCACCACGAGCTGATTCCCACCACCGAATCGACGCTCGGGCCATCGCGCTACTTCATGATGCCCGACAGCGAGACCCGCGTCGGTTTCATCTCGCCCCACAGCCACAACTTCTGCGACACCTGCAACCGGGTTCGCGTCACCGTGGAGGGGCGTCTGCTGCTGTGCCTCGGCAACGAGCACTCCGTGGATCTGCGCGCCGTCCTGCGCCGCCACCCTGGCGACATCGAGGCATTGAAGGAGGCCATCGTCGCGGCCATGCCCCTCAAGCCCGAGCGTCATCACTTCACCACCGACGGGGACGTCCAGGTGGTGCGCTTCATGAACATGACCGGCGGCTGAGCCAACGGGCTGGAAAGTTTGGCGATGCCGGCAGGGCTTTTCGGGCGACACTCAGGTGTCGCCCGAGTCGTTTATCGCCCCCGTTAAGGTGTCCGGTTGTATCGAATCCTGCTCATGGGCCAGGTAGCGGCCGGGATCATTCTCTCGATTTACGTGGACGATATTCCCGCAACTTTTCTTGCCAATGTCGCGCAAGTGCATATACTTTTGACGTGTCATTACATCCCGCAACCTTCCAACATTCGGCATGGAGACGGCCAATGTCCAGCGAATCCCTGGAGCGCATCGCCCGCAACAAGAACGTGGCTCGCGCCGCGGCACGCCAGCTCAGCATGGAGCAGCTGCATAAGCTGGCCGAGGTCATCGGTGAGGTCATCGAGCAGAAGAAGGACGAAGAAGTTCAGCGCCAGGAAGAAGAAGCCGAGAAGGCCAGAAAGCTGGCCGAGATCCGCGAACAGATCAACGAAGCCGGCCTGTCGCTGGAAGACCTCGTGACCGAACAGCCCCAGCGCAAGCGCGGGCGTCCGCCGAAGAATGCCAGCAAGGCCTGAGGCGTTTCATGCCGCGCCTCTTCATGAAGGCGCGGTGATGGTTTTGTGAAAGCGATTGATTCGATGATCTTGTGGGAGCCGTCGGTTCGACGCCTCGACTTGAACGGCGATTCGGTGCCCTCCGCCTTTCGCGGTGCAAGCAAGCACCGCTCCCACCTGAACTCCACCATCCCCTGGCGTTACTTGCCCAGTAGCTCCGCTTCCACCGCGAGGATCTGCAGGTGCACGTCCGGCACCCGATGCAGGTGATCGGCCAGCCAGCCGAGTAGCCTGGGCTGCAGGGCCAGGCGCAGTTCCGCCAGTGAATCCACCTCGATCTCCGCCAGGCAGTCGTCCAGCCAGTCGGCGAAGGCGGTCTCGTCCATGGGGCTCGCCTGGCTGGCGTCGAGCATCAGTCGCCCGATGCGCGTCCAGCCCGAGTCGGTGGCGGCCACCGAGAGGGCGAGATACAGGCTGCCATGGCGTGAGCGATGGACGTCCTCGCCGCCGAGGCCCGGCAGGGCGGCGACCGCATCCTGGCTGACGATGTGCGGCTGCTGGGGGTGGCGCGCCTGAAGGCTCAGGCCGTCGGCGTCCAGGCGAATCAGGTCGCCGTTGGTCGGGATCACCGGCGCCTGGATGCCCAGGGATTCCGCCAGCGTCCGGTGGGCCTGCTGGTGGCGGGGCTCGCCATGGACCGGCAGCAGATAGCGGGGCCTTACCCAGCCGTAGAAGGTGCGCAGCTCGTCCTGGGCGGGATGGCCCGAGGCATGCAGTTCGGGATGGTTGTCGTCATCGAAGAGGCTCACGCCGAAGTGCTTCAGTCCGCCCTTCAGGCGCTCGATCAACCGCTCGTTGCCGGGGATCGCCTTGGCCGAGAAGATCACCGTGTCGCCGGCCATCAGCTCGAAATGAGGATGACGCCCCCGGGACAGGCGTGACAGCGCCGCCCTGGGCTCGCCCTGGCTGCCGGTGGCGATCACCAGCACCTCCTCCGGCGGCAGGTAGCCGAGATCGGCGACCGGCACCAGCGGGGGCAGGTCATCCATGTAGCCGAGCTGACGAGCCACGCCCACCATGCGCTCCATGGAGCGTCCCATCAGGCTGACCCGACGACCGCACCGCTGGGCGGCACGGCCGATGGCCAGCACCCGTGCCAGGTTGCTGGCAAAACAGCTGACCACGACGCGTCCCTCGCAGCGGGCGATGGTCTTGGCCAGCGCCTCGGCGACCTCGCCCTCGCTGCGCGAGTGGCCCGGCAGCGGCGCATTCGTGGAGTCGCCCACCACCAGGTCCACGGGGGCGATGGCGCGGAAGGTGGCGGCGGAGATCGCCGGGCCGATCAGCGGTTCGGGGTCGAGCTTCCAGTCGCCCGTGTGCAGCACCCGGTGATCCCCCGCGGCGATCAGCAGCGCGCAGCTCTCGGGAATCGAGTGGGTCAGCGGCAGGAAGCGCAGGGTGAAGGGGCCGGTCTCCAGCGCCTCACCGGGTTCGATCACCTGGATGGCGTCGGTGGCGAGACCTCGCTCGGCGAACTTGGCTCGCAGCAGGCCCGCGGCCAGCGGCGTGGCATGGATCGGGCAGCCCCAGCGGGGCCACAGCCAGGCGGCGGCGCCGATATGATCCTCGTGGCCGTGGGTGATGATCAGGGCCCGGGGGCGGATCGAGAGCGTCTCCAGGGTGGAGAGGTCCGGCACCTGGAGCGGATTGTCGGGGAGGTCCTGGCGGATCATCATCCCGCAGTCCACGGCGATCCAGTCGTCCCCGTGCACCTTTTCCCCTAAGCCCCGCTCTCCGAAACCATAGAGGCTGAGGTTCATGCCGATCTCGCCGCAGCCGCCAAGCGGCAGGAAATGCAGGGGAGGGCGGCGGCGAGGGCGGATCTGGACGCGTGGCTGTGGCATTGAGGGGAGCGCGTGCCTGGAAAAGTGTACGAACACTATACGGGAAGCCCGCCGGGCCTCACAACGCGGCCTTCGGGGCGTTCTTTTCAGATCGGTGGTTTGCGTCGAGCCCCGGCTCTCGGTCACCAACGGGCGTCAGGACTGTGTCCAGCGCTATCACTTCAGGCCAATGGCACGTAAGGGGCCATGGCTCAAAGCTGTCGCCGCCAACGGCTTTCGATTGTCTCCAGCTCGGCTGGCCCATAGAGGGCCTGGGCGTGCCTACTGTAGTGGGCCCACAGCTGGTCCCCCATATCGTAGTGCCACCACTCGCTCGGCAAGTTGGTGAAACCCTGCTCGCGCATGGCGTCGAAGAGGCGGCGTCGGTTGTCGCGGGCCTGGCGCTGTCGGGCGTCCGGACGAGAAATTTCTTCCAGCGCGGCGGTGTGTGAAACCGGCACGGCCTCGTCGAACAGGGTGCCCATGTCCATTGGCAGCCCATCTGCATCGCTCAGGGTTACATCCACGGCACCGCCCGTGAGGTGGGGGCTCGGTGAGCTCGCTTCGCGACTGGGCACGGAGACGAATTCCCGCGTCCGTTCCAGCAGTGCCTCGTCGCCGAGTTCGGGATGGTGGGAATGGATGGCCTCCTGCAGCGTATCGAAAAGATACTGCTGTACCCGCCAGGGTCGCCAGCCGTCCAGGACCACCAGCCCGTACTCCGCGGGCAGGGTGCGTGCCACCTTCAGCAGCCGCCGATAGACCCCTTCGCGGACATAGCATTCGTTGACCGCCCCGGGAATGTCCTGCTTGGCATAGACCGGGAAGATCCTGATCGGTGACGGTGCCAGGCTCAAGGGAACCAATGGCTCATCACTTCCCGTGATGGGGATGCGGCTCACCACCGACCAGTCGGGGTCGGGGTGGCGGTCGATGGGTGATGACGGGGAGCGGTTCACGACGGTCTCCATGGGGTCAGCCAAGCTGGGTCGGTAGCCAGAGGGTCAGGGAGGGAAAGAGGATCAGCAGGATCAGCACCAGGATCGCCGTCACGACGAACGGCCAGATGGTGCGAAACAGTGACGTGATCTCGAGCCGGCTCACCGCGGCCGCCACGAACACACAGGCGCCCATGGGCGGGGTGATCAGGGCAATGGTGATGTTGAGGGTGATGATGATGCCCAGGTGCACCGGATCGATACCCGCCATCATGGCCACGGGAGAGAAGATCGGGGTCAGCAGCATCAGGGCCGAGACCTCCTCCATGAACATGCCGGTGACGAAGGTGATCAGGCTCAACAGCAGCAGGATCACCACCGGCTGCTCGATGTAGGGGGCCAGCAGGGCCACGAACTCGTTGGGTACCTGGGCATAGGAGAGCAGCCAGCTGATGGTGGCCGAGGCGGCCATGATCAGGAAGATCGCCGAGGTCAGGCGCGTGGTGTCGACCATGGCCTTCCAGAAGTCGGCGATGCGCAGATTGCCCTGCGCCAGGCCGCACAGCGCCACGTAGAGCGCCGTCAGGGCCCCGGATTCGGTGGGGGTGACAAAGCCCATGACGATCCCCGAGACGATGATGAACGGGGCCACCAGCGCCGGCAGTGCGCCCAGGGCCGTGACGGCCAGCTCCCGGCGCGAGGGCAGTCCGCCACGCTTTTCCAGTCCCTTGTGCCAGGCATACCAGGCGTTCATGCCCATGAACGCCAGGCCCAGCAGCAGGCCCGGGATCACCCCGGCGAGGAACAGGTCTCCGACCGAGGTGTTGGTCAGCGAGGCGTAGAGGATCATGAAGATGCTGGGCGGAATGATCGGCCCGATCAGCGAGCTGCCGGCCGTCAGGCCCGCGGCAAAGGCGGTGGAGTAGCCCTCCTTGCGCATGGGCGGCACGAGCAGCGAGCCCAGGGCCGAGGTGTCGGCGACCGCGGAGCCGTTCACACCGGCGAAGAAGATGCTGGAGACCACGTTGACATGGCCCATGCCGCCGCGCAGGTGGCCCACCAGCAGCTTGGCGAAGGCCATGAGTCGGTCCGTCAGCCGGGTCACGTTCATCAGGTTGCCGGCCAGGATGAACAGCGGGATGGCCATCAGCGAGAAGGCGTTGATGCCGCCGAAGAACTGCTGAGGCATCATACGCGGGATCATGGCGGGGTCCACGAACATGAATCCCACCACCGCCGTGGCGAGCAGCGAGATGAACAGTGGCAAGCCCAGCAGGACGTGCACCAGGAAGACGGCCAGCATGGTCAAGGTCATGCGGGGTCCTCCGTGAGCGTCTTGAGGGGGGCCGGACCATGCCAAAGGGCATGCCAGGCCAGCAGCGCGAAGCCGATCGGCACCGACAGCATGGGAATGGTCCTGCTGATTCCCAGCCCCTGGCTGGTGAACATCGAGACGGACATCGCATAGCGATAACTGAAGATGGCGGCGCCAACGGCAATGATAAGTGTGAGGAGCCACTGGTAGAGGTTGAGAAGGCGGCAGAGTTGGCCGGGAAGGAGCCGCTCGATCAGCGCGACACGCATGTGACCGCCCTCCACCCAGACGGCACCGGCACCGAGCAGCACGCTGCCGATGATCAGGAAGCGGGCCAGCTCGTCTGTCCAGATGGGCGCCCCGCCGGCCAGATAGCGCATGAACACGCCGAAGAGGATCACCGCCAGGTCGACGAGGAGCAGGCTGCTGGCAATCGTCAGGGACACGGACCGGCTGATGGCCAGCACGCGAGAATGAAAAAACGACATAGTGGGTGCTTTCTGTGATGGGGCAGGGGGAGGGCCCCTGCCCGAACTGCAGGACGTCTCAGTGACGGCGTGGCTTACTCGGCCAGGTGGGTCATCCCGGCATCCTTGAGCGCCATGTCGATGAAGGACGGATCAATGTCCTGCTCGCCGAGCCATTCCAGATAGGCCGGCTGGCCCTGCTCGCGGAACGCTGCCAGCTCTTCCTCGGAGGGCCGGATCACCTCCATGCCCTGTTCCTCGAGATAGGCGATGCGCTCGTCGACCCGGGTCTCGTTGTGCTCGCGGGCCATCTGGTTGGCCTCCTCGACGGCCCCCATGAAGGCCTCGCGCATTGCGTCGTCCCAACCGTCGATCATGGCACCGTTGCCGACCAGGAACTGGTCCGAGTACTGGATGTTGGCCAGCGTCAGGTAGTCCTGCACCTCGTAGAGGCTGCCCATGATGATGTACATCGGCGGGTTCATCTGGCCATCAGCGACGCCTGTCTTCAGTGACATGTAGACCTCGGTCCAGGGGATCGGCGTGCCGGATGCCCCGAAGGCCTCGTACAGTGCCACCTGGCTGGGGTCCATCGCGCGAAAGCGCAGGCCCTCGAAGTCGCTGGGGGAGGAGATGGGCTTCTCGTCGTTGGTGAAGGCAAGGAAGCCGCCTTCCTCGACCACGGCCAGCAGCTCCACGCCGGTGCGCTCCCGCAGGGCATCCTCGACGGCCTGCCAGTAGTGGCCTTCATCGAAGAAGGTACGCGCCGATTCGAAATCATCGAAGAGGAAGGGGATGGCGCTCACGAACACCTCCGGCACCAGAGGTGACATGCCGGCGAAGGAGGCGATGTTCAGGCTGGGGGTGTTCATCGTCTGTTCCATCCGCTCCTGCTCCTCCCCCAGCATGCTGTTGGGATAGAGCTTGAGCTCGATCTCGCCTTCGGTCTTCTCCTCGACCAGCTCCTTGAGGTTGGTGGCGAAGACGTGCACGGCATTCTTGTCGGGATCCGGCGCGCCGTTGTAGCTCAGGTTCACGGTGGTGGCGGCTTGCGCCTGGCTGGCCAGGGCACCCGCGGCCAGCACGGCGGCAGCGAGGGAGGAAACGGCAAAGGATCGAGTGGGGTTCATGCTTGGACTCCGGTGGTTGTTGTTGGCGGAACTTCCGACCCGCTGGCCGGTGTATCAGCAGACTAGGCGTTGATACGTTGACTAATCAAACCCGCTAGCGTTGCATTTATATCAACACCCGGGATTCATCAGACGCGGGGCGTCGGCATTGAAGAAGCGCATCCCGCGGCACAGGTGTTCCAGACAGGCCTTCGAGGCCACCGTGAGTTCGCGGCCAGTGAGGCTGACGATCTGGGCGCGGGCATCGCGGAGCACGGGGTAGGCCATGGGGAGCACGGTGATGTCCCCCTGCTGGATCTCCTCGGCCACGGTCAGCTCGGGCATGAAGGTCACTCCGATGCCCGAACGCACGAAATTCTTCAGCACGGCCACCGAGTTGGTGTGCAGGCGGGCCTGCAGGAAGATGCGCTCCTGGTGGGCCACGGCATCGACCATCTGGCGCATGCCGAAGGGGTTGTCCATCAGGCCGATCGGCCATCGCACCAGGTCCTGCAGGGAGACCGGCCGTTGGAAACGGGCCAGCTCGTGGTCGGTGGGCACGATCAGGTCCAATGGCTGGCGCGTCTCGACATGGCAGGTCAGCATCGGGTCGACGGGGGGCGCATAGAGCAGCGCGAGCTCGACCTCGCGATCCTTGACCAGGGCCATGGCCTCATTGACCCCGGCCATCACCACCTCCAGCTCGATCCCCGGGTAGGTGGTCATGAAGGATTGCAGGGGGGCTGAGATCAGGTCGGCGATGAAGCCCTCGCCCACCGCGATCCGAACCTGGCCGTTGACCAGCCCCTGCAGCGCCGACAGCCGGGAGATCACGGCGTCCTCCGCTGCCTGCTGGGCATGGTAATGGTCGACGAGCAGGCGTCCCGCCTCGGTCACCTTGATGCCCCCGGCATGGCGTTCCAGCAACCGGGTGTCGAGATGCTCCTCGAGACAGCGGATCTGTCGGCTGATGGCCGAAACGTCGATGCCGAGGTAGGTGGCCGCCTTGCGCAGTGAGCCGCGACGAATCACTTCGCTCAGGTAGGAGAGGGCGCGGGTGTTGAGCATCGGCCGAAGTGCCTTGTGTCGGTTGTTGATGGGACGCTGTCACCATACCTCGACAGGCGCGGCATCGCAGGGTCATCTCGAGCCTCAGGGAAGAAACCACCATCCTGGTGAGCGGCTTGGACATGGCACCGCGCGTGCCCGACGCCCCTGTCTTGGCTACACTGTGGCCCCCAGTCACCGCAGCAACCCGGGATCTTCCGATGTCACACTACTACCGCCTGGTGGTTTCCTGTCCCGACCGCCTGGGCATCGTCGCCAGGGTCTCCAACTTCATCGCCGGGCACGGCGGCTCCATCACCGAGGCGAGCCAGCACTCCGACCTGGAGGGCGGGCGCTTCTTCATGCGCTACGAGATCCTCGCCGACTCGGTGGGCATGCCGCCGAAGGCCCTGCGCGAGGCCTTCGCGCCCATCGCCGACGAGTTCGACATGGACTGGGCGCTCACCGACACCCGCCAGCGGCGTCGGGTGGTGCTGATGGTGTCGCGGGAGACCCACTGCCTGGTGGACCTGCTGTACCGTTGGACGGCCGGCGAGCTAGACGGTGACATCGCCGGCGTGATCTCCAACCACGAGGACATGCGCGGCCTTGTGGAGTGGCACGGCATTCCCTATCACCATGTGCCGGTGAATCCCGACGACAAGGCCACCGCCTTCGCCGAGGTGCAGCGGCTGGTGGACGAGGCGCGTGCCGACTGCGTGGTGCTGGCGCGCTACATGCAGATCATGCCGCCCGAGCTCTGCCGGCGCTTCCAGGGGCGGATGATCAACATCCACCACAGCTTCCTGCCCTCCTTCGCCGGGGCAAGGCCCTATCACCAGGCCCACCAGCGCGGGGTGAAGCTGATCGGTGCCACCTGCCACTACGTCACCGAGGAGCTCGATGCCGGGCCGATCATCGAGCAGGACATCCACCGGGTCAGCCACTGCCATACCCCCGACGACCTGGTGCGCTTCGGCCGCGACGTGGAGAAGGCCGTGCTGGCCCGCGGCCTGCGCTGGCACCTGGAGGATCGCGTGCTCATCCACGGCAACAAGACCGTGGTCTTCGCCTGATCGGCTGGGTGAATAGGGAGTCGACATGACGATTGCCGAACCGGTGCTCGCGCCCTGGCTGCTCTGGCTCTGCGGCCTCGTCGCTCTGGTCGTCGTCGGCCTGGCGCTGAGCAAGCGTCCCTGGCTGGCGCTGCTAGACGACCATCCCCTGCAGCATCGCTGGCTGGCCGCCACCGTCATGGTGATGCTGCTCTGGCAGCTGCGCGCCCAGGCCGTGGACTGGCTGACCCTGCACCTGATGTTCACCGCGCTGCTGACGCTGATCTTCAAGGCGCCGCTGGCGCTGCTCTCGATCACCGCCATCAACGTCGCCATGGTGCTGCTGGGGCGTGTCGACTGGTCACTGCTGGGGGTGAACATGCTGGTCACCGGGGTGGTGCCGGCGCTGGTGATGGGCATCGTCTGGCGGCTGGTCGACCGTCGCCTGCCCGACAACCTGATGGTCTTCCTGTTCGTCTGCGGCTTCTTCGGCTCGGCGCTCGCCACCCTGGCCGCCGGCCTGGCCGCGGTGGGGCTGATGGCCCTGGGCGCCTCCGACGCCGAGGCCCTGCGCCAGGCCCTGGAGTACGCCCGCTTCCTGCCGCTGCTGATGCCGAGCGAGGCCTTCATCACCGGCATGCTGATGAGCATCCTGCTGGTCTACCATCCTGGCTGGGTCGCCACCTTCAACGACCATCGCTATATCGACACGAAATAGCCGGGCCCGGTGGCTCAGGCAGACCTGGCCAAATCGATCCGCGGAATGGCTACGAGGTAGGGAGATTCGATGCCTCGATGTGCCGAATCAGCGGCGATACCCCAGAGAGAGTCGGTGCCGGGTCTTGTCATTCTGACCGGCCAACCGCTGCACGGATGATCTCATCGGTGGCCTCGCGTGACGTGATGGGCTTTCGATCGAGGGATATCCCCGGGAAAAAGTCGTTGCCTCCCTCGCGACTGGCGCGGGCCATCCGTTTGAGCTCGAGGATGTAGGGGTAACATTCGCGGAGACTGCGTCCATGGATACACCCCAGCAGGTGATAGCTTTCATGGACCGCCACGTCGGATGGCCGCTGAAGCAATTGATTGAACGTGACCGATTTTCCCACCACGTATCCTCTGGTGTGGGTATTGGTTTCGACGGCACCGAGTATTTCAGGGGCAAACCACGAGATGAGGAAGTCTCCGACGTGGCGTCCCACCACCGCCATCAGTCGATCGCACGGTGCTTCAAGGGGCCGAAGCGCGACCTCTTCGATGATGCCATTCATCAGGAACGCCGGTCGCTTCCATGGCCTCACCCAGGGGATCTCCACTTCCAGGTCGAAGATGGACAGTTCGTCGCTCATCTTCTCGAACAGTGTCCTGGCGCTTTGCTCGGTGATCCCCTCGTCGACGAGTAAACATACCCTTAGTGTTTCCACTGGCCCGAAGTCCAGGGAGTGCAGGGCATCGGTATCATGTTTCCCTGCCGTCACGCACGCCGAGATGAACATGGCCAGCAGGATGGGGAGGAGTCTTGCCATCTTGATGCGTTGCATGCCAATCCCTCACCAGCCCGATGGATAGCGTGATGGCGAGCGCGTTGCATCGATCTTCCGAGCATCCACCCCTGCCCTGCCGCTCTTTCAATAAAGCTGGTTACGCAAGGTTACACAAGTACGGCACTCGCGAGGACTACAGCGGCAGGGTCAGCTGCTGGCGCGCATCTTCCGGAAGCAGGCGCACGCCGACGCCGAGCAGGCGCACGGGACGCCGAGCCCGGGCCCAGGCTTGCTCCAGCAGTCGCGTGTAGCTCTCGGGGGCGGGGGAGAGGCCACGGCTCTCCAGGGTGGTGAGGCTGAAGTCGTCGAAGCGCACCTTGACGAAGAGCCCGGCCAGCGGCGGGCGGCCATGGCGCTCGAGGCGGTCCTCCAGCTTGGCGCAGAGGGGTGCGAGGGCGGTGGCGGCGCTTTCCAGGTCGGGCAGGTCGCGGTCGAAGGTGGTCTCCACGCTGACCGACTTGCGCTCCCGCTCGATGCGCACCGGGCGGTCATCGATCCCCCGGGCGAGCTCATGAAGCCGGCGCCCGAACTTGCCGAATTCATCCAGCAGACGGTCGATGGGAAGCTCTCGCAGGTCGGCACAGGTGGCGATGCCCAGGGCGTCGAGCCTGGCGCCGGTGGCCGGCCCCACGCCGTGAAGCTTCTTCACCGGCAGGTCTCGCACGAAGGCGTCGACCCGCTCCGGGGGTATCACCGTCAGGCCGTCGGGCTTCTCCCAGTCGCTGGCGATCTTGGCCAGGAACTTGGATGGGGCTGCCCCCACCGAGACGGTGATGCCGGTGCGCCGATGGCACTCCTCCTTGATCCAGCGGGCCATCCAGGTCGCGCTGCCGCGAAAGCCCTCGACCTCGGTGACGTCCAGGAAGGCCTCGTCCAGCGACAGCGGCTCCACCAGCGGGGTGAGCTCATGGAAGACCGCCTGGATCTGCCGCGAGACCTCGCGATACTTCTCGAAGTAACCGGGCAGCAGGGTCAGGTGAGGGCAGAGGCGCAGCGCACGGGCGGTGGGCATCGCCGAATGGATGCCGAAGGCCCGGGCGGGGTAGTTGCAGGTGGCGATGACGCCCCGGCGTTCCCGCGAGCCGCCGATGGCGATCGGGATGTCGCGCAGGCTGGGGTCGTCTCGCATCTCCACGGCGGCGAAGAAGCAGTCGCAGTCGGCATGGAGGATCTTGCGAAGTTGGCTCATGTGATCAAGATGGCACGTTCTGAAGCGAGGCGAGCGAAGGCCAGACAAGGCAAAAATCAGCGAAAAAGCGGAGTTTACAAGTCAGTAAATGAGCATTTTGAGCTGATTTTTAACACAGTATGGCCGAGCGCAGCCCGTTTCAGGGTCAACCGAGTGCCTGGCCGTTACCACCACGGATAACACCCACGCCGATGCCCTCGATCTCCAGCGGATCATGGCGCAGGTCCACCTCGATGGGGGCGAAGTCGGGGTTCTCGGCCTCCAGGGTGACCACATGGCCCTGGCGGTGGAAGCGCTTGACGGTGACCTCGTCTTCCAGGCGGGCCACCACGATCTGGCCGTCGCGGATCCGCTCGGTGCGATGCACCGCCAGGAGATCTCCCTCGAGGATGCCCACGTCCTTCATGGAGAGCCCCCGCACCCGCAGCAGGTAGTCGGCGCGCGGAGTGAAGTACTCCGGGGGCAGCGGGCAGTAGCGGTCGATATGCTCGGCGGCGAGGATCGGGCTGCCGGCGGCCACCTCGCCGATGATGGGCAGGCCCTGGGGCGTCTCTTCCTGCGATTCCTCGCCTACCGCTTCTGATTCCTGTGCGGGCAGGCGAATGCCCCGGGAGGTGCCGCGGATGACCTTGATGGCTCCCTTGCGCTCCAGGGCACGCAGGTGCTCCTCGGCGGCATTGGCCGACTTGAACCCCAGCGCCCGGGAGATCTCCGCGCGGGTCGGCGGGTAGCCCAGCTCGTTCATGGTCTTGACGATGAAATCGAGCACGTTCTGCTGACGGGCGGTAAGGGAGCGGCTCATGGGACCTCCGGGGTCGTTGACCGGTGGGTGACGACTCCTTCGTCACGCGTCTGGTCAAGTATACAGCATGTCTTTCCATCCAGTAAAAGTGTCTCCATGGTCAGGGAAGAAAACGTCGTTTAAAACACGACGCATACGGCAGCATTGAGAGAACCCCATACGTGTCATACACTCGGTGGCATTCAAACAATTGTTTCCAATGATGGGGAGCCCCATGGCCCAGCAGCCCGACACCGTCACGCGCATCCTCGACACCGCCGAGGTGCTGTTCGCCGAGCGGGGCTTCGCCGAGACCTCGCTGCGCAACATCACCAGCAAGGCCAAGGTCAACCTGGCCGCGGTGAACTACCATTTCGGTTCCAAGAAGTCGCTGATCCAGGCGGTGTTCGCACGCTATCTTGACCCCTTCACCGTGCGCTTCCATGCGGCGCTGGACGAGCTGGAGGCGCGCCATGAAGGCGAGGTGATTCCGCTGGAGGAACTGCTCGAGACCATGGCGCGCTGCGTGCTCGAGGTGCCGGCGGAGCGCAACAGCCTCAAGGTCTTCATGCGTCTGTTGGGGCTTGCCTACAGCCAGGCTCAGGGCCACCTGCGGCGCTATATCCAGGACGAGTACGGCAGCGTCTTCAGCCGCTTCACCGAGCTGGTGCGGTTGGCGACCCCAGACCTGCCCGATGCCGAGCGCTTCTGGCGGCTGCACTTCATGCTGGGCACGGTGATCTTCACGCTCTCTGGCCTGGATGCCCTGCGTGATATCGCCGAGAAGGACTACGGCGAGCGCGTCGGTGTGCGCGACCTGGTGCGTCGCCTGCGTCCCGTCGTGGTGGCGGGAATGAACGCCCCGTTGCCCGAGGGCATGGCGGCACAGCGCGAAACGACCGAACACGAGACAGTCTGATGCGTACTCCCTTGCTCACCGAACTGCCGCCGGAGGCAGGGCTGTGGCTGGAGATCGATATCGCCGCCCAGCGGCTGACCGTCTGGCAGGGGCGCGAGGTCGAGTGGCAGTGCGAGGTATCCACCGCCGCGAACGGCAGCGGGGAAGAGGAGGGTAGCGGCGCCACGCCGCGGGGCTGGCATTATTTGCGTGCCGCCATCGGGGCGGGCAATCCGCCCGGCACCGTCTATCGCGGCCGACGGCCCACCGGCGAGGTCTACAGCGAGGCCCTGGCCGCGGAGCATCCGGGGCGCGACTGGATCCTGACGCGCATCCTCTGGCTCGGCGGGCTGGAGCCGGGCCGCAATCGCGGCGGCCGGTTTGATTCCCAGCGGCGCTACATCTACCTGCACGGCACTCCGCCGAGCGAGCCCATGGGAGTGCCCCGTTCCCATGGCTGCATCCGCGTGCGGGACTTTGACCTGCTGGCGCTGTTCGAGCTTGCCAACCCGGGCACGCCGGTGTGGCTGCATGACTAAGGTTCAGCCGATCACGTTACCCAACTGGAAGATCGGCAGGTACATTGAGATCACCAGGCCGCCGACCAGCACGCCGAGAATGACGATGATGAAGGGCTCGAGCAGCGAGGTGAGGGTATCGACCTTGTTGTCGACCTCCTCCTCGTAGTAGTCCGCCACCCGGTTGAGCATGGCGTCCAGCGACCCGGCTTCCTCGCCGATGCCCACCATCTGCACCGCCAGGGCCGGGAACTGTTCGGTGAGACGCATGGCGAAGTTGAGCTGCTGGCCGGTGGCCACGTCCTCGCGGATCTGGGCGATGGCGCGCTCGTAGACCATGTTGCCCGCCGCGCCCTCGGCGGTCTCCAGGGCCTCCACCAGCGGAACGCCGGCACCGAAGGTGGTGGCAAGAGTGCGCGAATAGCGCGCCACGGCGGACTTGTCGAGGATGTCGCCGATCACCGGGATGCGAAGCGAGAGCGCGTGCATACGATAGCGGAAGGCCTCGGACTTCTTCATGCCGGCGCGCAGGAAGAAGATGAAGCCCGCGACGCCGAGCAACCCCCACCACCAGTACTGCTGGGCGAACTCCGACATCGTGACGGTCATGCGGGTCATGGCGGGCAACTCGGCACCAAAGCCCCGGAAGAGGCTCTCGAACTGCGGTACGACCTTGATCAGCAGCAGCGCGGTGACGGCGAAGGCGACCACGAGGACCGCGGCGGGGTACCAGAGCGCCTTCTTCACCCGGCTCTTGAGCGACTCTACCTTCTCCTTGTAGGTGGCGATCCGCTCGAGCATGCTGTCCAGCGAGCCCGACTGCTCGCCGGCCTCCACCAGGTTGGCGAAGAGGCGGTCGAAGTGCTGGGGATGGCGCCTGAGCGCCTCCGAGAAGCTGGCACCGGCCGCCACGTCGTTCATCAGCTCCTGCACCATCGCGCTCATCGCCGGCTTCTTGAGGCTCTCCGCCACCACCTGGAAGGCCTGCAGCACCGGCACGCCGGCGCGGATCATGGTGGCCATCTGGCGGGCGAAGAGCATGATGTCCCGCGGCTTGATCTTGCCCATTCCGCCGCCAAATCCGCTCTTGCGGCGGATCTGCCTGACCATGATGTTCTGGCCGGCCAGGAGCTTCTCCACCTCGGCCCTTTGGGGCGCGATGATCTCGCCACTCACCTTGCGCCCCTGGGGCCCCTTGCCGGTCCAGCGCCAGCGGTAGAGCTTGGTCTTCTGTGCCTTGCGCATGGTCTTCGTTGCCACGTTCATGTCCCTGTCCCTGCGTTGTGTTAGCGCTAATCCTTCGTCACCCGGTTGACCTCGGCCAGGCTGGTCAGCCCCTGCATCACCTTCAGAAGCCCGCTGCGGCGCAGGTCCGGATGGCCTTCCTTTCGGGCCTGGGCATCGAAGTCCCGGGAGTTGCCCTGGGTCATGATCAGGTGGCTCATGTCGTCACTGATCGGCACCACCTCGTAGATGCCCACCCGGCCCTTGAACCCCTGGGTGCAGTGCTTGCACCCGACGGGCTCGTAGATGGTGGAACCGGCCACCTCCTCCTCGGTGAAGCCCTGCTGCAGCAGCACCTCGCGGGGGATGTCGGCCGGCTGCTTGCAGTGCTTGCACAGCCGCCGCGCCAGGCGCTGGGCGATGATCAGGCTCACGGAGCTGGCGATGTTGAAGGGCGCCACGCCCATGTTGGCCAGGCGGGTGAGGGTTTCCGCCGCCGAGTTGGTGTGCACGGTGCTGAGCACCAGGTGGCCGGTCTGGGAGGCCTTGACGGCGATCTCGGCGGTCTCCAGGTCGCGTATCTCGCCCACCATCACCACATCAGGATCCTGGCGCAGGAAGGCACGCAGGGCGCTGGCGAAGGTCAGGCCGATCTTGGGCAGCACGTTCACCTGGTTGACCCCCGGGACCTTGATCTCCACCGGGTCCTCGGCGGTGCAGATGTTGCGCTCCACCTGGTTGAGGATGTTGATGCCGGTATAGAGAGACACGGTCTTGCCGCTGCCGGTGGGGCCGGTGACCAGGATCATGCCCTGGGGGTCGTCGAGCACCGCCTCGTACATCGCCCGCTGCTCGGGGGTGAAGCCCAGTTGCTCGATGCCCAACTGGGCGGAGCTGGGGTCGAGGATACGCAGCACCACCTTCTCGCCGTAGACCGTGGGCAGGGAGTTGACCCGGAAGTCGATGGAGCGGGTACTGGAGAGCTTGAGCTTGATGGCGCCGTCCTGGGGCAGGCGACGCTCCGAGATATCCAGCCGCGACATCACCTTCAGGCGCGCCGAGATGCGCGAGCGCATGGCGAAGGGGGGGTGCGCGACGTCGTGGAGGATGCCGTCGATGCGAAAGCGTACCCGGTAGCTGGTCTCGTAGGGCTCGAAGTGGATGTCCGAGGCGCCCCGGTTGATGGCATCCAGCAGGATCTTGTTGACGAACTTGACGATGGGGGCGTCGTCGCCGGCGGCCGCCACCGCGGCCTGCTCGTCGGTGGCATCGACCACGCCCTCGTCATAGGCCAGCTGACCCACGGCGTCGTCCACGCCTTCGAGATCATCGAGCATGCTCTTCTCGCTGTTGGCGAGGTAGCTCTCCAGGACCGGGCCGAGCTGGTCCACCGGGGCCAGGACACCCTCCAGCGTCAGGCCGGTGGCAAACTGCAACTCATCCAGCAGGGCCAGCGTGGAGGGATAGGGCACCGCGACGGTGAGGCGATGCCCGTGACGCACCAGCGGCAGTACCCCCAGCCGACGAAGGATCTTGTCCGGGTAGTCCTTGGCCGCTGGCAGGCTCTCCAGGCGCAGGGCGTCCAGGTCGATGATCGGCAGGCCATACTCCCAGGCCGCGGTCAGCGTGGCCTTGCGAGCGGGCACCATGCCGGTGTCGATAAGGTGCTCGAGCAGGGAGAGTTCGACCTCTCGCGCCTCGAGTTCGGCCCGTGCCGCCGCCGCCTCACCCAGCAGGCCGTCATTCACCAGCCGACGGGCCAGGCCGCGTAGCCCGCTGCGGTGGGTGGCGCCATGCAGCGCCGAGGGAGCGGGCTCCGGCGCTGCCGGCGGCATCTCGGGGGAAGGGGGGCGATAGTCGTTCATGGCGCCTCATGTGTCGCAGCAAGGTGCAGCTGTAGCGGGAGAGTGTCGTCTGCGCTTGATTCTAGCCCCTCTGGCCTACTCCCGCCCAGCGCTGCGCCACGCTCCTTCAACCTTTTCCTCGCACTTTGACTCATCCATCAGTATGAAAATTCTCGTGGTCGCTCACCTTTCGGCTACAATGCCCCTTGCAGGGTTGCAGAGCGTAACTTAATGTAACCCATATCGGGCGGTGTGACGTCCGACTAACCCGGCGGTTGAGATGACTCATCCTGACCGCCAACCGTAAACCCGCACGGGCGACGAGAAGAAGGCACAGGCCATACGCGCCACGGCGGACAGGAGCAAGGGGCAGGGCCATGAAGAGACAAGGCATGCAGAAGTACGTGAAGACCGGGCAGGGCGGTTTTACCCTGATCGAACTGCTGATCGTGGTGGCGATCATCGGGATTCTGGCGGCGATTGCGATTCCGCAGTATCAGAAATATGTGGTTAGGTCGGAGGTGTCCTCAGCTCTATCCACGATCCGTGGTGGTCAGACCACTTATGATGCTAATGTATATTCTGGTGAAGCTTACGACTCTCCAACAGCAATTGGTCTTGCTGCTAGTAATACCCTTGGTACCGTAAGTGTGCCAGCCGATGTTACTGGTAGTGTGAGTGGTGCGATAGGCTTTGAATTTAGCACAAGCTCTGCTGTTAAGTCACAAAGCCTTGGCAACTATATTGTTCTGACCCGTGATGCCTCCAGTGGAGAGTGGGCCTGTGCCTCTGACATTGATGCAGAGTATACGCCTAATTATTGTGACTGAGAGATGTGGTTTGATTTATATTTTTTTGGCCGGCATTGCCGGCCTTTTTCATGTGTTGAGATGGCCTTCTTCGATTTTTCGCTATAGTTTTCGAGTGAATATTTTACCTTCCCCCCCCCCCCCCCCCCCCCCCCCCCCCCCCCCCCCCCCCCCCCCCCCCCCCCCCCCCCCCCCCCCCCGCACACACACCCTCTCTCTGTTCTATGTAACCTCTGAATAGATTGTAAATGTTCATTGGATAATTATCTGTCGGATACTAGTATTGATGAAACAGCGCATAATCGCTGACTTTTTACCTGGCAATAGTTTTACACTTAAAAACTTTGTCGATTTTTTCAGTCAGGACAGAATCAAGAGAAAAGTCTTTGATTCGCTCAGCTGTCAGCAGCGACAAGTTCGATTAAATCGAGATGCTTTATAGAATAAAGTGCCATTAAAGTACGATGTATATCTCATCGTCATGCATTTAATGCGAAAAATTTCACATTCGGAACCTAATTGTAGGGCCCCGTGTGATTGACCACTCGCTTGGTAAATAACTCAGGACGTTTAGTCTGCCATTCCTTCATCACCTCGATTGGTGATTGATGGTGCAGCGCCTTATGCGGGACGTGGTGATTGTACAGCCACGTGTAGCGTTTCACCGTCTGCTACAGGTTATCTACTGAGGTATGCGCCGAGTCGCCAGCACGTTGCTGATACGTCCGTTGAAGCGCTCCGCCATGCCGTTGGTCTGCGGCCTTTCCGGCTGGATTAAGGGGTGTTCGATGCCATTGGTCTGGCACTTTTAGTCGAAGGGGTAGCGGCCGATGGGAGTGCGCTCACCCGCCCGCGTGAAGCGATCGGTGAAAGACTTGCCGTTGTCGGCTAGTACCGCCTGGATCTTGAATGGGGCCTTCTCCTCCACCCGCTTCATGAACGGCCTGGCATCCTTGGCGGACGGGCTGCGCCTGACCTCCATATAGACCCAGCGTGTGGCAGGGTCGACGGCGACGTACAGGTGGCGTTTCTGCTGCTCGCCGGGCATCTGGGACAGATGCTTGATGTCGATGTGAACGTAGCCCGGCTCGTAGTCCCTGAATGGTTTGTGCCGGGGTCTGATCACCTCCTGCATCGTGCCAAGCCATTTCCGCGAGTCTTGGCATTTCACGTCGTTAAAGCATGAGTTGTAGGCAATTACGTGATAGCAGAGGATTCAAGAACTTGTGGGTAACGATCAGCAGCTCATCGAGGCCGAGGCGCAGGAAAGTACATGCAGTGATCAGCACCTCCTTCTGTTCTGTCGTCAGAGTGGCCAGCAGGTTGTGCCGCCTGTGGGTCGGTTATAGACATCATTACGGTACTGCCAATAACGAGTCATCGAATCGCCGACCCCATACTGTCGGGCCATCTCACTATCGCTGATAATGGCGGGTGCACTGGAACTCGGCACGAATCTTTGGTGAGGTGGTTGCTTAGTTATCCAACTTGAGGCCCATGCTCTTGCTCTCAGATTAATTTCTATAGAAACTCTCCGGCTGCCATCAGAGTATGAATAACATAGCTCATTTTGTTGCCATGAGCTCTATAGTAGGAGTATTTCCTTGACCAGTTCAAGGTGTGTTTACCACATCCTGTGAAGATGATGAACTTTCTGAAACTGGGTCTTTTCTTGCCTCAATCATGACTTTCTCAATACCTGGGAATAGGTATGTCGCTTTTTTATAAAGCTCTGTATTAGTTTCTTCATGGTTCCTGTGAAGCCTCATCAAGTTTATGTATAGTTCTGGTGAAGGCTTGGTTCTTTCGGCTCTAGTGGCCCATCGTTGATAGTCCTCAACTACTCTTCTCATGCCTAGCGCCGTTCCAGCATCAAGTTGTTGTGACATGACTAAGAACTCAAGATCATATGGGAGTCCCATAGGATTTATTATTTTTGACAAGGCGCCGCTATCTCGTCCTGATGCGTATGTTTTTATTTTCCATAATGCTTGAAGATGTGTGGACATGAATAGTATTAGTACAGGAATTGCAAGCCATGTGCCTGTCTTGATGATGAAGGTATAGCGATTCCTTCTTTCTTCTGTCTTCCAAGTATAGCTAGCTGACATGCCAAGTAGAAGAATGAAGACGAGCCAGTGATTGATCGAAAGGTAAAACGGGTACTCGAGCATGGAGTGGATGCTCAAGGGAAGCAGGAGAGAAATGAGTAGCAATCTTTTACGTTTTGGGCTACGAGTCCATAACCTCCAAAAAAGCCAAATAGCAAAGATAAGGATTGCAATTATTGGAAGCAATCCTCCCTCGATACCCCAATAAAAAAACTCGTTATGCGGATGACTATACTGTTCTTCAAGTGGGGGGCGACTTTCTTCTTCGCTACGCCAGTTGGCATAACTGTAGAGGAAATCATGTTGGAAGCGACCATAACCCCAGCCGGTAATAGGCTTCTCGGCAATCATGCGCAGGCTGTGCTCATAGACTTGGGGGCGGTAACCCTGCGAAGAAATCGAGTCGGCACTTCGTCCTCCCTCGCCTTGCGTCATAGTTACAATCAAGGCTAGGAGGCAGCCTGCAGCCAAAGTGCCTGCCCAGGCTTTGAAGCGGGAATGGTCAAGATTCCTCAGGTGTATGAGTACCATGGGGATTGTGACCAATGCCGCCAGCCAACCCATGCGGGAAGCAATCACTAGGATTAAAGCAGGCATGAAGAGTGGGGCCAGCAGGATAACGACCCGCCAGAGCCTGCTGTCGCGTGCCTCGCCGAAGAGCCAGGCCGAGATCACTAGCCCTGTGACCAGGAAGCTGGCCATTACGTTGACCTGCTGGAAAATACCGTAGGGGCGACCGATCTCGGGGTTATAGCCTAGCCAGTTGCCGGGCTCGAGCAGGTAGAACTGCACATACCCCAGAACGGTTTCCATCAGGGCGCCAAGCATGATGGCCATCCCCAGCCACCACCAGTCACGGTGGGTCAGTTGGAGTTGGGCCAACCCCAGCAGCAGGATGGCTCCGGCGGTGACCGTCAGCATCCGCGGCAGGGCGATCAGCGAGGCCTCGTTCCAGCTCCAAAGGAAGGGTAACCAGAGTGCCAGCAGCAGCAATCCGAGCCCGATGTGGAACTTGCTGTATCGAATCACGCCGCGGGTGGCGGGCCACATGGCCAGTGCCATCATCAGGCCGAATCCCATCCAGACGGTGGCATTGAAGGGCAGTCGGAGACCTGAGCCTCCCACATTTGGAATAAGAATGTGCAGCAACACTGTAAAGGTAAAGAACGCCGTGCCGATGAACCACTTGATCAGACGGCGATTGGGGGCGGTGTCGGTGGTCATGGCTGTCCCTGCGGCCCGGTGGGCTTAGAATTCTCATGTCCGATTCGTATCGGAATGTAACGCTGCTAGTGTCGCGGGGCGGGCAATCGATGTAAAGCGCCGCTGAGCCGATTGGGGGTGAATCTCGAAGGGTCGAGAACAGGCTATGCTTCACTGCCGGTTTACGGCTTGCCCTCGGTCCTATCCATAGGCTGAACGGTTTTTCCTTTATGCTCGAGTCCATATGCTTGGCTGAGTACTGGGTCAAAGTGCTTTCACACGGAGACTGCCCATGGGGATCTACCTCGACACCATCGAACAACTGATCGCCGGCGTGGAGGCTGCCGGGCTCGAGGTGATGGTGATCTATCATCGAGACTTCGATATACAGCAGAAGAATGACAACAGCCCGCTGACTGAGGCGGACATGGCCGCTCACCACGCCCTGCTGGCGCTGCTCGAGCATGAAACGCCGGGCGTCCCCGTGCTCTCCGAGGAGTCCGGCGAGATCCCCTTCGCCACCCGCCGGTGCTGGTCGCGCTACTGGCTGGTCGATCCGCTGGACGGTACCCGGGAGTTCATCGCCGGCAACGGCGAGTTCACCCTCAACCTGGCGCTGGTCGAGGAGGGCGTGCCGGTGTTCGGCATCGTGCATGCCCCGGCGCTGCCCGGGGGCGCGGTGACCTGGTGGGGCCAGGTGGGGCAGGGTGCCTTTCGGCGCGAGGGCGATGGCGCAGGAAAAGGCGAAGGCAAGCACGAGCAGCCGATCCGGGTGCGGGTTCTGCCCGATCCTGACCGTGAGCCCTGGCAGGTTGTGGGTAGCCGTCGCAACGGCAGGGCGGCCTTCGATGTCTTCTGTCAGGCGCTGCCGGCCCACACCACGCAGACGATCGGCAGCTCGCTGAAGTTCTGCCTGATCGCAGAGGGCCAGGCCGATCTCTACCCGCGCCTGGCACCCACCAGCGAGTGGGACACCGCCGCCGCCCAGGCCATCGTTACCGCCGCCGGCGGCCAGGTGCTGGAGGCCGAGACGCTCCAGCCGCTGCGCTGCAATCGGAAGGAGAGCCTTCTCAATCCCGACTTTATTGCCTGCGGGCAGCGGGATGCGCGCTGGGAGGTAGCGTTGGCCAAGGCCCTGGAGGCCGACCCCGACAGCCGCTGAGAGGGCTGTCCCGGGGCGGCTCCCTGAAGCCGTTTCCTCCCCGAAGGCAACCTTGCCTACACTGAGGCCATCGGATAGCGGGTATTGTATAGCAGGCAGGGAGGCCACCCGGATGCAACCCCCACGAATTGTTCACCATGGCGCCGCCGAGGGCGTGACGGGAAGCTGCCATCGCCTGCAGGTGAGCGACGACCGCGCGTTGCTGGTGGACTGCGGGCTCTTCCAGGGCCAGGACGCCGACCACCTCGACAGTCTCGCGCAGCATGAAGTTCGCTTCCCGGTGGAGGACGTGCTGGCGCTGGTGGTCACCCATGTGCACATCGACCATATCGGCCGGCTGCCCTACCTGCTCGCCGCGGGCTACCGGGGGCCGATCCTCTGCTCGGTGCCCTCCGCACGGCTGATGCCCCTGGTGATCGAGGATGCCCTGAAGATCGGCTTCACCCGCGACCGGGCACTGATCGAGCGTTTCCTGGCCGAGGTGGAGGAGCGGCTGGTGCCGCTGGACTACCGGCAGTGGCATACCGTGATCGACGACGCGCGCCACCGGATCCGACTCAAGCTGCAGCGTGCCGGGCATATCTTCGGTTCGGCCTACGTGGAGGTCGACGTGCGCGACCACGCCACGGGCGAGGCCCACCGCACGGTCTTCTCCGGCGACCTGGGCGCACCTTACGCGCCATTGCTGCCGGCGCCGAGATCGCCGTATCGTGCCGATACCCTGGTGATCGAGAGCACCTATGGCGACCGCCTCCACGAGGACCGCACTGAACGGCGAGGCCGGCTCAAGGGCGCCATCGACCGGGCCCTCGAGAACGCCGGCTGCGTGGTGATCCCCGCCTTCAGCATCGGCCGCACCCAGGAGCTGCTCTACGAGCTCGAGGGGCTGATCCACGATTCCAGCGACCCGCGCTGGCGTGAGCTAGAGATCATCGTCGACTCGCCGCTGGCCGCGCGCTTCACGGAAGTCTATCGAGAGATGAGGCCCTGGTGGGATGCCGAGGCTCACCGGCGGCTGCGCGGCGGCCGCCATCCGCTGAGCTTCGAGAATCTTTATACCGTTAGCTCTCATGAGGAGCACGAGCAGACGGTGGACTACCTGGCCCGCACCCACCGGCCCGCGGTGGTGATCGCCGCCAGCGGCATGGTCACCGGCGGGCGGGTGGTCAACTACCTCAAGCGTATGCTGGGTGACCCTCGCCACGCGGTGGTGTTCATCGGCTACCAGGGCGCCGGCACCCCGGGCCGCGACATCCAGCGCTTCGGGCCGCGCGGCGGCTGGGTGCTGCTCGACGATGAGCGCCTCGACATTCGCGCTCACATCGAGACCGTCAGCGGCTACTCCGCACACGCCGATCAGAAGAACCTGCTCGACTTCATCCGCCGCATGCGCCACCCGCCGCGGCACATCCGCCTGGTACACGGCGACCACGACGCCCAGCTTGCCCTCAAGGCGAGGATCGAGGAGTGGGCGAGGGAGGCGGGCCGGAAGGTCCAGGTCACCCTGGGGGCCGATTACCAGGTGGGCTGAGGAGAGGGAGACGGTTCGACGTCGAGGCCCAGGCGAGCCTGCCGGTCGCAGCGGTCGCAGGTGACCCTGGCCAGGTCGTGGTCGAGGGCTTCGATGGTGAACTCCTGCCAGTCGTTGGCCCGGGCGATCTCGATGGTGCCGCAGGCGCAGGACAGGATGCGCCGGCCCTGCGGGTCGAGGTCGAGCGTGATGGGTCGCATGGGAAATCCCTCCCCGGATTGTCCCGATGGTACGTCAGGGCGACGCTCCAACCCGTGCGAGAACACGGCGATGGGGCGTAAGCGATAACGTCGGTTTGACTCACGCGGGCCTAGTCCCAGCTGTTGTCGTAGTCCTCCCAGTAGCGGCCGAGGTCGCGTTCCTCGGTGAGGTCGTAGAGCTGATAGCGACGATTGAGGCGGGCGCCGCCGTCGCGGGTGAGGGGCTGCCAGGCGATGCTGGCGCGGCTGCGGCTGGAGCGCACGAAGAAGGCGTCCATGGGGATGGAGAGGTAGAGCGCCTTGTCGAAGCTGCCTTCGCCGAATTTGTCGCCGGCATCGGTGAAGGTGGCCCAGGCGCCCACGCGCACGCCGTTGTCGAATTCCCGGGAAAGGTCCAGGGTGGTGCCGATATCGCCGGCGAGGTAGCGCCCCACGCTCAGCTTGGCCAGCACGTCCTCGATGCCGGTCTCCAGGTAGGCGCTGAGGTGGCCCGTCCAGACGTCATAGTCGCGCAGGCCGAACTGCTGGTCGAACTCGCGCTGGCGCACCCAGTTGAGGTCCGCGCCCAGGGCCAGCGGGCTGTTGAAGGGGCGGAAGAGCAGCTCGCCCCCCGCGCCGGCATACATCATCTCCAGCAGGCCGCCGTAGCCCATGGCGTACCAGTCGTCGCCGAGCTGGGCGGTGCGGGTGTACTGCAGGTTGCCGATGCCCACGTCGGCCTCGGCCAGGTAATCGCCGATGTAGGTACGCACCCGCGGCAGGTCGGAATTGGCGATGTAGTCGTAGTCGTCGAGGTTGTCGGCCAGCGTGGCGGTCAGGCTGCCGGAGAACCAGCCATTCGGGTCGGTCGCGTATTCCGCGGACGCATGGGCCGAGAGGCGATAGAGGTAGCCGTCCGGGCCACCGAAGTTCTGCTCGATGGCGGGGCCGACCTGCCAGCTGAAGCGTTGCGGATCGGCCTGGTAGAGCAGCTCTCCGCCGGGCTCGTCCAGGCTGGCGTGGGCATAGAGGCCGTAACGGTGATCGTGCTGCCGCTCGCTGGAAGCCGCCGCCGCGGTGAAGGCCGCACGGTCATGGACGTCCTCGCGCAGGTCCATGCCGCGGCTCTGCCAGCGGTAGCGGAAGGTCTCCACGGAATCGTCGGCATTGGCCTCGAGGATCCGTCCGGCCCGTGCCTCGCTCTTCGCCAGGTTGCGGAAGGTGGTGGGCTCGCCGGTCACCGTCAGGTCGTCACCCTGCTGGCGGATCTCGCGTACGCGGATGCCGGCGTTGGCCTGCAGGCGGCTCGCCACTGCGGGCCAGTTCTGTTCCGGCGCGGCATCCAGCGGGCGGGGAGGCGGGTCGCGCTTCACCTGGGCGAGCCCCGCCAGGTTGGTGGAGAAGCTCACCCCGGCCATGGCGGTGTTGCCTCGCTGCCAGCCGGTGCGCAGCTCGATGTTGTCGGTGAGCCGGAAGCGGGCCCCCAGGTTGATGCGCGAGTCCTGGACCTGGTCGTTGTCCAGGGGCTCGTTGGCGTAGTCATTGCCCTCGACTTCCAACTGCAGCACCAGGGGCTCCCAGGGGGTCTGGTACTCCACGCCGCCGAAGATCGCCATGGGGCCTCGGAACAGCTGGCTCAGAGCGAATTCGCCGCCCTGGTCGCCGCCGGCATCCTCCGGGCGGTTGTCGAAGCGATGGTCCAGCCAGCCCAGCGGGGAGTCCACGTCCGCCGCGTTGCCTAGGTAGCCCCAGCCGAGTCCCAGGGTAAAGTCCAGGTCGTACCAGCGCTTGCTGGCCACCAGGTATTCGGCGCCGAACTGAGTTGTGCCGCCCCCGTCCCTCAACCCGACGGCTAGTTCCGGCCAATAGCGGCTCTCTTCCCGCAGGCGCAGCTTGGCGTCGATGCCCTTGTCGAGGTAGTCACGATCCCCCGCGATGCTGGGTCCGAACAGGCGGTTCTCCACCGAGACATAGCGAAAGCCCGCCTCCAGCCAGTCGGTGGGCTGCACGAATACCGAGTAGCGGCGATAGGGCGCGGTGCGGCTCCAGTTGACCGAGAAGTGACCGAGCTCACCCATGCGGGCAGTCGGGGTCTGCATCAGGCCGACGCCACCGAAGTCGCTCTGGCCACGGCCCAGGCGCACTGAATCGCCATCTGCCAGGGCGGGGACTGCAGCTACAAGGCTCAAGCTACAAGCTACAAGCTACAAGCTTCGGCAGCTTGCAGCTTGCGGCTTGCGGCTTGCGCCTTAAATGTTTGAATTCCTTGCTAATCATTCCCCGGCCTCGTGCCTCTGCATCCCCTCGGCTCCTTTCGCCTTCCAGAGCATGCAGTCATCGCCGGGCAGGCGGGTGGCGAGCCAGGCGGCAAGCTTGCGGTTGATCAGGTCGCCTTCGCGGGTGCCGCCGAGGCCTCGCTCGGGCAGCTGGACGACGATGCGGGCGCCGGGGGCCAGGGGGGCGTTCTGGTGGTTCCAGGCGGCGATACCCCTTTCGTGCCGTTCACCCTGGGGCGTGATTACCACAGCGGTGTCGATGCCTCGGGTGGCGCCGGCGGGCAGGGCGGCCAGGGCCGTATCCAGCCTCATCCCGGGCTGCCACGCCAGGCGCTCGACCCCGTTCCGCGTCCAGGCCTCGATCCAGGCCGGCGGCGCACAGGTGCCCAGCAGGGTGATATTGGCCATCGCGGGATTGCGGCGCAGATCACTGGCGAGGGCTGGCAGGCCCAGCGCTTCCGGTGAGCGGGCGGGCAGGGCGTCGTGCTCTGCCAGCGCCAGCGCCAGCGCCTGCGCCCAGGCCGCCAGGCCGCGGGCGCTCTGGCGGTCGCCACGGGCCGTTACCACCGCCGCCAGCCCCTCCAGTTCGGCGACCAGGCGTGCCTGACGAGCGTCAAGATCGGCGGCATCGTTGGCGCGCAGCGCATAGCTGTAGGCCCAGTCGAAGGGCGGCTGGTCACGGGCCTGGTTCTCTTCCTGCCAGGCCAGCCAGGCCTCCACCAGGGTGGGCGGCGCCGTGGCGGGCTGGGCCTCAGCCACAAGGGGAAGCATGGCCAGCAGGGCGGCCAGTAACGTGGTTCTGTGCATGGGAAAGGGTGCCTTGCGAACTACCACCAGTGACGAGCGACCTGCCACTGCATTGTTGGGGCGCCGGGCCAGGGCGTCTCACGCACCGCCCAGAGGTGGCGGCTGACCGGATCACGCCAGAAAATGGATCTGGTCGTCTCGCCATTGGCCCAGGCCAGGGTCGCCTCGCAGCGTTCCAGAGACCGGCTGCCTAGGGGGAGATCGACCGTATCGGTAGCGTTACAGCGCATCTCGGCGCGCGCCTCACCTTGCCGTAACTGCGCCTCACGATCACGCCAGTGGCGCACCAGCGAATAGGAGTAGGGGGTATCCTGGCGCCAGGGCCGGCTGGATCCATACTGGGTCTGACCATGCCGGGCCGCGCTGTAGCGGGTGCCGAGCAGGTCCTCCGGCAGGCCGGCAGTGGCATGCAGGCCACCATCGTGCAACTCGAGCACACCACCGCTTCGCGAGGGCCAGTAGCTGATGCTTCCCGCCTGGGCGCCCATCACCAGCAGCCCCTGCACGTCGCCCAGTCGCGCCGAGAGCGTGGCATGGGGGATCGAGGCGGCCCGTTCATCGACGCGATCGTTTGCCGGCATGAGCGCCTGGAATGACGCCCCCAACGGGGTGGCGCCCGAGCTGGCGCAGCCGGCCAGGAGCAGCGGCAGCAGGCACGACAAGACCGCCCGAAGGCGGCCTTGAGTCATGCCTGTGGCGTACCGTCGTTGCATGATCAGTTGGTACCGGTGGTTCCCGTGGTGCCGGAGCCGCCGCCGTCATCACCGCCACCGACGGCGCTGACCCCGACCCCCACGGCCACGGCACCGGCGACGGCCAGGCCGGTCAGCGCCGCGGTGGAAAGCCCGGTGGCGGCGGCCAGGCCGGCCAGGCCGCCGGAGGTGGCGGCACCGCCAGCAGCAACGCCGGTTGCCGACGCCGCGCCCGCCCCGGCGCCCGCACTGGCTCCAGCGCCTGCGCCCGCACCGGATCCGGCACCCGCGGCGGCGCCGGTTTCCGACTGGGCCATGGCCAGCGGAGATGCCAGCATCCCGGCAATGGCGATCAAAGCAGCAACTTTCTTGAACATCCTGTTTCTCCCTTGCGTTGCGTACGGCAGCTAATACGATTGGCTGCCCACCCTAATGCTTCGGCAGAGTCCATGTTAGGCCCTGAGGATGAGGATGTCTTGGTGGTAAATCGAAAAAACCATTATCTGCCAAGGGCGTACGAGGCTGCCGACGGTGCTTGTAAGAGATATCGTACAAAGAGTCTTTATCACCTCGATACGGTAGAAATACCCGACTGACATATGTAAAGTTCTGGCCCTTTCAAGATCGTTTTTTCAATACCGACAGGCACTTGCATGTTGTTGCATGTTGTCAAACAGCGACAGGCCTCGGGGATGCGCCATGACACCTCGGGGCGGTAGCGTGTTCGAACGCCCGAGTTTCCCCATTGAACAGGCATCTCCCTATGCACCATTCAAAGCCCATCAAGCTGCTGCTGGCACTGAGTGGTGCCATCCTGTTGTCCGGTTGCGCCTTCGCACCGGGCAGCCATTTCTCATCCCGCACCGAAAGCGCCCCCGTCGATGATCTCGTCGATATCGAGCCGATCACCCTGGGCCTGATCAATGCCCAGCGCCCGGCGGCAGGCGCCGATCGACTCGAGACCCTCAGCGAGGAGCAGCGAGCCGCGATCGAGGGCTACGACTATCGTATCGGCAAGGGCGACATCCTTAGCATCATCGTCTACGACCATCCCGAGCTGACGATCCCCTCCGGCAGCGAGCGCAGCGCCGAGGAGGCCGGCAATACCGTCCATCAGGACGGCACCATCTGCTATCCCTTCATCGGGCGCCTCGAGGTGGCCGGGCGAACCGTCAAGGAGGTCCGCGACGAACTTGCGCGGCGCCTCGAGCCCTATATCGCCGCGCCTCAGGTAGAGGTGAAGGTCGCCGCCTTCAACTCGCAGGAGGTGCAGGTCACCGGCGAGGTCAATGAACCTTCTCGTCTGCCGGTCACCAATGTGCCGATGACCGTGATGGATGCCATCAGCCTGACTGGCGGGCTCGGGCCGCAGGCCAACTGGCATGACGTGATCCTTCTGCGCTACGGAGAGAGGCGCGTCCTGTCGCTCTATGACATGCTCAACGAGGGCGAACTCAGCCAGGACCTGCTGCTGCGCGACGGCGACGTCCTGCATGTGCCGGACCTCGGCAGCCAGAAAATCTTCGTGATGGGCGAGGTAGGTGAGCCCCAGGTCCTTCCGATGGGCCGCTCGCCCATGAGCCTCACCGAGGCGCTCACTCGCTCCGGCAGCTTCAACGAAGCCCAGGCCGACGCCAGCGGTATCTTCGTGTTTCGCCGCCACCAGAAGCGCAGTGACAAGCTGGTGACCGTCTATCAGCTGGACGCTCGCAACGCCGCCGCCATGGTGCTGGGCACCGAGTTCCGGCTCGAGCCCACCGATGTCGTCTACGTCATCACCACACCGCTGGGCCGCTGGAACCGCGTGATCGGCCAGCTGCTGCCGACGGTGACCGCGGTTTATCAGGTGACCCGCGCGGCGAATGATGCTAACGACCTGCGGAATGACTTCTGATGTTCCAGCACATTCTGGTGGTCTGCACCGGCAACATCTGCCGCAGCCCGGTGGCCGCCGCCATGCTGGCCAGGAACTTGCCCGACAGGCGGGTCGAATCCGCCGGGTTGGGCGCCCTGGTCGGCCACGGCGTCGAGCCCACCGCCCGCGAACTCGCCGAGGCCGACGGCCTGGACCTGTCCGACCACCATGCCCGCCAGCTGACCGGCAAGATGCTGACCGAGGCCGACCTGGTCCTGGTGATGAGCGAAGGCCAGCGCCACGCCGTCGCCGACCTCGCCCCCGAGGCACTTGGCAAGACCATGCTGCTCGGCAAATGGCTTGATGATGGCCGAGGACGCGAGATCCCGGATCCTTACCGAAAGAGCCGCCAGGCGTTCGAGCATGTGCATGAGCTGTTGAAGGAAGCCACAGCAGCCTGGGCGAAGAAGCTGTCGTAGCTACAAGTGGCAAGCTACAAGCTGCAAGGAACCCCAAAGGGCGAACTGCGAGGGGCGAGGGGCGAGGGGCGAGGAATCGCGATGAGGTAGCGTCATGCAATTCGAGGATCTCCAGGTCTGGAAGCGGTCCGCTCGGCTATGTGCCGATGTCTACATCCAGCTCAAGAGCTGCCGCGACTTCGGCTTCAAGGACCAGATAACGCGTTCTGCCTTGTCAATTGCCAGCAATATCGCCGAAGGCTATGAGCGAGAGAGCGAAAAGGATCGAGTCAGGTTCTTGAGTTATTCGAAGGGCTCGTGTGGCGAACTGAGAACGCAAATCTATATCGGCATCGAGATCGGCTACATAAGCAAGCCACTGGGTCATAAGTGGGCTCAGGAAACCCTTGAAATCTCCAAGATGCTGCACGGCCTGATGGCCTCCTTCCGTCGCTAGTCACGCCCGCAACATATTCTTCACTATTCATCAACATATTGGACGCTGGGTTTCCTTGCAGCTTGCTCCTTGTAGCTTGTAGCTGAACCACACGGCCCGGAGAACTCACCCCAGATGTCAGACTCGCATATCCCTGGAACGAAACCACCTGCAGTGGCAGATGATGAAATCGACCTCGGCCGCCTCTTCGGCCTGCTGATCGACCACAAGTGGTGGATCATCGGCATCACCACGCTGTTTGCCGTGATCGGGGTGGCCTATGCCCTGCTGGCTACGCCGGACTACCGGGCGGATGCGCTGGTGCAGGTGGAAGAGAAGGCCGGGATGAGCAACCCGCTGGAAGACGTGCGGGCCATGCTGGGCGAGGAGCCGAGCACCGATGCACAGCTGGGCATCCTGCGCTCGCGGATGGTGCTCGGCCGCGCCGTGGACCATGAGCGGCTCGACCTGGTGGTCGAGCCGACCCGCTTACCGGTCGTCGGCGACCTGCTGGTTCGCCTGGGCGTCGAGCGGCCAGACTTCGCCGAGAGCAGCGTCTGGGCCGGTGAGACGCTCAACATCGGGCAGTTCCAGGTCGACTCGCCGCTGACCGGCAGGGCCTTCACGCTGACGGCTGGGGAAGGGGGATATTACAGCCTCTCCCTGGAAGGGCAGTCCATTGGGGAAGGCGAAGTCGGCAAGGACAGTACCTTCCTGGATGGCCAGGTCACCTTGCGGGTGGCCGAGATCATGGCGGCGCCGGGCGCCGAATTCACCCTGATCAAGCGCTCTCGCCTGGCCGCCATCAATGACCTGCGCTCACGGTTCAGCGTCAGCCAGCAGGGCAGCGACAGCGGCCTGCTGGACCTGGACCTGACCGATGCGAAGCCCGAGCGCGCCGCACGGGTGCTGGATGCCATCAGTGAGATCTACCTGACCCAGAACATCCAGCGCCAGAGCGCCGAGGCCGAGCAGAGCCTGGACTTCCTGGTGGGCCAGGAACCTGAGATCCGCGAACAGCTACGTGAGGCCGAGAATGCCCTTAATGCCTACCGCACCGAGCGGGATAGCGTGGACCTCTCCCTGGAGACCCAGTCGATCCTTAAGCGACTGGTCGACCTCGAGGCGCAGCTCAACGAACTGGAGTTCACCGAGGCGGAGATCTCCCGGCGCTTTTCCCCGGAGCATCCGACCTACTCGGCCCTGCTGGACAAGAAGCAGCAGCTGGTCCAGGAGCGAGAGCGGCTGAACGAGCGCATCGAGAACCTGCCGGAGACCCAGCAGCAGGTGCTGCGCCGCACCCGTGACGTGGAGCTCAACCAGGAGATCTACCTGCAGTTGCGCAACAAGATCCAGGAGATGAAGATTGCCAAGGCCAGCACCGTGGGCAATGTGCGTATCCTTGACGAGGCCGTGGTGCAGCCCAACCCGGTGGAGCCCAAGAAGCCGCTGATCGTGGTGCTGGCGACCCTGATGGGCGGCATGCTCTCGGTGGGCATCGTGCTCGTGCGCGGCCTGCTGCGCCACGGGGTGGAGTCACCCGAACAGGTCGAGGAGGCCGGCCTTCCTGTCTATGCCAGCGTGCCGCTCTCCGACGAGCAGCATAAGCTGGTCAAGCGGGTGAAACACCGCCGTGAGCGCCATGGCCATGACGTGGTGAGCGGCATCCTGGCCGAGAGGGCGCCGGCCGATACCTCCATCGAGGCGCTACGCGGCCTTCGCACCAGCCTGCACTTCGCCATGCTGGAGGCCGGCGACAATCGTCTGATGATCACCGGGCCGAGCCCCGGGATCGGCAAGAGCTTCGTGTCAGCCAACCTGGCGGCCGTCTGCGCCCAGGGCGGCCAGAGGGTGCTGATGGTGGACGCCGACATGCGCAAGGGGCATCTCCACCATGCCTTCCAGGGCGGCAGCGAGTGCGGGCTCTCGGATCTGCTTTCCGGCAAGGCGAAATGGGCAGCAGTGGTGCGCGACAGCGGCATCGAGAACCTGAGCTACGTGGCGCGCGGCACGGCACCGCCCAACCCCGCCGAGCTGCTGATGAATGCAGACTTCACGGCCTTCCTCGAACAGGCCAGCCGAGAGTTCGACCTGGTGATCGTCGACACCCCGCCGGTGCTGGCCGTGACCGATGCCGCCCTGGTCGGCAAGCATTGCGGCACGAGCCTCATGGTTGTCCGCTTCCAGCTGAACCCGGCCAAGGAGCTGCAGATCGCCGCCCGCCGCCTCGAGACCGCCGGTGTCACGGTCAAGGGGGCCATCCTCAATGCCGTGGAGCGCAAGGCTGCGACCCGCTACGGCTATGGGTACTACAATTATGCCTACCGGTAGCGACGGGCATCTTCTGTGCCTGCGGGCACGCTACACAAGCTGATCTGCGACCTGCCCCACGAATAATGCCGTAACTACGCCGTCTTCCCGTGGAGACAGGTCTCCTTGCCAGTCACGTCCTCACCGCCCTGCTGGCCAACGGCACGGTAGAGTCGGCACCCGCGCTGACGTACAATCCCTTCTCCGTGAACAAGACGTTGCCGACCCCATGGGGCCTGGCAAGACAAGGACTGAAGGGTTCGAGGACATGCCCGGAGCGACCTCCGGGCGGTAGCGTGCCCGTGACCTGGCAGAAGGTAATTCCAAGATAATGAACAACTCTCCGGACGGGCAGACATCCCGAGTGGCAAACGATGATGAAATCTCCCTGGTGGACCTTGCCAAGATCCTGATCAAGCGCTGGAAGCTGATGACGGTGACCTTTCTTATCATCGTGCTGGGGGCCCTAGCCTACGCGCTGATGATGGAACGTACCTACGAATTTGTCTCCCTCTATCAGGTCGCCGAGCAGGCAACTACTGATAACAAGGAAATCGGTGCCCTTGAGCCTCCTGCCACGGTAGTAGCCAAGACCAGCAATCTCTATCTCGGTTCCGTGACCCGCCAGATCCTGGCTGACGAAGGTATGGCATCGCTCCCGTTCGAGACCTCTGTCAGCAACCCGGAGGACACCCTGCTGGTGAGGCTAGCGTCGCAAGCCGCCGAGGCCAACGCGGCCATGGTTAAGTCCCTGCATGCCCAGGTGCTGGAACGTATCGAGACCGACCAGCAAGCCCTTCTCGAGCGCCGTCGCGAGGCCATGCAGCGCCAACTCGTAAGTGCCGAGCGCTCCCTGGAACTCGCCAATGAGTCCACCAGCCCTTCTGCCGCGGAACTCGTGGCCAGCTACTCCCAACGCGTGGCAGATATCCAGGATCGTCTAGCACAACTGCAGGAAGGTCAGGTGGTACAGACTGCCACGCAGAGCCTCTCGCCGATGGGGACCAGCCGTAGCCTGGTGATGGCGCTGGCGATTGTGCTTGGTGGCATGTCGGCTGTGATTATGGCATTTCTTTCACAGTTTGCCGTGGCTGTGCGGGAGAGTTTACAGGAAGAGTAGTTGAAACTAATGTAGGGGTATTCCTCATTGGATGTGGAAGGCGAAGCCATGAGCGTTCTGATATTAACCTCCGCCTTTCGCTAGCTTTATATTAAATTAAAAATTAACATTAATGCGCGTTGCTAGTAAAAGTAAACTTGATAATGTTTTCCCAACCACTCCATACTCCGAGCATCCATGGTTTACCTTGTGGATTTTTCTTTGACCCTTGTAGCTGATATCTTATGAAATTTCTCATCACCGGCGGCGCGGGCTTTATTGGATCGGCCGTGATTCGCTATATCATCCAGAACACCGCCGACCGCGTGGTCAATGTCGATAATTTAACCTACGCCGGCAACCTAGAATCCTTGACCGAAGTCAGCGACAGCCCGCGCTACGCTTTCGAGCAGGTGGATATATGCGATAATGAGTCCCTCGAGCGAGTGTTCCAGCAACATCGGCCTGACGCGGTGATGCACCTGGCCGCCGAGAGCCACGTCGACCGCTCCATCGACGGCCCGGCGACGTTTATCGAGACCAATATCGTCGGCACCTACACGCTGCTAGAAGTCGCCCGCGCCTATTGGAATGGCTTGGATGCTGAGCGCCGCGACGCCTTCCGCTTCCATCACATCTCCACCGATGAGGTATACGGCGATCTGGAGGGACCTGTGGGGCTGTTTACCGAGCAGACCTCCTATGCACCCAGCTCGCCGTATTCGGCCAGCAAGGCCAGCTCGGACCACTTGGTACGCGCCTGGCAGCGCACCTATGGCCTGCCCACGCTGATCACCAACTGCTCCAACAACTATGGCCCCTATCACTTCCCCGAGAAACTGATCCCGCTGGTGATCCTCAACGCCCTGGAAGGCAAGGCGCTGCCGGTCTACGGTAAGGGCGAGCAGGTCCGCGATTGGCTCTATGTGGAAGACCACGCCCGTGCGCTCTACCAGGTGGTGACTGAAGGCAGAGTAGGGGAGACCTACAACATCGGCGGCCACAACGAGAAGCAGAATATCGAGGTGGTACACACCATCTGTTCACTTCTCGATGAACTTGCTCCTTCACACCTCACCCCTCACGCCTCACTCATCACGCACGTTACCGACCGCCCCGGACACGACCTTCGCTATGCCATCGATGCCGACAAGATCGAGTGCGAACTCGGCTGGCGCCCGGAAGAGACCTTCGAATCCGGCATCCGCAAGACGGTGCACTGGTACCTAGATAACCTCGAATGGTGCCGCCGCGTTCAGGACGGCAGCTATCGTCGCGAGAGGCTGGGAACGGGGAGTGCGTTATGAAGCTCCTCTTGCTCGGTAAGAACGGCCAGGTCGGCTGGGAGCTGCAGCGTGCCCTGGCACCGCTTGGCAAAGTCGTGGCCTTCGACCGCCATGGACACAACGGGCTCATCGGTGACCTGGCCGATCTTGAAGGACTTCGTCGTACCGTGCGTGAGCTGAGGCCGGATGTGATCGTCAACGCCGCAGCCTACACTGCGGTGGACCGTGCCGAGGAAGAACATCAGCTGGCCTCGTTGATCAATGCCGATGCCCCCGGTGTGCTGGGAGAGGAAACCAAGGCGCTGGGCGCGCTGTTGGTGCACTACTCGACTGACTACGTGTTCGACGGCAGCGGCGATGCCCCCTGGCAGGAAACCGATACTCCTCGGCCGGTGAACCATTATGGCGCCACCAAGCTCGCCGGTGAACGTCGTATCCAGGCCAGTGGTTGCCGTCATCTGATTTTCCGCACCAGTTGGGTCTATGCCGCCCGGGGCGGTAACTTCTTGGCCACCATGGCCCGCTTGATGCGGGAACGCGACGCCCTTCAGGTCATCGATGATCAGGTGGGCGCCCCCACCGGCGCTGAACTGATTGCCGACGTGACAGCCCACGCCATTGTCCCGGCGCTGGGCGACAGCATAAAGGAAGGCCTATACCACCTGGCACCCGCCGGCGAGACCAGTTGGCACGGCTACGCCACCTTTAGCGCCGAATGTCTGCGGGCGCATGGTATCGAGATAAAGGCTACACAGGATTGCATTGCGCCGATCCCCACCAGCGAATGGCCTACACCGGCGGCCCGCCCTCTCAACTCTCGGCTCGATACCACCAAGCTCGAGAGTGCCTTCGACCTGACGATGCCTTCCTGGCAGCAGGGAGTTGTTCGCGTACTTCTTGAAACAGAGAGTTAAGCACGGAACCGGTTTTCGTGGGAACGCACGGTTTGACGCCTCGACTTGTATCGCGATCCATCGCGAAGCGATGGGCGCAAGCTGAACCAAGAAAGGAATTACCATGGCACGCAAAGGCATCATCCTCGCCGGTGGCTCCGGCACACGCCTCTATCCCATCACCAAGGGTATCTCCAAGCAGCTGCTGCCCATCTATGACAAGCCGATGGTCTACTACCCCCTCTCGGTGCTGATGCTGGCGGGCATTCAGGAGATCCTGATCATTACCACGCCGGAAGATCAGCAAGGCTTCCAGCGTTTGTTGGGTGACGGCAGCCAGTTCGGCATCTCGCTGAGCTACGCCGTGCAGCCAAGCCCCGATGGCTTGGCTCAAGCCTTTATCATAGGCGAGGAATTCATCGGCGACGATCCGGTGTGCCTTGTACTAGGCGATAACATCTACCATGGCCCGGGCCTATCCAAGCTGCTGCAAGCAGCCAATGCCCGCGGGAGCGGCGCCACGGTGTTTGGCTACCAGGTCCCTGACCCAGAGCGCTTCGGCGTGGTAGAGTTCGACGCGAATAAGCGCGCTATCTCCATCGAGGAGAAGCCCGAGAAGCCCAAATCACGCTATGCGGTGACCGGCCTCTACTTCTACGACAACGACGTGGTGGAGATCGCCAAGGCAGTGAAACCCTCGCACCGCGGCGAGCTGGAGATCACCAGCGTCAATCAAGCCTACCTGGAACGCGGCGATCTCAACGTGGAGCTGCTCGGTCGGGGCTACGCCTGGCTGGATACCGGCACCTTCGATTCGCTGCACGAGGCCTCGGGCTTTATCGAGACACTTGAGAAGCGCCAGGGGCTCAAGGTGGCCTGTCTGGAAGAGGTTGCCTACCGCATGGGCTACATCGGCCGTGACCAACTGCTCGCCCAGGCCGACGAGCTGCAGAAGAATAGTTACGGGGCCTACCTCAAACAACTTGCTGACTACGAGCACTAATATGGAAGTACTTTCCACCCGCATTCCCGATGTCAAGTTGATCAAGCACCGCGTTTTCGGCGACGAGCGCGGCTTCTTCATGGAGACGTGGAACGCCCGAACGTTTGCCGAGGCCGGCGTCGACGCTACCTTCGTGCAGGACAACCACAGCCGCTCGCTACAGCACACCCTGCGTGGGCTTCATTACCAGATCCAGCAGCCCCAAGGCAAGTTGGTACGTGTGACTCGCGGAGAAGTGTTCGACGTGGCGGTGGACCTGCGCAAAGGTTCGACCACCTTCGGCCAGTGGGTGGGCGAGGTGCTTTCCGAAGACAACCAGCATCAGCTTTGGGTGCCGCCTGGATTCGCCCACGGTTTCTACGTGATGAGTGACTCGGCGGACTTCCAGTACAAGTGCACCGACTACTACGCACCGCAGCACGAACGCTGCATTCACTGGGCAGACCGGGCGCTGGGAATCGACTGGCCGATTCCGGATGGCATTGACCCTAACATTTCTCCAAAAGATTCTACGGGTCGTGGGATATATGACTCAGAAGTTTATACTGAGAAGTCAGTTCTAAAACCTATTATTGATTTTTAATGATAACTCGTCTTAAAGAACTCTGCGCTCTCCTCACCCCCGAACAGCGTCGCCGCTTGCTGCGCCTGCAAGTTCTTGTGGTATTGATGGCCTTTGCCGAGGTGGCCGGTGTGGTCGCAATCGGCCCCTTCATGGCCCTGGTGGGCGATATAAGCCGACTGCAAGGAGAGGGTGCCTTGGCCCAGCTTTACCAAGCTACCCCTTTTTCCGATCCGGCCGATTTCCTTTTCTGGCTGGGACTCGCCGTGCTCGTTGCACTCGCCGGAGCTGCCGCCGTTTCGATGTTCACTACCTGGCGCCTAGCGCTCTATGCCAATCAGGTCGGTGCCGATCTCAGTGTCCGACTCTACAAGCACTACATGCAGCAGCCTTGGCTGTTCCACGCCAGTGGTACTAGCAGCCAGTTGACTAATCAGATCGCCCAAGAATGTAATCGTATCACCGATGCCGTGATTCAACCGCTTATGATGATGAGCGCTAAGGCGGTATTGGTGCTGGTCATGGCCCTGGCGATCTTTCTTTTCAATCCCTACGTGGCTCTGGCGGGTTTGGCTATCTTTGCTGGCGCTTATCTCGTTCTTTATCGTACCGTGCGTCGGAATCTAGCCCGAAACGGCCAGGCGATAACCCGTTCGAACCGTGAACGCTTCAAGCTGATGAACGAGGGCTTCGGCGGCATCAAGGACACGCTGCTGCTGGGCCGCCAGACCGAGTTCAACCAGCGCTTTGAAGCCAGCAGCCGTATCTTCGGCCGTGCCAAGGGCACCACCCAGGCTCTTTCCCAGGCACCGCGCTATGCCATGGAATTGATCGCCTTCGGCGCGGTGATCTTCCTGGTGCTTTACCTTCTGGCCGCCCACCAGGGCAACTTGGGCACCATCCTGCCGGTGCTTTCCATTTATGCCCTGGCGGGGTTCAAGCTGCTGCCCGCTTTTCAGCAGATCTATACCAGTGTGGCTCAGCTGCGCGGCAACCTGGCTGCTTTTGACAGCTTGGAGGAGGACCTTAAAGCCAGTCAGCACGCTACCACGGGCACGCCTGCTGAGAAGGCTGGCCATCTCGTTCCTCGTCACGTGATACGCTTGGACAAAGTCATCTTCCACTATCCGAGTAAGGAAGAAGCGGCGCTGAACGGTCTGAGTCTGACTCTGCCGGTCAATCAGGTGATCGGTCTAGTGGGCGCCTCGGGATCTGGAAAGTCCACCGCCATTGACCTGCTGCTGGGGCTGATCGAGCCCGAGCATGGCACTCTGAGCGTGGATGGCCAACTCCTGGGGCCGGAGAATAAGCGTGCCTGGCAGAATAGTCTGGGCTTCGTTCCCCAGAGCATCTTCCTGGCAGATGCGAGTATCCGCGAGAATATCGCTTTTGGCCTTCCACCGGAACGTATTGACGAAGCCCGGGTAGAAAAGGCTGCCCGTCTCGCCCATCTGGATGAACTCTTGGAGCGCCTTCCCGAGGGCCTGGATACGCCAGTGGGCGAACGCGGAGTTCAACTCTCGGGCGGCCAGCGACAGCGTATCGGTATCGCCCGGGCGCTCTACGGCGACGCTGATGTACTGGTACTGGATGAAGCTACTAGTGCGCTAGATGGCATCACCGAGAAGCAGGTGATGGACGCCATACACGACTTCTCCGGCAAGAAAACCATCATCATGATCGCTCACCGTCTGGCTACGGTGAAGCAGTGCGACTGTATCTATTTGATGGCGAATGGCCAAGTAGTCGATAAAGGTAGTTACGATGAGTTGGTTTTTCGCAATGAAGTGTTCCGGCTCATGGCAGAACATGCATGAAGCGGTAGAACGAGGCGCCACAAAATGAAATTTCTGGATTGTACCCTTCGCGACGGTGGTTACTACAACGCTTGGGATTTCTCCACAGAACTGATTCACCAATACATTGATGCCATGCAGGCCGCCGGTGTGAATGTGGTAGAGCTAGGCTTTCGCACCCTCAAGAATCAGGGTTTTCAGGGGCCTTGTGCATTCACCACTGATGATTTTATCCGCAGCCTTAAGGTTCCACCTGGCCTGACTATCGGCGTGATGGTCAACGGAAACGAGTTGGTAGGTGATTTACCACAGCAGGAGGCGCTTGAACGCTTGTTCCCAAATTCTGCCGCCGCTTCACCTGTCGATCTGGTGCGTATTGCCTGCCATGTTCACGAGTTCGAAAAGGCCTTGCCGGCAGTAGACTGGTTGAAGGAGCGTGGCTATCTGGTCGGTTTTAACCTAATGCAGGTGGCGGATCGCACCGAAGTGGAAGTTAGAACTCTTGCCCGCCAGGCAAAGGCCTACCCGATGGATGTGCTCTACTTTGCAGACAGCATGGGTAGCATGAATCCGGATCAAGTGGCACAGATCATCCAGTGGTTCCGCACCGAGTGGGAAGGTGCCATGGGCATCCACACCCACGACAATCTTGGCTTGGCGCTCGTCAACACTCTGCGCGCGCTGGACGAAGGCGTGAACTGGGTGGACTCCACGGTAACTGGCATGGGGCGTGGTCCGGGTAACGCTTTCACTGAGGAACTGGCCATCGAGATCGCCGAGCGCCGCGGTAAGCCGGCCAATCTGGTGCCGTTGATGGCATTGCTGGATCAGCACTTCAAACCCATGCAGTCGCACTACGGTTGGGGCACCAACCCTTACTACTACCTGGCGGGCAAGTACGGCATTCACCCCACTTACATTCAGGAGATGCTCAGCGACTCGCGCTACGACGAGGAAGATGTGTTGGCGGTGATCGAGCATCTGCGCGTGGAAGGCGGCAAGAAGTTTAGCCTAAATACCTTAGATGCCGCCCGTCACTTCTATCGTGGAGAGCCCAAGGGACAATGGTACCCGAAGGAGCAGTTTTTGGGGCGGGAGGTATTGCTGCTGGGCACTGGCCCCGGGGTGGCGCGCCATCGCGATGCGCTGGAGCGCTATATCCGCACCAATCAACCGCTGGTCCTGGCACTCAATACTCAGACGGCCATTGAGGCCGAACTGATCAATCTGCGTGTTGCCTGCCACCCGGTGCGCCTTTTGGCTGACTGTGACACCCACGTCAGGCTACCCCAGCCGCTGATAACCCCAGTCTCCATGCTGCCCGACGACGTGCAAGTCTCTTTGGCCGAGAAGGAAGTGCTCGACTTCGGTCTCAACGTCCAGGCCGAGACCTTCGGCTTCGCCGAGACCTACTGCATCGCGCCCACCTCTCTGGTGGTGGCCTATGCGCTGGCTGTTGCCACCAGCGGACAAGCCGAGCGTGTGTTGATGGCCGGCTTCGACGGCTACGGTGCCGACGACCCGAGAAGCCAGGAGATGCAGCAGCTGTTCGAGCATTACCAGGCGGCCGAAGGGGCGCTGCCGATCACCGCTATCACACCGACGCGTTACGGGCTGCATACCGAATCCATCTACGCTCTCTGACTCGCCAATACTTGAAGGATCCTCTATATGCGAAGTGTCGTCATGATTCCGGCCCGCTACGGTTCCAGTCGCTACCCGGGCAAGCCGTTGGTGCCGCTGCTGGGTAAACCGATGATCCTGTGGGTCGCTGAGCTCTCAGCCCGTGCCGTGGCCAAAGAGAATGTGTATGTCGCCACTGAAGACCGCCGCATCGCCGAGGTGGTGGAGAAGGCCGGTTTCCAGGCGGTAATGACTACTGACGACGCCATGACCGGCACCGACCGGCTTGCCCAGTCCGCTGAACACGTCGATGCAGATCTATACATCAATGTCCAGGGCGATGAGCCGCTAGCCGACCCGGCCGATATACTCAAGGTGCGCGACGCCAAGTTAGATCACATGAATGAAGTGATTAACGCCTTCAGCTGGGTATCGGACCTGGAAGATCCGCACAGCGTCAATATTCCCAAGGTGATCACCACCGAGCGTGAAGAGCTGGTTTACATGTCGCGCCTCGCTCTGCCTGGCTTCAAGTCCGAACAGTGTGCGCCTAAGCGCTACAAGAAGCAGGTATGCATCTACGCCTTCACCCGCGAGGAGCTGACGGCCTTCCGTAACTTCGGGCGAAAGAGCAAACTGGAGTATAGCGAGGACATCGAGATTCTGCGCTTCATGGAGTTGGGCAAGACGATTCGCATGGTGGAAACCAAACCTGGCAGTCTGGCAGTGGATGTGCCTGAGGATGTCGCCAAGGTGGAAGCCGCTTTGCGCAAGATCGGGAAGGTGCTGGCATGAGGCGCCTGGTGACCGGTTACACTACGCTCGTGTTCGACTGCGACGGCGTCGTGCTTGACTCCAATCAAGTCAAGACCGAGGCCTTCTATCAGTCAACCTTACCCTATGGTGATGTCGCAGCTCAGGCGATGGTAAAATACCATGTCGACAACGGTGGAGTTTCGCGTTATAAGAAGTTTTCTCACTTTCTGGAACGAATTGCTCTGGAACACGCCCGTGGCCAGCAAGGCCCTGACTTGGGTGAGCTATTGCAGGCCTATGCTGACCATGTGCGCGAGGGGTTGCTGAGTTGTGAGGTAGCACCTGGTCTAGAAGCGCTTCGCCAGCAAACACCTGACGCCCGTTGGCTAATTGTCTCTGGTGGCGATCAGGCCGAACTGCGAGATGTGTTTGCACAGCGCGATATTGCCCAATGGTTCGATGGCGGTATCTTCGGCAGTCCGGATACTAAGGAAGAGATTCTTGAGCGTGAAATTGCCTCAGGAAATATCCGGAAGCCTGCATTGTTTTTGGGAGATAGTAAGTATGATTACGAATCTTCACGTCGCGCAAAGCTAGACTTCCTCTTCATGACATGTTGGTCAGATTTCTTAGAATATCAAGCATGGGTAACAAAACACAGTATACCCTGTGTTGGAAAAATGTCAGATCTTTTATTTAAATTATGATAAATATAGTTATGGTTAGGTTAAAGTCTGCTATAGGTTTTTTGCAATGCCTTATTAGGAGGGGGGCGTCAAGTAGAAAGGATCTACAAACAATATTCCGCGATAAAAATGTTGTCATAGTGGCTTCAGGGCCTTCTCTAGATAAGACAGATTTAAAAAAAATAAAAAATTCATTAGTCGTGTTTGTCAATCATTCTGTCGAGATTAAAGATAGTTTCGATGAGAGCAATTTTTTTATTTGGTTTAGTGCTGATAATGAAAGAGTCCTTGAATGTGAAAAAAGCTCTAAAAAAGTAAGTTTGAGGCTGATTACAATATATAAATATATCGGTGCAGGTTTGGTCTTAAATACTTTGAGCGATAAGGATGTCTTCTTAATCCCAAAGCCAGACTGGAAGGCGCTGTTTACTCGATTTATATTCAACGTCAAGATTTTTGAAGACGGGGAAGAGGCTTTATTGACTGATCCTTTAGAGACGAATTTTATTACCTTGTATCCGCGCACTGGAGTTTTGACCCTGATTTCCATTAGCGCTGGTCTTGGCTGCAGGTCAATAGATATACTTGGGTTTGACGCAACAAGAAAATCTTTGAGCTATGCTTCTGGGCTTAGCCCACAAAAGAAAATAGAGGGTTTTGAAACCAAAACGATTGATAAGGTTTTGCGTCATTTAAGAGAAAAAGTTGAAGCCAAGGGTGTTAGAATTTTAAATTGTTCGCCCCTCACAGAGCTGACGGCTGTTGAGGTTTCCAAAAAATATTCCCATGATGAATAAATATTAGGCGAGTTTTTTAGTTTTAGAATCTTCTTGTTAAATGAAAGGTATAAGTTTAGCATGTCCATAATTATTTCTTTGACATCCACATTGGCTAGGTTGCCTTTGTTGAGATTTACATTATTATCTATCTTTGATCAAGATTCTTCTGCAGATCGAATTGTGCTTTGCTTATCAAGTGATCCTTATCTAATTGATGAGGGTGTAAGAGAGTTGCCCCATTGGTTAAGCGCAATGGCTGCGCAGGGAATGGTAGAAATAATGTGGGTAGAGAATACAGGCCCATATAGAAAGTTAATTCCTGTGTTTAGGTCGGCGTCATCTCATGATTGGATCATAACTTGTGATGATGATGTTATATATGATAAAGGTTGGCTTTCTTCGCTTGTGAAAACGGGTAAAGACCACCCTGATGCCATTGTATGTGGCCGGGCACGTCGCTCGGTTGAAAATTTTTTTGGGCGTAGACAAAGTTATCTAAATTGGCCACTCGTGCCTATGGGAACCAGCGGAACTGAACTTTTGCCGATTGGGGTTGCTGGGGTCTTGTATCGAAAGCCTCTCATGGATCATCGCATCATGCTCAGTGATGACTATAAAAAGCTAGCTCCCAAGCAGGATGATTTATGGTTCAATTTGGCAAGGCAGTTGTCAGGTAGGGAAGTTGTTGTTTCGCTCGAAGCGGATAATTATGTTTATCCGATAGAAGCTCCAGGAGCTCTATCAAAAACTAACGTAGGAACAAATCTTTGTGGGTGGGATAGATTTTTTCTAGCTTTATGTGGCCGACTATTGTTAAAATTCAAGGCATATATGGGTGTATCGTTATGTGATAATGATCTTGTTATTAAAAAGCTGGAGCATTATAAGCGCTCCATGATGACTTCTTGACTTATATAAAAGATCTTTCGAAATTCCATATGAATTTAGTCTAGTGAAGCAGACGACTCATAGGTTTTCCAGTTAAGTATATGTTGGCGAAGTCGTTGATATCATCCAGCCGTGCCTTCTTCAGTCTTCACATCAAACGCCGCACCACTTGGCCCTCATGCCGCTTAAAATTGGTCAGCGTTTTCGTTATCGGCTTGAGCTATATCTTATCCTTGACTGCTTGCCATATTTTTTTATATTTCGTGTAGCGCCACAAGGCTATACTTTTTGTAGAAGCCTGTTGGTTCCACTGTAGCCTCTCCTTGATTACCCTAGGTATCGGAGTTTTCTACACTATCTCTTAACATAGTTGACACCTCTGGATTCATAGAATAACTGCAGTACTTTGGACAGCACGCAGAGGCAAGAAGGCCAGCACCAAGCCGCCTGGAAGTGGACGAAGCGCTTACCCCGCATGATCGCCGCCGTTGTCGATCGGCTGCGTGAGGAGTGGAGTCCGCAGCAATTCAGCGGTTTTATGGCGCCTTTGGCCGGCGTAGGCGTCAGTCATCAGTGGATCTACTCCTTGATCTGGGATGACAAGGTACAGGGTGGAAGTATATGGCGGCATCTGCGTCAGCCCAAACGGCGCAGTAAGCACCGGGCCCAGGCCAAGAGTGCAGGGCTTGGCAAGATTCCCAACCGAGTGGGTAACGAGCATCGTCCAGCTGAGGTCGATGATCGGCTCTTTCTCGGTCACTGGGAGTGCGACACCGTGATTCAGCGGCACAAGCAATAAGGGCTGGTCACGCTGGCAGAACTTCGCAGTGGCTACCTGCTGGCAGCACGGTTGCCCAGGTTCTCAGCAGACCTGACGCAAGCGGCCATGATCCGCCTGCTAAAGCCTCGTCGGAGTGCTGTCTAAACCATCACACTGAACAATGGCTCGGAGTTCGCCGGTCATGAAGCCGTGGCCAAGGCGGTGACCGCAGCGACGTACTTTTGTGACCTCTACTGCTCCGGCCAGCGTGGGAGCAACGACAACACCAATGGCCAGGTACGGTAGTACTTCCCCAAAGGAGCGGAGTTCCGGCAAGTCACTTATGCCGAGCTGCGCAAGGTGGTCAAGAAGCTGAATGACCGCCATTGAAAGCGCCCGGGTTATTGGACGCCGGCAAAGGTAAACCTGAGAGAGTAATCAGGTGCAATTAACACCGCAGGTGCTGCGCTTATTGCTTGAATTCAAGCCCAGATCCAGTCTTTAATAAACCCTTTAGCTCGGCTTTTAATCCGGAACCCTCCATTTAATCAATCAATTCTACACGTTTGGAAAATGAAAAAAGCGCTTTATATAACTTGTTATAATATCACAGACCCCACGGATGGGATATCCAAAAAAATACAGCAACAATTAGTTGCCCTGCACGAAATTGGCTACGAAGTGAATGCTGCTTATTCAGAAAAGGGATGCTTACGATTAGTGTATAATTGTGGTCAGTCCTTTTCTTCAGGAAATCTTTCGGAAATAAAATCATCGAAACCTTTATTTTTTTTAAGACTCGCAGCCTTTTTAAAGAATGAAGCCACAAATTATGACGTTTTTTACATAAGGAATCCTCATGGTAATTTGTATTCCCTTTTCTTTTCTTACTTTCTCTATGCAGCTAGCCACCTCTCTAAAAAAGTTATCCTTGAAATTCCAAGTTATCCGTACGATGATGAAGTTCAAGGGTTGCTGTCAAAGCTTTCTTTGATTATTCATAAAATACAGCGGCCTTTTTTCAAGCTTTACATTTCGAAAATTTTTTATACGGGAATGCTTGTAGATCAAATATGGGGAGTTCCATCATCAAGAATTTATAATTCTTGCGATCCGAGTGATGTGCCACTGGCTAACTTTAACCATTCTCCATGTCCAAAAGCTATAAGACTGATTGCAGTTGCCAATTTAGCACCTTGGCATGGTTATGATAGAGTGCTGTATGGTTTGCATTATTATATTAACTCTTCAAGTCATGAATGCAATGTTTTTTTTCATATAGTCGGTGATAATGAGCCAGAGTTTTCCAGGTTAAAAAAAATCACGGAAAATCTTGGCTTGGATCATTATGTAAAATTCCATGGAAGAATGATCTCTTCTCAAATTGATAATTTGTTTGTTGGTTGTTCAGTTGGAGTCGACTCTTTAGGCAGGCATAGAAGTGGCAATTCATATAATGACTCAATTAAGTCTAAAGAATATGCTTTTAGAGGTGTTCCATTTATAAAAAGCCATCGCGATGACTCTTTCAATAACGTAGGGTTTGTTTACAATGCCCCTCAAGATGATTCATGGTTAATGATTGAAGAAATTGTCGACTGGGTTTCCTGTTCTGATTTTGACACTTATGCGATTAGAGATTTTGCTATGAATAATTTTCAGTGGAAAAAACAATTGGAAAAGTTTATTTAACTGTCTTTTTAAGTATTCTGAACCATTTCGTGGTATTCAAAGGTGCCTTTATAATTCACAACCTACATGATTTCTGTTCCTCTGCATTTCATACCATGAAATAAGCATATTATGCGTCTTTACATTTCTGGAACCTTTGGATTACCGTAACATGCTAGTAATCTCTGTATTGTTTTCCCCAATTGAAAGAAGGCTCGATTATCGGTGGAGAAATAATCATAGCTTGTAGTGGCGTCCCATTTTTCGAGCCTTAATATTATTTTTTAATCCAAATGAGACAAAATGATTTGTGAATTTGATGCTTCATGGCGCATGGCTGTTCCTCTATAATTCTATTATCTAAGCGCACTTTTTTATAGTAGGCAATAAATGAAGTTGACTAATGTAGTTCCTCTCTCCTTTTTTTTGTTATGCTCGGTTTTTGTTTTTTTTCTTTCGATTTATATAGTTCCGCATGTTGTCTCAGGCGATCAACAATCTTACATTGGTTTATACAATAGTGTAGAGGGGGTGTCATATTCTGATGGATATGAGCTTTATCGGCTTTACACTGGCGCGTTCGAGCCATTTTATTTTTCCATTATTTGGTTTTTTTCGAATATTGGGGCTGATAAAGTTCTTTTAGTATCTTTCGTGAACTCAGCGCTTTGTTTCTTATTCCTCAGGCTGTCGCAGAAAATCGGCTTGAATGTGGTTATTTCTATTGTTATTGTTTTTTCGTGTTATTATTTTGTTGCTCTCTATACTGAGATTGAAAGGCTTAAGTTCTCTTTTGTTTTTTTATTTATGTCTTTGTTTTTTTTAGAGAGGCGGGTTTATTTTATTGCACTGTCTGTCCTTGCTGTTCTTACTCAATTTCAAGCTTTCATTTTTTACTTCTGCCTTTTCATGCCGTGGTTTTTTTACCAAGTAAGGCTGATAATAATTAATTTTAAAATATCTTATTGGTTTTTGGTTTTTCTGTCGCTCGCTTTAGTTGTGGCCCTTAATTTTAAAGATCCAATTATCTTCAAGTTTAACTATTATTTTTCCGCAGACTCTCTTGTTGAACATGCCTTATACGATTTTCCGAAGATATTTGTTTTTTTTGGATTATCATATGCTTATGGCAGATTTGATAAAAGTGCCATTGTAACGTTTTTCCCTCTTGCTGCTATTTCTTTTTTTATTGGTGCTGACAGGTTGAGCCTCATAGCCTTCTTTCTTTTGTTGTATTATGCTTCTCGAACAAGATCAGGTTGGAATATGGGGTTGTTAATGCCAGTAATATTCCTTTCGCTGAAAGGTTTTGATGCATACTTAAATATTTTCGAGATGGGGCGTGTTTATGCGGGATGATCATTTTGTAAGTGTTTGCTTGGCATCCTATAATGGGGAAAAGTTTATAATTGATCAGATCGCTTCAATTTTAAACTCTCTTGAGTATGCAGGGGTTGATGATTTTGAGTTGATAGTTTCTGATGATGGTTCATCTGATAGAACAGTTGAGATGGTTAAGTCTTTTGATGAACCTAATGTACGGTTGATAAAGGGTCCTGGAAAAGGATTAGTCATGAACTTTGAACATTTATTAAGTGTTGCTTGTGGTGTTTTTGTTTTTCTCTCAGATCAAGATGATATTTGGGAGGAAAAAAAAGTGGCTACGAGTATCGCTGCATTAGAACATGCAGACTTGGTTGTATCTGATGCAAAAGTTGTTGATGAGAATTTAAATACAATAAGTGAATCTTTCTTTGAGCACCGGTTGTCTGGCCCTGGAGTGATTAAGAATTTATATAAAAATTCATTTCTGGGGTGCTGTATGTGCTTTAAAAGGAAGGCTATGCTAGAGTATGGCTGTTTGCCGTTCCCTCGGGGGTTGCCAATGCATGACTGGTGGGTTGGTATGAAGTTTAATTGGCTTGGGAAAGTTGAATTTATAAATGATAGGTTGGTTTTGTATAGAAGGCACGGTAACAATGCATCGCCAACTGCTGAACGTTCAGCTAGCTCTATAAAAGAGAAGGTCTTGTGGAGAGCTGTTCTTGCATACAATGTTTTTTTATCTTGAGACTTCCTGTCGTTGTCAATTTTTAAGTCTGACATTGTTCCATGTTTAATTATTAGTCTTGGTGAGGGTGGTGATGAAGAAGGCGCTTATAACGGGTGTGACCGGGCAGGACGGCTCCTATCTCGCTGAATTCCTTCTCGGTAAAGGTTACGAAGTGCACGGTATCAAACGGCGTGCATCTCTGTTCAATACCCAACGGGTTGATCACATTTACCAGGATCCGCACGTAAAGGATCAAAATTTTGTGCTTCACTATGGTGATCTCTCGGACTCATCAAATCTGACTCGTATCATTCAGCAGGTGCAGCCGGATGAGGTCTATAATCTGGCGGCGCAGTCCCATGTGGCAGTCAGCTTTGAGTCACCGGAGTATACCGCCGATGTGGACGCGATAGGCACGCTGCGGATTCTCGAAGCAATTCGCTTGTTGGGCCTAGACAAGAAGATCAAATTTTATCAAGCTTCCACTTCTGAGTTGTTTGGTGAAGTTCAGGAGTCGCCGCAGCGAGAAACTACTCCCTTTTACCCCCGCTCCCCCTATGCAGTAGCCAAGCTCTACGCCTACTGGATCACCGTGAATTATCGCGAGTCCTACGGGATGTATGCCTGTAATGGCATCCTGTTCAATCACGAATCACCGCGTCGTGGCGAAACCTTCGTGACCCGCAAGATCACTCGTGGCTTGGCCAATATTGCCCAGGGTCTCGAGGAGTGTCTGTACCTAGGCAATATGGATGCGCTGCGTGACTGGGGACATGCCAAGGACTACGTGCGCATGCAATGGATGATGCTGCAGCAGGACGAGGCGGAGGACTTCGTGATCGCTACTGGCAAGCAGATCTCGGTACGAGACTTTATTCGCCTTAGTGCCGAGGAATTAGGCATTACCCTGCGCTTCGAGGGGCGAGGCGTAGATGAAGCGGCCATTGTCGACCGTATCGAAGGTGACAAGGTCCCGGCGCTCAAGCTGGGCGATGTGATCGTGAGGGTCGATCCGCGCTATTTCCGTCCGGCCGAGGTCGAGACGCTGCTCGGCGATCCCGCCAAGGCCAAGGCCAAGCTGGGTTGGGAGCCGGAGATCACCGTGCAGGAGATGTGCGCCGAGATGGTCGCCGAGGACCTCAAGGTGGCCAAGCGTCACGCGCTGCTCAAGGAGCACGGCTACGAGATTCCGGTCACGGTGGAGGGTTGAACATGGCACGTGACCTTGACCAGACCATCTTTGTCGCCGGTCACCGGGGCATGGTGGGGTCGGCCATCGTGCGCCGGCTAAAGGTGCTGGGCTATCGCCACATCCTGACGGCTGGCCGTGATGACGTGGATCTTACCGATCAGGCTCAGGTACAGGCCTACTTCGAGCGCCACGCCATCGATCAGGTCTATCTGGCGGCGGCCAAGGTGGGCGGCATCCAGGCCAACAATAGCTATCCGGCCGAGTTCATCTATCAAAACCTGATGATCGAGGCGAATCTCATCCATGCCGCCCATCAGGCCGGCGTGAACAAGCTGTTGTTCCTGGGTTCTTCGTGCATCTACCCCAAGCATGCCGAGCAGCCGATGCGTGAGGAGGCACTTCTCACCGGCACCTTGGAGCCTACCAACGAGCCCTATGCCATCGCCAAGATCGCCGGCATCAAGCTCTGCGAGAGCTACAACCGCCAGTATGGATGCGACTATCGCAGCGTGATGCCGACCAATCTTTATGGACCCAATGACAACTTTCATCCTGAGAACTCCCATGTGATCCCAGCACTGCTGCGCCGCTTCCATGAAGCCAAGCACCGCGGCGATCGCGAGGTGGTGGTATGGGGCAGCGGCACGCCGATGCGCGAGTTTCTGCACGTCGATGATATGGCCGCGGCCAGCGTGCATGTAATGGAACTGGATGACGAGACCTACGAAGCCAATACCTCACCGATGCTCTCGCATATCAACGTGGGCACCGGGGTGGACTGCACCATCCGCGAACTGGCCGAGACGGTAAAGCGGGTCAGTGGCTTCGAAGGCGCGCTGACTTTTGATGCCAGCAAGCCTGATGGCACGCCGCGCAAGCTGATGGACGTCTCACGGCTCAAGGCGTTAGGTTGGCAGGCCAGCGTCACTCTGGAAGATGGGCTGCAGGATGCCTACCACTGGTTCCTCGACAACCAGGACCGCTTCCGCCGTTGATGCCCATGTGTGAGACTCAATCGCCCAGTCAGGGCTGGCTAGCCGATGACGCTTTTCGCCAGGTGATTGCGCATGCCCCGCTGGTCTCGTTGGACTTCGTGGTGACCAATACTCAAGGCGAGTGGCTGCTGGGCCAGCGTTTGAATCGCCCGGCCCAGGGAAGCTGGTTCGTGCCCGGTGGGCGAGTGCGCAAGGGCGAGACGCTCGAAGCTGCCGCGCTTCGCCTGACCATGAGCGAGCTAGGGCAAGCCGTCGAGCTTGCCTGCATGCGCTTTCTGGACGTGTACCAGCACTTCTACGCCGACAGCATGTTCGACCCCGGCCTCTCGACCCATTATGTTGTGCTGGCCTATCAGGTAACCTTGGCGCCGTCTCTCCAAGCTCTGCCGCGTCAGCAGCACGGCGGTTATCACTGGTACTCGCCGGACGCCGTCGCTCATGACGAGAGGGTGCACGCCAATACGCGTGCCTATCTGCCTGCCGTTTCGGCACTCACTTAGAACTAAGATTCGCGAATACGGAGATTCCCCATGATCACGCCCGTCATCATGGCCGGGGGAAGTGGGTCGCGGCTATGGCCGTTGTCGCGCCAGTTGCGCCCCAAGCAGTTCCTGCCGCTGACCGGCGAGGACAGCATGCTGCAGGAGACGCTCAAGCGCCTGGCTCCCGTCGATCATCGGCCTCCACTGCTGATCTGCAACGAGGAGCATCGCTTCCTGGTGGCCGAGCAGGTGCGTCAGCAGGGCATCACAGACGCGCGCATCCTGCTCGAGCCGGAAGGGCGCAACACCGCCCCGGCCATCGCCCTGGCGGCCCTGCACTCGGTTGAAGAGGATCCCGAGGCGCTGCTGTTGGTGCTGGCCGCCGACCATCTGATTCGTGATGTGGCGCAGTTCCACGAGAGCGTGGATCATGCCCGCGTGCTTGCCGAGCACGGCCAGTTGGTCACCTTCGGCGTGGTGCCGACCCACGCCGAGACCGGCTATGGCTATATCCAGCGCGGCGAGAGCAAAGGCGACGTTGGCTTTCGCGTCAAGCGCTTCGTCGAGAAGCCCGACCGCATCACCGCAGAAGGCTACCTGGCAACCGGTGACTACTACTGGAACAGCGGGATGTTTCTGTTCTCGGCCCAGCGTTACCTGGAAGAACTCGAGCACTTCCAGCCGGCCATGGTGGCAGCCTGTCGCGCGGCGCTGGCCGGGGCCAGTCAGGATCTCGATTTTACGAGGCTTGACGCCGAGGCCTTCAAGGCCTGCCCGGCCGACTCCGTCGACTATGCGGTGATGGAGCGCACCGAGCATGCTAGCGTGGTACCGCTGGACGCCGGCTGGAGCGATATCGGCTCCTGGTCGGCGCTGTGGGAGGTCAGTGAGCGCGACGCGCAGGGCAATGCTTGCCAGGGCGACGTGATGCTCCACGATAGCCACAACCTGCTGGTGCATTCCGATCATCGCCTCGTGGCCACGGTGGGGGTAGAGGACCTGGTGATTGTGGAAACCAAGGACGCGGTGCTGGTGGCTCGTAAAGACCGAGTGCAGGAGGTAAAGCAGATCGTTTCGCGTCTTCAGGCTGAAAAGCGCAGTGAGCAAGAGAGCCACCGCGAGGTCTACCGCCCCTGGGGAGTCTACGACAGCATCGATCACGGAGAGCGTTATCAGGTCAAGTGCATCACCGTTAAGCCTGGTGCCAAGCTCTCGGTGCAATTGCATCACCACCGCGCCGAGCACTGGGTGGTGGTCTCCGGCACCGCCAAAGTTACCATTGGTGATAATACCCGACTCGTCAGCGAGAATGAGTCGACCTATATTCCTATCGGCCAAATCCATTCTCTGGAAAACCCCGGTAAGATCCCTCTGGAACTGATCGAGGTGCAGTCGGGTTCCTATCTGGGCGAGGACGATATCGTGCGCTTCAATGACCGCTACGGACGTTGCTGATGAGTGAACCGTTGACGATTTCCGTGATCACCGCTTGCTTCAACAGTCAGGCGACCATCGGCGAGGCCATCGCCACGCTTAAGCAACAGCGGTGGCCCAACATCGAGCATGTGGTGATCGATGGCGACTCGAGGGATGACACCGTAGCTGTCGCTCGGCATACGTTGGCAGAGGGTGATGTGCTGGTCTCTGAGCCGGATCGGGGCATCTACGACGCACTCAACAAGGGCATCAACCGAGCTAGCGGCGAGGTGGTGGGGTTCTTGCACTCAGATGATCTCTACGCCCATGACGAGGTGTTGGCCAAGGTTGCCGCCTGTTTCGAGGATTCTTCAGTGGGAGCGGTCTATGGCGACCTGCAATATGTGAATGCGGCCGATACCTTGCAGGTGGTTCGCCACTGGACGTCCGGTACCTTCAGCCATGGCAAGCTCAAGCGCGGCTGGATGCCGCCGCACCCGACCTTCTTCATGCGGCGTGAGCTCTACCGGGAGCTGGGCGGCTTCGACCTGGGCTACAAAATCTCAGGCGATTATGATGCACTGCTGCGTTATCTCGCCAGCGAAAAGGTCAAGGTCGCCTACCTGCCCGAGGTACTAGTGAGAATGCGCGTTGGCGGTGCCAGCAACGGCAGCTTGAAGCAGATCCTTCGCAAGTCGCGCGAAGACTTCACCGCTATGCGCAACAACGGCATCAACCCCTTGGTAGCACTGCCCTGCAAGAACCTATCGAAGCTGCCCCAGTTCCTGGCATGGGGTAAAAGCAAGGCTAAGGAAATCGAATGAATATTTTGGTAATCGGTGTCACCGGTTACATCAGCCCGCACACCTTGGTTGAACGATTGCAGCCAGATTATTATATTGTCGTGCTGGACAACTTGGTCAACGGCTCCCGCGATATGCTGCGCCGGGTGGTAGTGATCACCGGCAAGACGGAGGATTTAATTCAGGGTGAAGTGCTCAATCGGCTCTTCGCCGAGCACGATGTGGAGGCGGTTAGCCACTTCGATGACTTCAAGGCCCTGCTCGCGATGCCGTTGGTGGTTTTTGGCCGTATCTTACTTTCACTAAAGGCAAAAAGGACGCAGGCCTTATGTTTTATGCTGCTGGAGGCGGAGAGTTGATAAAGGCATGGATGTGACATACCCATATGAACGGCGCCACTCACGGTGGTATGAGGCCTTCTTCCTGGGGCTTCCGTTTCAGCTTATCATTGGGGTATCGCTGGTCGTAGGCCTTCCTTCAGTTGAACGCTGGGGCTGGGAATTCTGGCAATACTTGCCTGCGGTGCGTAGCAACACGATTGTGGCGTGCGGCTTTGCTTTTGTGTTCGTGCTTCTCACACTTAGACGCCTAAACCGTTTCCCTGGGGCTCAGGTATCGGCGTATATCGTACCTGCTGTATCCGTAGCTTATCTGATTGTGGTTGCAATCCTCTTCTTTACCCGGGAGGATTATACCCGCCAAGTCTTCTTCGGTAGCTACCTGATGAGTTTGGCCTGGTTCTATATGGCATTCTTCCTGGGACGACGCTATCGAAAGATGAAGCTTGCCGTTGTGCCGGTGGGGCGTATAGACAACTTGATGTCAGATGGTGGCATCGACCTGCGTTTCCTGGAGCAGCCTGACTTGGCCGGCGTGCGCTACGACGGCGTCGTGGCCGATCTGCGATCGGACGATCTTTCCCCGGAGTGGGAGAAATTTCTGGCTCGCTGTACCCTGAACCATATTCCCGTATATCACGTTCGCCAGATTCAGGAGTCTATCAGCGGCCGTGTGGAGGTCGAGCACCTGACCGAGAATGAATACGGTAGCCTGTTGCCATCTTTCTTTTACCAGGGACTCAAACGTTGCGTCGATCTTGTGGCGGCACTTCTACTATTGCCGCTATTGGCTCCAGTGATGGTGGCCGTCGCCGTGGCTATCCGGTTGGATAGTCCGGGGCCTGCGTTGTTCATCCAGCACCGAATGGGCTTCCGGGGCGTGCCGTTTCGCGTCTACAAGTTTCGTAGCATGTATATCGACCAGAAGGGGAGTGGCTTCACGGAAGTCGACGACGATCCGCGTATCACCCGGGTAGGGCGTTTCATACGTAAGTGTCGCCTCGACGAGCTGCCCCAGCTGTTCAACGTGATCAAGGGTGAGATGAGCTTCATCGGCCCACGTCCGGAATCCATGGAGCTTTCAAAATGGTACGAGCGTGACGTGCCCTTCTTCAGTTATCGCCACGTGGTGCGGCCAGGGATCTCCGGGTGGGCTCAAGTGGAGCAGGGCTATGCCGCCGAGGTGGACGGAATGACCACCAAGCTACAATACGACTTTTACTACATCAAGCACTTCTCGCTGTGGTTGGACGTGCTGATCGCCTTCAAGACCCTGAAGACCATTGTCACCGGGGACGGGGCCAGGTAGTGTAAGTGCGTCCATGCAGAAACGACAGCGCCGCGGATTCTCCGCGGCGCTGTCGTTTCTGCATCTTGAAATTCTGTTAAGATGTGCGCTTTGCGTCGATTCGTCTAGGTAAATTGATGGCTTTTTTTTCGCGTGAACTTGCCCTGTCGATCAATTTGTGGGCCTTGACGTTCGTGCTTGCTTTTCTAATTGCCACACCCGTGCCCATTCAGGCGGTGGTGGCGTCGATCATGTTGTACGCCATCGCCTACCTGGTTGCGCATCGGCGAACCTTCGCGATGAGCCGCCTTGATTGGGCAGTGTTAGTTCTGCTGAGCTTGTATGCGCTGTCCCGCATGCCATTGTTCGTGCTCGACGGTTACGCGTTTCGCTACCTTAGCCCCGGGCTGCACATGGCAGGATTGATTCCGGTGTATTTGATGCTGCGTCATCTTTTATCGCCGATCGATGAGCGCCAATTTCGGTGCTTCATGGAGTGGGGTGTCGTCATCGGTTGCGTTGGAGCCTTGTGCATCGCGGTGGTACAAACCCAAGTTCAAGGTGCTCACCGCGCTGACGGTTTCTTGTTCAGCATCAACTTCGGTTATCTCAGCTGTGCCATGACGTTTCTGGCCCTTTCGCTGCTTCGCGGTGGCCTCTATCCTGGCTGGTTGCTGCTGGCGGCGCTGGCAGGGGCAGTAGCCTGTATGCTGACGCTTACGCGAGGGGCTATCCTGGCTATTCCACCGCTGATTCTGCTTATATTGGCACTGAATGCCGACCGGCTGGGGAAAGTGAGGATCCTCGGGTTTGTGATTGCGGTGGCCGCTTTGGCGCTGCTCAGCTATGTTACCATGCCTTCTGTAGAGCGCCGGGTTACACACTCAATTTCGGAGTTTACTCATATTGCCGAAGGCAATGTCGAGGCGGCAGTGTCTAGCGGTGGACGACTGCAGCTATGGACGGCGGCAACCCATGCATTCATGGCTCGTCCATTAGTTGGATTGACCTACGATGAGCGCGAGAGATTGAATGCCGAGTTAGTGGAAGAGGGGGTGGTCACCTCATGGGTACTGGGTGTCTCTCGTGGCCACGCGCATAGTCAGTATTTCGAGATGGCGGCAAGTGGTGGTCTGCTCGGGCTGATGGGATTATTCGGCTATCTCGTGATGCCTGGGCTTTATCACTGGCGGAATTACAGAGCGGATCGCGATAATATATGGTCTCAAGTGGCCTTGGTGTTCACAGCAGGGTTTATACTTTATTCACTCACCGAGGCAGCTATTCACAAGGAAATGATGGCAACTTTTTACGCTTACATGCAGGTGGTGCTGTTGAGTCTGGCTCTTTGTCACAGGAAAGATGAGAAAACATTATGAATGTTCTTCATGTTGTACTCACCAGCCGCTTCATCAAGCTGGTCGCTAATTTTCTTAAGCTGGCCAGCTATCCCTTTCACTGGCTCTTTCCACGAAAGCGTTTTACCATCCCTGCGCATGCGGGCCCTTGGTGGAAGAGGCCTGACAATACTGAGGATATTCCTCGAATCATTTGGCAGACGAACTTTACAGACCGCGTAACATTGCCTGTCTATCTCAATTACCTGTTCAACCGCCTGATGGCGCCCGGCTTCGAATACCGTTTCATGGTCACCCAAGCGCGTGGCGACTTTATCAAGACCCATTATCCTGAAGAAACCTTTCAGAACTACAATCGGTTACAGATTGGCGCCGCTCAGGCCGATGTCTGGCGAGTGCTGGTGCTGCTGAAGCACGGCGGGGTCTATCTGGATATCGATGCCCATCTGGTATGGCCATTGGCATGGATTCTCAGGCGAACGAAAAAAGAGCTTTACGTAACCACCCGCAAGGGGCAATTGAGTAACTACTTCATTGCCAGCCAACCTGAGAGCTCACATTTGCAGAAAGTAGCAGATCGTATTAATTTAAACATCAATGAGCGACGCTTCTCTGGCGTGTTCCAGTTGACCGGCCCAGGTGTCTTCAACGAGGTGCTAGATCCGGCGGAAGTAAACACCATTTCTTACCGTCATGCCTGCAATCAGGGCAACTTTACCAACCGTCACTTTCAGTATATCGACAAGAAGGAAGGAAAATGGCATGAGCAACAGCGCAGGGAAAAGCTGATTCGCGAGGACTGATTTTTTGTCAATAGAGAACTGTCAAGTATTGCTGTAGATCTCCAGGCCTTATGCTGATATTGCCGATGACGCCTTACTGTAATTTATATGCTGAGGTTACTAGGCCGCGAAACGGTAACGGTGGTCCAATTGGAAGGCTCTAGCGTCCACTTAGCCTTTTCGGTCGATCGCTGTTTTCTCAGTCGTTCAGCTCGCACCATCTATAAAACTTTTGCATATTTTCTTGGTCCGGCGCAACACAGGGAATACCATGAAGCTTCTGATCACCGGCATGGCCGGTTTCATCGGCCACGCTGTGGCCCGGCGGCTGGCCGGCCAGGGTCACGAGATCGTCGGTATCGACAATCTCAATGACTACTACGATGTCTCGCTCAAGCAGGCGCGACTCGACGACCTCGCCGGCTGCGAGGACGTGCAGTTCGTGAGGCTCGACCTGGCCGACCGGGAGGGCATGTCGGCATTGTTCGTCGAGCACCACTTCGATCGGGTCATCCATCTGGCGGCCCAGGCCGGGGTGCGCTATTCGCTGGAGAATCCCCACGTGTATGCCGACAGCAACCTGGTGGGGCACCTGAACGTGCTCGAGGGCTGTCGCCACGGCCAGGTGGAGCACCTGGTCTATGCCTCCTCGAGCTCGGTGTATGGCATGAACGAGCATGTGCCCTTCGCCACGTCGGACGCCGTGGACCATCCCATCAGCCTCTATGCCGCCACCAAGAAGGCCAACGAGCTGATGTCGCACACCTATTCCCACCTCTATCGGTTGCCGACCACCGGGCTTCGGTTCTTCACGGTCTACGGTCCCTGGAGCCGGCCGGACATGGCGATGTTCAAGTTCACCCGTGCCGTGCTGGCCGGTGAACCGATCTCAGTCTACAACCACGGGGACATGGAGCGGGACTTCACCTACATCGACGACATCGTCGAGGGGATCGTGCGCGTGCTCGACATCATCCCGCAGCCCGACCCGCAGTGGCGAGCCAGCGAGTCGGGCCCGGACAGCTCCAGCGCGCCCTATGCCCTCTACAATATCGGCCATGGCAGTCCGGTACCGTTGATGGACTTCATCCGCGCGGTGGAAACTGCCACCGGTCGCGAGGCGATCTGCGACTTCCAGCCGATGCAGCCTGGCGATGTGCCGCGCACCTGGGCGGACACCGAGGCGCTCTTCCGGGCGACGGGGTATCGGCCGAGGGTCGGCGTGGAGGAGGGCGTGAGGAAGTTCGTGGAGTGGTACCGGGCGTATTACGCCATCTAAGCGTGCAAGACGTGGGTCGTTAATAGAACAGATGAACTGAACAGTTGAACGGAATAGATCGGGAGACAGGGAATGAAGATCACCATTTTCGGGACGGGGTACGTGGGGCTCGTGACCGGGACCTGCCTGGCCGATGTGGGCCATGATGTGCTGTGCGTTGACGTCGACGCGGACAAGATCGCCCGGCTGGAGGCGGGCGAGATCCCGATCTTTGAGCCGGGGCTCGAGCCCATGGTGAAGGCCAACATGGAGGCGGGACGGCTGCGCTTCACCACCGACCCGGAAGCGGCGGTCGCCTTCGGGACCCTGCAGTTCATCGCCGTGGGCACGCCGCCCGACGAGGACGGTAGCGCCGACCTGAAGTACGTGCTGGCGGTGGCCGAGACCATCGGCCGCCACATGAGCGAGTACAAGGTGATTGTCGACAAGTCCACGGTGCCGGTCGGTACGGCCGACCGGGTGCGCGACACGGTGGCGAACACCCTCGAGGACCGGGGCGCGGCGCTGGACTTCGATGTCTGCTCCAACCCGGAATTCCTCAAGGAAGGCGCGGCCATCGAGGACTTCACCCACGGCGCGCGGATCATCGTCGGCACCGAGTCAGAGCGGGTGATGGCGCTGATGCGCGAGTGCTATGCCCCCTACATCCGCCAGCAGGAAAAGCTGATGTTCCTGGACGTGCGGGCCGCCGAACTCACCAAGTACGCGGCCAACGCCATGCTGGCCACCAAGATCAGCTTCATGAACGAGATCGCCAATCTGGCCGAGCGGCTGGGCGCCGACGTGGAGCAGGTGCGTCGTGGCATCGGCAGCGACCCCCGCATCGGCTACCAGTTCATCTATCCCGGTTGCGGCTATGGCGGGTCCTGCTTTCCCAAGGACGTGCAGGCCCTGGCGCGGACCGCGGCCGACGTGGACTACCGGGCGGAACTGCTCACCGCCGTCGAGTCGGTGAACCAGCGCCAGAAGCGGACGCTCTTCGCCAAGCTGGCCCAGGCCTTCGACGGCGACCTGGCCGGCAAGACCATCGCGCTGTGGGGCCTTGCCTTCAAGCCCAACACGGATGACATGCGTGATGCGCCGAGCCGCACCCTGATGGAGGCGCTGTGGGACGCCGGCGCCCGGGTCCAGGCCTATGACCCGGAGGCGATGAAGGAGTGCCGCCGGCTCTACGGCGAGCGTGACGACCTGGTGCTGGTGGGCGATCGCATCCAGGCGGTGAAGGGGGCGGATGCCCTGGTGATCTGCACCGAGTGGAAGGAGTTTCGCACCCTGGACTTCGCCTGGCTGAAGCAGCAGCTGGCCATGCCGGTGGTCGTCGACGGTCGCAACCTCTTCGAGCCCGAGGCCGTCAAGGCCGCCGGACTGCTCTACTTCGCCGTGGGACGGGGCGACTCGCTGAAGTAGCAGGCCGGCGATGGCGCGGGGAGCACCCGGCATGCCACGTTCAGGGAACCCCTGTGGTCGCGTCAGCAGTGTTGGGGTCGCCATGCTGACCGCCCTGCCACTGGTCGTCCCGGGGGGATACTGGGCGGGGCTGGTCTGCCTGGCGGCGGGGGGGCTGCTGGGCCTGGGGCGTCGACGATGCCATCTCGCACGGCTCACCATGCCAGATCGACTGCTGGCCGCCGCGCTGCTTCTGCTGGGCCTGGCCCAGCTGATCTCCTGCCTCATCGCCCCTCAGGGCACTCGTGGCCTGCCGCTGGTGCTGGCGGCCTGGCTGGCCGTCCCGGCACTGTTGCAGTTGCGCAGCTTTCCTCCATCGCCGGCCTGGTGGTGGGGCGGCATGGCGTCAGGGGGGCTCCTGACGGGGGCCTCGGCGCTGTGGCAGGCGCTGGTGCAGGGGCGCGTTCGCCCCGACGGTGTAGGGCTCGACCCCATCCTCTACGGCAATCTCAGCCTGCTGACCGGCCTGCTCTGTCTGGCCGGCCTGAGCTGGGCCCTGCACCGGCATGACGGGAGGTGGTTCTGGCTGCTGGTGCTGGGCGCCCTTGGCGGGCTGGTGGCCTCGGGGTTCGCCGGTGCCCGAGGTGGGTGGCTCGCTTTGCCATTGGTGGCATGGGTATTCCTGAGAGGCTGGCGCCAAGGGCAGGGTCACCTCCTGCGGCCATGGGTCCGGAAATTGCTGCTGGTGCTCTTGCTTACCCTGCCGCTGGCGCTCTACCTGGTGCCGGAGACGCGGGTCAAGGTTCGCTTCGACGAGGCGGTGGCGGAGCTCCAGGCCTATGTGGCCCATCCCGAGACGCCGAGTTCGGTGAGTACCCGGATCGCCCTTTGGCAGGGTGCCTGGCAACTGATTCCCGAGTCGCCCGTACTAGGTCATGGTGAGGCAGGCTTTCACGAGGGCATGGCCAGGCTGGTGGCGAGGCCGGATTCCCCCTTCGGTAGCCACCTCCTGGGATTCTGGCATCCGCACCAGGAGCTGCTGGATGCCTGGGTCAGGCGGGGGTTCCTGGGCCTATGCGCCCTGCTGGCGCTGTATCTGCTCCCCTGGTGGCATTTCCGTGGCGGGCGTCGGGAAGATCCCTCCGGAAATGCCGCGCTGGCCCTGGCCGGCGTGCTGGTGCCGGTGGCCTACCTGGGGTTCGGGCTAACCTACGGCTTCTTTGCCTATCCGGCCGGCGTCCTGATGTTCCTGGGGTGGGTGATGGTGCCCTGGGTGCTGGTGGACGCGCCGTGGCGTCGGCCCGCTGCCTTCCCGGGGAACGCATCCGGCCTATGACTCGATGGCGAGTCATCCGGCGACCCTGCCTCCCAGCTCCCAGCTCCCAGCTCCTGCTTCCTGACCTGCCAGGCGTCCCGTTCTTACGTCGAGACAGTGTCTGCCGATACTCTCTCATGGCCATGGGTATCTCACCGGTTTCCCCTGACTCCACCGCCCTCCGGCTTACCGCCATCCCCCTGTGGGTATGAGACCTGCCTGATGCAAGGTCACCCTAGCGACTGAAACAATGATGATGCGCTGGTCACGCTTTCCTACCTGATCCCTCTCCATCCTTTCCCGCCTTTCCTGAATCGTACTTATCACCCCTTGTGGGGCAGGAAAACCCCAATGTGGCTGATCTGTAACTCTGTAAGCTTACGTTATCTGTCTGGTGATTCTTGTTATCGACATGTATCCCGTCACCTGCTGTTCAGGGCGTCGGGTGTCGACAGGCAACAGGCAAGCTGCAGTGCGTATGGCAGCAAGGGGCTTCGGGGTGATGCCAGACGACATCCTCGGGGCGGTAGCGTGGCCTGATGAATGAACGGGGGATGTCGTGATGATCATGCACGCCGAACACGTGGAAGAAGAAGAGACCACCACCCGTGCAGGGCACGGGTACCCGTGGGGCACCTGGGTCGGGATGATGGCATTGCTTTCGGCCCTGCTGATTCTCGGGGGCTGTGCCATGGCGCCTGGCGGCCATATCGACGAGGACAAGATCGGCGAGTCGCTGGACGAACGGGTCGCCCTCGAGCCGATCACGCCACAGCTGGTGGCGGCGATGGCGCCGGTTCAGGAGTCGCTCTCGCGTCCGGTCTCGAAGGCGCTGCGTAGCGCGCTCGAGTCCTACGAGTATCGGCTAGGGCCGGGCGATGTGCTGAGCATCATTGTCTACGATCATCCCGAGCTGACCATTCCCGCCGGCGCCGAGCGCGCGGCGTCGGAGACCGGCAACCGCATCCGGCCAGACGGCACCATGTTCTACCCCTATGTGGGCCGCGTGCGGGTCGCCGGAATGACCCTGGAAGAGGTGCGCCGTGTGATCACGCGGCGACTCTCTGACGTGATCACCGACCCTCAGGTGGAGGTAGGCGTGGCGGCCTTCCGTTCCCAGAAGGTCTATGTCAGCGGGGCGGTCGCGTCCCCAGGTACCCTGCCGATCACCATCGTGCCGATGACCATCCTGGATGCCATCAGCCAGGTGGGAGGGGCCAACCCCAATGCCGACTGGCATAACATCCTGCTGGTGCGTGAAGGCCGTGAGCGGCGCCTGTCGCTCTATGGCCTGCTGCGCCAGGGCGACCTGAGCCAGAACCAGCTGCTCCGCGATGGCGACATGCTGCACGTGCCGACCTCGGAGAACCAGAACGTCGTGGTGCTGGGCCAGGTCCGGCGCCCGGGCGCGATCGCCCTGGGCAACGAGCGCATCACCCTCACCGATGCACTGGCCCGGGCCGGCGGCGTCAACGAGCTGCGTGCCGAGCCTTCCGGCATCTTCGTGGTGCGGGGCCATGCGCCCGACAGCGAGAAGCTGGCCACCGTCTACCAACTGGATATCAGCGATGCGACCCGGCTGATGCTGGGGACACGCTTCCCGCTGCAGCCCCAGGATGTGGTCTACGTGACCTCCGCCCCGCTGGCCCGCTGGAACAGCGTGATCAGCCTGCTCCTCCCGACCCTTACCTTCCCTGGCGACATCGCAAGCTCGGCCGACAGCGTCGGTCAGTTGTAGCCCCAGCAAGAGGCCACCGTCATGTCCGTATTTCCGAGTCACCCGGGGGCGCCACAGCCCCCTCAGGAGAACCCTGACATCAGCCTGGGCAAGCTGGTCTCTGCCATGCTTGACCACAAATGGATGATCCTGCTGACGGCTCTGATTTTCCTGCTTGGCGGCTACTTCTACGCCAGCTCTCAGCCCCGGATCTACCAGGCCGATGCCTTGATCCAGATCGAGAACCGCGGGGCAGGCCTCGGGGTGCTGGACAGCCTGGCCGTGGGCAATCAGATGGGCAACCCGACGTCCGCCGAGATGGAGATCCTGCAGTCGCGGCTGGTGATGGGAAATACCGTCGACCGCCTCGACCTGGCGATCGAGGTCGAGCCGAGACGGCTGCCTTGGGTAGGAGACTTTCTGGTCAACCATGGCATGAGCCACGAGTGGATCGCCCGACTCACTCCCGGTGCATTGCTGGAATGGCTGCCGGGTATCGATGCTCGGTTGGCGGATCAGTATGTCTGGGACGGTGAGACCCTGGAGGTCAGCCGTTTCGAGGTGCCGCCCGGCATGGTCGGCCGGGAGCACCTGCTGAGGGTCACAGGGCCGCGGAGCGTGGAGCTGTGGCAGGGCGGCCGACGAATCCTGGCCGGAGACATCGGCGATACCCTGCAGGATGACAGCGGCTACCGGATGTTCATCGGGCGCCTGGAGGCACACCCCGGAGCCGAATTCGGGGTCCAGCGGGTCTCCCGGCTCAATGCCATCGGCAAGCTGCAGCAGCGCTTCACCATCGTGCCCCGTGGCAATGCCTCGGGGGTCTTCCAGCTGACCCTGAACGGCCCTGACCACGAGCGCATCGACCTTATCCTGGAGACCATTACCGGTGTCTTCCTGACCCAGAACGTTCAGCGCCAGTCCGAGGAGGCGGAGAAGCAGCTCGCCTTCCTGGATGCCCAGATCCCCCAGGTGAACCAGCAGCTCACCGCTGCCGAGAATCGCCTGAACACCTATCGCGCCGAGCGTGATTCCGTGGACCTCAACTTCGAGACCCGCAACCTGCTCAACAGCCTGGTCGCGGTGGAGAACCAGCTGACCGAGCTGGCCCTGGCTGAGTCGGACCTGGCGGAGCGGTTCCGCCCCACCCATCCCAACTATCAGGCGTTGCTGCGCCAGCGTGCCCAGCTGATGCAGGAGAAGGAGCGGCACGAGGCGCAGGTGAGCCTGCTGCCGGAGACCCAGCAGGAGGTGCTGCGGATGACGCGCGACACCGAGGTGAACCAGCAGATCTACGTGCAGTTGCTCAACCAGCGTCAGGAGATGCGACTGCTCAAGGCCGGTACGGTGGGCAATGTCCGTATCCTCGACGAGGCGGTCCTGCTCAGGGGCACCATCGCCCCGCGGGTGCCTCTGGTCTCCGTCGCCAGTGCACTGTTCGGCGCCCTGCTGGCGATGGTGGTCGTCGTGTTAAAGCTGGTGCTGAGCCGTGCGGTGGAGTCGCCCGACCAGTTGGAGGAGCTGGGGCTTCCGGTCTACGCGGTAGTGCCGGCCTCCGACGAGCAGACGCGCCTGGCGCGACGCATCCGCTCTCGCCATGCCAAGCAGGGCCAGAACATCTTCCGCGGCCTGCTTGCCGATCGGGACCCCAACGAGGTGGCCGTCGAGTCGCTGCGTGCCCTGCGCACCAGCCTCTACTTTGCCATGCTGGAGTCCGGCAACAACCGGCTCATGATCGCCGGGGCCAGCCCGGAGGTGGGCAAGAGCTTCGTCGCGGCCAACCTGGCGGCGGTATGCGCCCAGGCGGGGCAGCGGGTATTGCTGGTTGATGCGGACATGCGCCGTGGCCACCTCCACCACGCCTTCCACGACAGGGGCGACAACGGCCTGTCCGACCTGCTGGCCCAGCGCATCGAGATCGATGAAGCGATCCGTCCCACCTCGATCGAGGGTCTGGACTACATCGCCCGGGGCAGCGTGCCACCCAACCCCTCGGAGCTGCTCATGCAGCAGGGCTTCCATGACTTCCTGGATGAGATGAGCCGGCGGTACGAGTTGGTGGTGCTGGACACCCCGCCGGTACTGGCCGTCACCGATGCTGCGATAGCGGGCAAGCTGGCGGGGACCAGCCTGCTGGTGGTGCGTTATGGCCGCAACACCCTGAAGGAGGTGCGAGCCGCCAAGCGCCGTCTGGAGCATGGCGGGGTGAGTCTCAAGGGCACCATCCTCAATGGCATCGAGAAGACCGCCACGGGCCGTTACGGCTATGGCGACAGCTACCTCTATGCGTATCGTTGAGGGGGAGGGCGCCGCATGAATCAGCTGGGAGGCGTATTCCTGTGCCTGGGACTGTCACTGTCATCCTTCTACCTGTTTCCCAGCGGCCTGCCCCAGCCGGCCGACATCATCCTGCTGCCCTTCATCGCCATCATGCTGCTGATGTCGCTGAGGGACGACCAGGGGCTGATGCACCACCCCTTCGTGCTGGCCTGGCTGGCCATGGTCACCTGGATCACCCTGGTCAGCCTGGGCTGGACCGTGGTTGACCAGGACGCGGGCTACCTGCGCTTCCCACTGTTCTTCCTCTTCAACTTCCTCGCCGGAGCCGGACTACTGCGTTTCCTGACCGCCGTACCCGAGGGATTGCGGTGGGTCCGCCTGGCGGTGATGGTTGCGCTGCTGGTGGCCTTCGGCGGCGTGATGCTGGACCTCGGCCTGGGCCGGATAAGAGCCACCGGGACCTTCAACAATCCCAATCAGCTGGCTTTCTTCTCCCTATGTGCGCTGGTGATTCTGCTGGCCAGCCATGGCTTTCGGCTGCCGCTTCGTACGATGCCCGTGGCAGCCGTGGTGGCCGCTATAGGCAATATCCTGGCGGCCTCGTCTCTGGCGGCCATGGGCGGGCTCTGCCTGGTGTTGCTGAGTTGGGCACTGGCCAATGTCGGTCAGCTGCGCCATCTGTTGAGGCTGGTGCTGCTGATGCCCCTGCTGCTCGTGCTGCTGGTGGGCTTCGACGCCTGGACCGGGGGACGGATAGAGCACAATCTCACCCAGCGCTTCGAGCGTGCACCCGGCAAGGTGGAGGGGGTGTACGAGGATCGTAAGTACCAGCGTATGGTCGAGTTCCCGGCCTATAACCTGCTGGGGGCCGGGGAGGGCAACACGGATCGCTTCCGCCCCTACCACGGCAACGAGATCCACTCGTCGTTCGGCACCATGCTGTTTTCCTACGGGGTGCCCGGGCTGGCGCTGTTTCTGTCCACCCTTGTGACCGTGGTGTGGCGCGCACCACCACATGTCTGGCTGGCGCTATCCGGACCACTGCTCTATTCGGTGACCCATAACGGCCTTCGCACGACCCTTTTCTGGCTGATGCTGGTGGTCCTGTGGCACAGCCATCGTCTGTGGCGCGAACGTGAGGCGTTGGCCCGTCCGGCTCCCAAGGCAACCCTGAGATTCCCCTGGTCGATGGAGACCTGAATCATGGACATGAAGGTCATCGATCAGTCCGGCGGGAGAGCCGTGGACGCCATGCGCCCCCCGGGGACACGGGTGGACGTGCTGATCGTGGCGGGTAACGCCCGTTCGCTGATCGCCAACCGCGGCGACCTGATCCGCGAGATGCAGGCACGGGGACATGCCGTGGCGGCCGCGGTGCCGCGGGCCGACTACCTCCCCGAGGTGGAGCTGTTAGGGATTCCGGTCATCCCGCTGGACATGGCCCGGGCGTCGCTGGCGCCCTGGCAGGACCTGCGCACCCTGGCTGCGCTGTGGCTAGTGATGCGTCGGCTGCGTCCTCGGGTGGTGCTCGGCTATACGGTCAAGCCGGTGGTCTACGGCAGCCTGGCCGCCCGTCTCGCCGGGGTTCCGCGGGCCTATTCGCTGATCACTGGCCTGGGCCTGGCATTTGGGGAGGCCCGGACGCGACGAGCACGCCTGCTGCGTAGCCTGGTCTCTTTACTCTATCGGGTGGGGCTTGCCGGAAACCGCACGGTGTTCTTCCAGAATCCCGACGACCAGGAAGAGTTTCTGGCGCGCCGAATCCTGACCGCTCGCTCGTGCAGCGTTCGCGTCAATGGCTCGGGCGTGAATCTCACGGAGTATCCTCCCTGCCCGATTCCCGAGGGGCCAATGCTGTTCCTTTACGTCGGCAGGCTGCTGCTCGACAAGGGCGTTGACCAGTTCGTGGCCGCCGCCGAGCAACTCAAGCCTGCCTTCCCCGACGCACGTTTCGTGGTGGTCGGTCCCCATGATCCCAAGCTCCCCCATGCCTGCCCGGCAGAGGAAGTGGCGGGCTGGAACGAGCGTGGCCACGTGGAGTTCATCGGCGGGGTGCGCGATGTGCGTCCCTGGCTCGCGAAATGCCATGTCTTCGTCTTTCCCTCCACCTACCGGGAAGGCATCCCGCGCTGTGTGCTCGAGGCCATGGCCACCGGTCGCGCGATCGTCACCACCGATGCGCCGGGCTGTCGCGAGACGGTGCTCCCTGGCGACAACGGGATCCTGGTCCCGCCACGCGATGTCCAGTCGCTGACAAGGACGATGCGCAGGTTCCTGGAGACACCGGAACTGGCAGAGCGAATGGGACGTGCCTCGCGACGCCTGGCGGTCGAGCGCTTCGATGTTCGCCTGGTCAACCGGGTGATGCTGGAGGCCATGGGACTATGAAACAGCCATTCGCCAAGCGTGCACTGGATCTCATCGCCAGCCTGACCGCGCTGGTGCTGCTGGCCCCCCTCCTGGGCATCCTTGCACTGTGGGTTCGCCTGGACAGTCCGGGGCCGGCGCTGTTTCGTCAGACGCGACTGGGTCGGTCGGGGAGGGCCTTCGAGCTCTACAAGTTCCGCAGCATGGTGGTCCGCGAGTCCGTGGATCAGTATCGCGAGGCGGTGGTGGAGGAGGGGCGGGATCCCCGCATCACCCGGGCGGGACGATGGCTGAGGGCCTCCAGCCTCGACGAGCTTCCCCAGCTGTGGAACGTGCTGAGAGGCGACATGAGCCTGGTGGGGCCGCGTCCCCTGCTGCCGGAGCAGGAGGAGGCCGTGCCGGCGCGGATGCGCCGCCGGTTCATGGTGGTGCCTGGACTGACGGGGCTTGCCCAGGTGCGGGGTCGACGAGGGCTGGACTGGCCGGAGCAGCTGGCCGCGGACTGCGACTACGTCGACCGGCGCAGCCTGGTGATGGACCTGGCGATCCTGCTGGCCACGGTGCGGGTGGTGTTTGCGGCGCAGGGGGTCTATGGAGGGGCGGGCAGCAACTGGCGGGCCTATTTGCCTGATCACCAGGCCTGCCTCCCGGATACACAAACACGCCAGGACGCAGAGGTGAGGGAGTCATGAGGTCACTCAAGCTGATGATGATTACCGCCTGTCCCGAGGTGGCCTTGCTGGCCGAACAGAGCGGAGTGGCACGTATCTTCATGGACCAGGAGGTGCTGGGCAAGGCGGTGCGCCAGGGCCACCTGGACACCCACAAGGCATGTCACAGCCTGGTGCAGATCGCGGCGGTGGCAAATCGGCTCCGGCACGCCGAGCTGATGGTGAGGATCAACCCCTTCAATCCCGACACCCCTGGCGAGGTCTCGGCGGCCATTGACCATGGTGCCCAGCGGCTCATGCTGCCCATGTTCACCTCCTCCTGCGAGGTCCAGCGCTTTCAGTGGCTGGTCGCCGGTCGTGTGCCGGTGACCTACCTGGCCGAGACGCCGGCGGCACTGATCCGTCTGGGGCACTGGCTGCCGCTGCTCAGGCCGGGACACGACGAGGTGCACATCGGCCTTAACGACTTGTCGCTGGGGCTCGGTTTGGGCTTCCTGTTCGAACCCCTGGCGGGCGGAATGATCGATGCCGAGGCCAGGATGCTGGATGAAGCGGGTATCAGCTGGGGGTTCGGCGGGGTCGGGTGCATGTCGGGGAACGTGCTGCCCGCGGACTGGATTCTCGGCGAACATGTTCGCCTGGGCTCCCACTGGGTCATCCTGAGCCGTGCCTTCCACGGCGGGGCCGAGTCCCTGGAGGAACTGCAGCGCAAGGTGGACCTGCCGGTGGAGATCCAAGCCCTGCGCATCGCCGAGTCGCGCTGGCGCCGGGCCCATGAAGCGCATCTTCAGGCCAATCACCGGCGTCTGTCGGAGAGGGTCTTTGAGATGGCCGAACCGCTGCTGGCGCCCATGCAGCAAGTCCCGCTGGAGCTGTGACGATGCCCCGGGAGACGCTGCTGTTCCTCCAGCACGAAGACGTGCTTGCACGGCAGCGCGAGGCCCTGCTCTCGCAGCTTGCCGAGGGGCTGCCGGAAGCACGGGTGCTGCTGGCCTCAAGTCCCGTGCAGGTTCCCGACAGGTTAAGGGTCGATGCGGTGATCACCCCGACCCTGCCTTGGCTGCCTGAGGCCCTGTCGCGACTGGAGCACTATGACTGGATCCACTTCTTGTCCTCGGGGGTCGAGGCAATCTGGGCGATGCCCTTTGACAAGCACCGGGTGCTGATGACCCGAAGCGCAGGGGTGCATGCACCGGCCATGAGCGAATTTGCCCTGGGCGCCATGCTCTATTTCGCCAAGCGCTTCGGCAGCTGGACCCGGCAATCCGCGTCCCCCCACTGGCGACGTGAGTGGCTGGGCGAGCTGACCGGTGCGCGCCTGACCATCCTCGGCATGGGGCGGGTCGGTAGCCTGCTGGCCGAGCGCGCCCGACTCTTCGGCATGCAGGTCAACGGCCTGCGTCGTCATGCCGACAATATCTCCGAGGGGATGACGCCCCTGACCCTGTCGCGGCTCCCCGAGGTACTGGCCGACACCGACTATCTGGTGGTCTGCCTGCCGCTGACCGACGAGACTCGCGGCCTGGTAGACGAGCGCTTGCTTGAATCGCTGCGGCCGGGCGCCGTGCTGGTCGACATTTCACGGGGAGGGGTGGTGTGCGAGTCGGCCGTGATCAAGTCCCTGGAGGCCGGGCGACTCAGCGGTGCCGCCCTGGATGTTTTCGAGCGGGAGCCCCTGCCGAAGAGCTCACGCCTGTGGGGTCGCGAGGACGTGCTGCTGACTCCGCATGTCTCCGGGACCACTCCCTTCTATCTGGAACGCGCCGTGGCGCTGTTTCTCGACAATCACAGAGCGCTGGTCGCAGGCCAGGCACCGCTCACGCCAGTGGATGTCGAGGCGGGCTACTGAGGAACGATTCATGCGATGGCTAATGGCGTTGGTGATGCTGCCCCGTCGGGCAAAGCGTTGGCTACTGAGAATGGCGGATGGGCTGCTGGTAGCTGGCTGCCTGCTGCTCGCCATGATGCTGCTCGGCGAGCGGGAGGTGCTGCTGGGGACGACAGGCGCCATCCTGGTGGGTGTTACGGCATTGACCACCGTACTGATTCTCGAGGTCATGGGGGTCTACCGCATCGTGTTGCGATTCATGAACCAGTACATGGCGCTGACCCTGGCCATGGGGCTGCTGCTCTCGATGATCAACCTGCTGGTGCTGAACCTGCTGCTTGGTCAGCCGCTTTCCCTCAATGTCCTGCCCCTCTTTGCCCTGCTGGTATTGCTCTCCGTGGAGGGGTTACGTCTGATCCTTCGTGAACTGTACCAGTGGAGTCGCACACCCCAGCGACAGCCGGTGGTGATCTACGGTGCTGGGGCGGCGGGGTGTGAGCTGGCAAGAGCCCTCCAGCACGGTGGCCGCTACCGTCCCCGGGCCTTCGTCGATGACTGGAGGGGGCTGCAGGGCTCGCTGGTGGAAGGGTTGCCGGTCCATCATCCGGACGAGCTGGAATCGCTGATACAGCGTCTGGGCCTAGAGCTTGTGCTGCTGGCGATTCCCAGCGCGCCACGCTGCCGGCGACGGGTGATCCTCGAGCAGCTTGCCCGGTTGTCGATCCCGGTGCAGACCATTCCCGGCTCACAGGACCTGGTGTCCGGACGTGCCAGTGTCAACGACACCTGCAACGTGGAGGTGGAGGACCTGCTGGGGAGGGAGCCGGTGTCGGTGTTTGCGGAACTGACGGGCGCGGACATACGCGACAAGGTGGTCATGGTGACGGGAGCTGGAGGCTCCATCGGTGGCGAACTGTGTCGCCAGATCCTTCGGCAGGGCCCCTCGTTGCTGGTGCTGGTCGATAACAGCGAATACGCCCTTTACGTCATCGATCAGGAGTTGCAGGACCTGGTGCGGTCCAGTGCCAGCCAGGCCCGCGTGAAGGCGCAGCTGGTATCGATCCAGCGTGGAGATCGGATGCGCGAGGTCATGGCCAGCTTTGGCGTGCAGACGCTCTACCATGCGGCCGCCTACAAGCATGTGCCCCTGGTGGAGGCCAACCTGGTGGAGGGGATCCGCAACAATGTCTTCGGGACCCTGGGACTTGCGCTGGCCGCGGTGGAGGAGAACGTCGAGACCTTCGTGATGGTCTCCACCGACAAGGCCGTTCGGCCCACCAACGTGATGGGCGCCACCAAGCGGCTGACCGAGCTGATCTGCCAGGCCCTGGCGGCCCGAAAGCCATCCTCGACGCGCTTCTGCATGGTGCGTTTCGGCAATGTGCTGGGATCGAGCGGTTCCGTGGTGCCGCTGTTCCGACGCCAGATCGAGCGCGGCGGGCCTGTCGAGGTCACGCACCCCGATATCACGCGCTACTTCATGACCATTCCCGAGGCGGCCCAGTTGGTGCTCCAGGCCGGTGCGATGGCCAGCGGAGGCGAGGTCTTCGTGCTCGACATGGGCGAGCCGGTTCGCATTGCCGACCTGGCAGCCAACATGATCCGGCTCTCGGGGCTAGAGGTGAAGGACGACACCCACCCGGAGGGTGACATCGAGATCGTCTACACCGGCCTGAGGCCGGGTGAGAAGCTCTTCGAGGAGCTGCTGATCGGTGACGACGTGCTGGCCACCGGACACCCGCGCATCATGACCTCACATGAGGTGGCCTGGGAGTGGTCTGCCCTGGAAGGCTTCCTGGAGGAGCTGTACGAGGCTATGCAGCATTCCCGCCACCTGCGCATCCTGCAGCTCCTGCTCGAGGCTCCTCTGGACTACCGGCCAGATGGCCACGTGGTGGATCCGGCCTGGCAGGCTCGGCATGGCCGGATCTACGGCACGCTGGCATCGGCGGGAGCCGACTCGACTCAGGCGACGGTGGCGCGTCTCGGGCTCCAGGCCTCCAAGTCGATATGATCGACGCTTACAAAGGGATGATGACATGTTAAGGGACCTGCGCGAACTCTACTCGCTGCTCACCCGCCAGCAGCGCCGACGCCTGATGATCCTACAGGTACTAGTAGTCCTCATGGCCTTCGCCGAACTGGCCAGTGTCGTCGCCATCGGCCCCTTCATGGCGGTGGTCGGTGACATGGGCCGGCTGGAGGGCGATGGGCTGCTGGCCATGGCCTTCGAGCGCAGCGGCATGGAGAGTCCCACGGCCTTTCTCACCTTGCTGGGCGGTCTGGTGCTCGCCGTCCTGCTGGTCTCGGCCCTCATCTCTACCTACACCACCTGGCGGCTGTCGCTCTACAGTGCCCAGGTAGGGGCAGAACTTGCGAGTCGACTATACAGCTACTATTTGCACCAGCCATGGCTTTTTCATGCCGGCGTGAATACCAGTCGGTTGATGAACAAGGTGGCCAGAGAAGTTCAGCGCACGACCACCAAGATCATAAACCCTTTGATGCAACTGAATGCAAGGATGATGACTGTCTTCGTGCTTGTCATGGCGATCCTTTCCTATAACCCTATGGTGGCTATCACGGGGGTGTTGATTTTCGGAAGCTCATATCTATTGCTATACAAGACAGTGAGACGTTTTCTGGTCTCGAATGGGAGGAGAGTATCACGGGCTCAGGCGAGACAGTTCAGATTGATGAACGAGGGCTTTGGAGGGATCAAGGACCTGCTGCTGTTGCATCGTCAGGAGAACTTTACCTCTCGGTTCGACAAGGCCAGTAATAGCTTGGCTCGCGGCCAGGGAATCACCCAGGGGCTAAGCGATGCACCCCGATATGCGATCGAGCTCGTGGCCTTTGCCGCTGTAATCCTGCTGGTACTTCACTTGCTGAATCATTACCAGGGTAATCTGGGAGCCATCCTTCCAGCCTTGTCGATTTATGCACTAGCAGGGTTCAAACTGTTGCCGGCATTCCAGAAAATCTATTCCTCCGTGTCGCGGATACGTGGCAATCTGTCAGCCTATGAAAGTATCCGTGGGGATCTGTTGGCTAGTCGTGACGGTTTTCCCAGCATGGAGGTGAGTAAAGGGGATGTAGTGCCCTTGATACCTCAGCACACAATCGCTCTGAATAATGTGTTTTTCGATTATCCTGGAAAGAAAGAGTCGGCTTTGAACGGCTTATCACTGGTTATTCCAGCCAACAAGATAGTAGGACTGGTTGGAGCTTCAGGAAGCGGAAAAAGTACGACGGTAGATCTTCTGCTGGGGCTGATACAACCGCAACAGGGTGAAGTCATTATTGATAATATTCCACTGAAGAGCGACACCCTGAGAAACTGGCAGGCAAGTGTTGGCTTCGTTCCCCAGCAGATATTTCTTTCCGATGCCACCATACTCGAAAATGTCGGTTTCGGCTTGTCAAGGGAACAGATTGATGAAAGTAGGGTAATGGAGGCACTTCGGCTGGCACAACTTGATGAATTGGTTGAGAAGATGCCCGAGGGGGTCGAGACTAGTATCGGTGAGCGCGGGGTGCGGCTCTCGGGAGGCCAGCGCCAGCGGATCGGCATAGCGCGCGCGCTCTATCAGCAGGCACGCGTACTGGTCTTCGACGAGGCCACCAGCGCCCTGGACGGCATCACCGAACAGCGTGTCATGAATGATATCCACCGTCTGGCGGGGCAGCGCACTATCGTGCTGATCGCCCATCGCCTCACCACCGTGAAGGACTGCGACGTCATCTACATGCTCGATGCCGGCAAGGTGACCGATGCCGGGACCTACAAGGAGCTGGTGAGTCGCAACACCACTTTCCGGATGATGGCCAACCTGTAGGCAAGCGGCGTCTCAAGTGGCGCTGGAGATCGCCAGCAGCGCCACGTGACGCTTGCCGAACATCGGGAGACTTGCATGCTGAAACGATGCCTCAAAAGTGTGATCGGGATATCAGGCTATGAGCTCAGACGGATCGACGTGCCCGCCATCCAGGACCACAGGAGTGTTGAAGCACCGTGCTCTCCGCTGGAGGCCCTGTATTCAAGCACATCCGACCGGTTTGTCGTGGATGTGCCGGTCGACATGATCGTCCCGACGCGAATGATGCTGGCCTGGATAGCGGTGTTGAAGGCGTACGAGGCGCATGGCGAGGCACAGGCCAGGGCCTTGCTCCACGGTTACTTCACTTACCTGCAGCCAGTCAATGTTGCCCAGTACCTCAAGCTGCCGGCTCGCAAGGAATGGCACCATGGTCATCCGCTGTCCTATGTGTATCCATGGGAGGACATGCTGCCTCGGGAGAAGATGGACTTCCGGATTCACCTGATGCGCCATGAAGCCGGAAGGAATGGGCTTCAATGGCAAGCGTCAGACGGATGGAAAGGGTTCGGACCGGTCTCGAAGCGCTTGATCGACATGGAGCTCGGGCGGCTCACGAGGATCTACGACTCCATCAAGCAGCATGGACTCGATGACCGCCATGGCCATGTGCTTGGCACACTCTTCTGTGCCGGTAACTTCCAGATGGTCCAGCCAAGGCGAGGGTGGCACCGGGTGGCCGTTTGCATGATGGTCGGGCTGACATCGATCCCCATCATGTTCGACAGACGGCACGTGGTAGTCAGGCTCGAGGATGCCGAGTTCTGGCCGAACGTCAGGCGCGGACTGTTCTCGCTGGATGAGGCCGTCAAGATATTCGATGAGCGATTCGGTACCCACCTCAGGAGGGGCGTCGAGAAGCGAAGCTCGGCTCTTGTCCAGCGCGGCGACAACCTGGACGTGGCTCCTGCCGACCTGTGAAGAAGAGAGCGTGGCGATGAATATTCCGTTCGATAACGACGTCCTTGTTCGACAGCCTATTGACTACCAGCTTCAGGACGGCCCCGCGGCGGCCAGTGACGAAACCTGTTTCCGGATGATTCCCAGGGTCAGGAACGAGTACGCTTGCTTCGCCATCTGGGAGGGGGGAAGGCGCCGGGAGGACGATATCGTCGCCGAACTCGGCAAGCGGTTCACCATCGTGGCCGACTTCATCATTCACTGGAGCGACAGGCACTACCGACGCAATATCCAGCGTCTCTACCTGCGGCCAGGAGAGACGGGAGGGGTGGGTTATGACAGGAAGGTCGGTAAGCCACCCTTCAGGTTTGTCATCGTGGAGGATGCGGTGCCGTCTTACACCTGGTGGAAAAGCGTCTCGGGAAATATTGAACCGTCCAATCGAAATGTAGTGCGTGAAAAATACCGGTTCCGCTCATGGTTCGATGAGCCCTACCAGGTGCATTCAAGTAACAACATCGGAGAGTTCTATTTCCAGTCCGTCTTGCTGCTGGGAAGGCCGCTGCTTCAGCAGGCGCTCTGCCGCAGGTCGCCTGAGACGGTGGAACTTCACCGGGATCTGGAGGGTGCCGATGGCTGGAAGGACTGGAAATCGCTCTTTGCCATTCTGAATGTCTGCACCGACTATCTTGTCCTGAGGAATTACGAGAATCTTCCCCGCCAGGCCGAAGCAGGGGATGTCGACTTTCTGTGTGACAACTTGCAGTTGCTGGCGTCGGCGGCGAACGTTCGACAGAACATCAATCGCACCTACAAGGGGCACGTCGAGGTAGGCGGCGAAAGGATACCGGTCGATATCCGGTTTGTCGGGGATGGCTATTACAGCGCTGCATGGGAGAAGGACGTGATCAGGCGAAAAGTCTTTCTCGACGGCATGTACGTTCCCCGGCCCGATGACTACTTCTTCACGCTCTTGTATCACTGCAAGGTGCATAAGCGATCAGTCGACAGGAAATATGTTGCGTTACTGGGTCAAATGGCGAAGCGTATGGGGTTTGACTGGTACGATAGCGTAGACCTGAGCGACGACGACGCGGTGGGAGGCGTGCTAAAGGGATATATGCTGTCGAACAACTATTACTATGAGCGTCCTATTGATCGCGGTGTCCACGAGAACAAGGGCGTGATAAAGACCATTTCCAAGATGCCCTACAACAACAGGACGGGTTCGCCGTTGATCAGGTCCATCAAGAAAAGAATAAAGCCTTATCTTCCTCTTCGGCGTTCATGATAACCCTATTTTCGGAAGTGAAAAATACTGTTAGCGCAATATTGCGTTGAGTGAAAAAGGATAGCCAAGATGGCGATATTCTCTGGCGTCGTCGTTGCCGGACGAGGTATGGCGGGGGGGCATGTCTCCAGACACATGGAGGAGCTGTCGGTCATCACCCGCCAGGCTCTCTTCCCCGGATCGCTGAACGTGGTGTTGGACAAGCCGCTTAACCTGGATTCGAGGTGCGCGGCCACATTCGACCATGGCAATCGTTTCGTCTGGGAGGCCAGCATTGGGCGGCGCCGGGTGTGGCTCTACCGCTGGAAGGGCATGCCATTCACGATCGTGGAAATCCTGGCTGACTGCCGATTGAGGGATGTAATGGAGTTGGTAAACGGCAGCCGAGTCGATATCGCGATCAGCAACGATGTGGTGGCCCCTCTAGGCTTTCGTCACCGCCTGTCCTCTTTCCTCCTCTGGGGGCTGGGTCGAAAATACCTGTACTACTCGCATCGCTATCCCTCCGGCAGGAAAGTCATGTTCCTTAGGAAACGAATGGGTGACGGGCAGAGTTGAAGGGCTTTACCGTCCGTGACGCCTGAGGCTAGCGAGCCGCGATGGATACCTTATAACGCGTGCGTTAGCTCAATATGTCATCTGAGAAAGCCCGACAAATGCGCGCACATACTCCGCGAGTCTTGCCATGAATAGCACCACGGTCAGTGTAATCATCCCAGCGTATAACGTGTCCCCCTATGTTCAGGAGGCACTGCACTCCCTTTCTCGTCAGGACGTGCTTCCGGATGAAGTGATCATCATCGACGACGGCAGCCTCGATGATACCCTGGCCGTTATTCAGGCGTTTCCGCACCCTTATCCCGTCAGGATCCTGTCGACAGGAAACCAGGGACAGGGAGCCGCACGAAACCTGGGGATCTCCCTGTCCAGCGGCGACTATATCTATTTTTTCGATGCGGATGACATGCTGTCAACGGGGTTTGTCGGAGCGATGAAGGGCATCGTCGAGGAGAACGCCTTCCCCGATATCGTCTTCTTCTCCGGGGAGATCTTCTGTGATGAGGCGGCCGAAGGCCTCTTCAGCATGGACTACCGCAGGGGTTTCAACGGCACCTATCACTCCCCGCTGGAGCTGCTTCGTGCCTTTGGTGAAGCGGGGAGGATCTCGTGCAGTCCTTGCCTGTATCTCTCGAGGCGCTCCCTTTGGGTGGATACCCCGCTAGCGTTCATCGAGCACTACCACGAGGACGAGCATATCCTGTACCCCTTGATCCTCTCTGCCGGGTCTTACCATGTCACGGACGACCTTTATTTCTTCCGTCGAGTGCGACATGGCTCCACGGTGACGCAGGCAAAGAGTGTCCGACATATCCTAGGATACCGCGACACCATTCGCTCACTGCTGCAACTGCATCGTGACCTTCCGGATCCCGAGATAAAAAGGTTCATCAGGTACCGGGCGGTTCACTTCATGAAGAAGTATGTCTTTCATGCCACCAGGAACGGTATCGCCATGGATGCACGATTCCTGAGCTCGACCCTCCTGGGGTTTCGCAGTGCCGAGCTCTTTGCCTATGTGATCTATCGCGGTGGCGGTGCCCTGTCACGCAACGTGATCAGAAGAGTCCTGGGCGAGCAGGCCGGCGTCGAGGCCTCTGGGTGATGGCCGCCAGGCACGACAGACGGGGTGAACATGACGCCCATCCCTGGCCGTCTTCTCTTCTCTTCGCGCGCGGGAGAGGGTGTCGATGCCCTCGAGGTAGTGCGCTGGGCGGAAATGTTCGACACCCGTTGCGCCTTGGCCCCCTGTCCTTTCTATCCGAGTCAGGAGACACGGTAATGCCGGTGTTTTCCGTTGTCATGCCCGTCTACAACAAGGTGGCGACCCTGTCGTCCTCCCTGACGTGTCTCTACCGTCAGACGTGCCGTCATTTCGAGATCATCGCCGTCGATGACGGCTCCACCGATGGCTCACTCGAGATCTTGAAGGAGGCCGAGATCCGGGGGCGGCTGCGGCTACTACAGCGCGACGAACCGGGCCCCGGTGGCTATGCCGCTCGCAACCTTGGCGCCGAGCATTCCCGGGGCGAGTGGCTGGTATTCTTCGATGCCGATGACCTGGTGCTGTTCGATCACCTGTCGCGGTTTGCCAATGCCATCCAAGCCCATCCCGGCCTGGATCTCTTCGTGAATGGCTATCAGAAGATCGAGAGGGATCAGCGACTGCCCCGCGTGGGGCTGCGGGCCGAAGGCGTCATGTCGCGACGAGCTGCCCTGAGCGCATTCGCGCGGTGTGACTTCATACACATGAATGGTGCCTGCATGCGTCGTGATCGCTTCCTGGGACTGGGTGGCTTTCCTATTGGTCGCTATCGGCGGGGAGGAGACGTCTACTTCTGGCTGAAGACGCTGTGCGAACTCGATGCCATCCATTATGATCCCGCGGTGACCAGCCTATGGCAACTGCAGCACAGCGGCGTCACTCGGGACCTGGGCAATCTGCGTGATGGCCATCCCGTGGCAGATCTGCTGGCAGAGTACTCCGAGCGTCTTTGCTGGAGCGAGCGACGTCAGTTGCATGCCGCGATCAATCGCAAGGTGCTTTCCTGGGCGGTGGAGAAGAAGCGTCATGGCCAGTCCGTGAAGTCGGATCTCGGCGCCCTGCGTTGGGACGGTATGCGGGCCCGAACCCTTTACCACCTGCTCTCGCTGATACTGCCTGACACGTTCTTTACCCACATGCATTCCCCTTCGCGGCGAGTGGCCTCGGGAGCGGGAAAGGAGGAACGATGATGAGTCGGCCCGTGATTACCTATGGCACCTTCGACATGTTTCATATCGGTCACCTGAACCTGCTGCGCCGCATCGCCAGCCTGGGCGACCGGCTGATCGTGGCCGTGTCCACGGATGAGTTCAACGCCGGAAAGGGGAAGCGTACCTTGATCCCCTTCGAGCAGCGTGCAGAGATCGTGCGGTCGATCCGCTTCGTCGACGAGGTCATTCCCGAGACGAATTGGGAACAGAAAATCGACGACGTGAAGCGATATGCGGTGAGCACTTTCGCCATCGGGGACGACTGGAAGGGGCACTTCGACTTTCTCACCCCGCACTGCAAGGTGGTCTACCTTCCGCGCACGGAGGGGGTATCGACGACCGAGCTCAAGCGCTCGCTGAACCGGTTCAGCAGCGTGTCCCGCGAGGATGTCCTTCATGCCTTCGATGTCCTGGAACAGCTACGCAAGGACTTCGGGTGAGCGTCATGTCGGCACGTCATCTACCGTTCGAGGAGTCGCTCTATGTCTGGTCGTGAGCATGCCAGGCGGCCCGGGAACAACCCTGGTCCGAGGAATACTTACCTGATAGTGGCAGGCGAAACGCGTCATCAGCCCCTCCATGCACTGGGCGAGAGTTTTGAGCATTTTTTCTCCCTTCGCGATATCCGCATCTGGCACAGCCTCGACGACTGTGACGTCGTACCGGTGCCCGGAGCGGATGCGGATATTGTCGCACTGGGACATCTCTACAACCCGTTCAGCGGCCATGTCGGCAGAGACGCCCTGCAGGTATTGGCGACGTGCTGGTGCCAGGGTCTCGACGCCTTCTTCGCAGCCGCAAGTGAGCTCAGCGGACGTTTCGTTCTTCTGGTGAGTGAGGCGGGGAAGGGGCTTCGCGTGGTGCCGGATGCCTGCGCGTCGCTGCCGGTCGCCTACGCCCTGGATGACAGGCGGCTGGTGCTGAGTTCGCATGCCTACTTCATCGGGACCATGCTGTCCCTGCCCGACGACCCCACAGTGAAACGTCTCCTCGCGTCAAGGTTCTACCATCTCGGCATCCGGCACTGTCCCGCTGACCTGACGGAAGTCGATGGCGTCAGGCTGCTGACCCCCAACGTGAGCCTTCGTCACAACACCGATACCCTGAAACTTCACCGTTTCTATCCAACAAGCCAGAGGGTAGAGCGTCCCGTTGAGGAGGTTGTCGAGGCCGTGGCATCTGCCCTGTGTGCTTCCATTGACTGCCTGACCCGATACGAGCGGCCCGTGACCTGCGCGCTGAGTGGTGGCGTCGACAGCCGAGTCAGTCTCGCTGCCACGGTGCAGCACAGGGATGCGATCCGGTTCTTCACGTTCTCGGGCGACCACAAGAGAAACCGTGATGCGACCTGCACGCGAGCCCTCGCTCGCCGATTATCCCTCACCTTTGAGGACATCGAAATCCTACGCCCCACCCCCGAGGATGCTTTTCGGCATTGCTACCTTCAGCTTCAGGGAAGGACCCGAGCGCCCAACGCCGGGACCGTGCTCTTCAGGAAACAGCATTTCGGCACCTTTAAGGGATTCGAGATACGTTCCTGCATTTCCGAGATCGCCAGGAGCTTCATGAGAAGGAAGTTCCACATTCGCCGCCTTCCCATGACCCCCCATGCCATGGTGCCGCTCTACAAGCGGGTGCCCTTCATGCTGTCCTGGCATCGCCTGATCGCCCGAGCATTTGATGACTGGTCTCGCCGTACCGAGTTCGATCGGGTCGAGCGGTGCGGATTTGACTGGCTGGACTTCTATTACTGGGAGGTGCGTGTCGGAACCTGGCAGTCACAGGTCCTGCAGGATTCGGATTACTACTGCAGCCCCACGGTCATCTTCAACAACAGGACACTGCTCAATATGATGCTGTCCGTGCCGGAACCGTATCGAGCGAGTGACGAGCTTCAGCGAATGATCATCAGCCGGCTGGATCCAGCCGTCATGCAACTGCCCATGGTCAAGAATTTTGGAAGAAAGGCGGCGATACGTGAGTTCCTCGAATCCTCCTACCTGAGGGCCTACATGCCGATCTTCGGCTGACGTCGCCTTGTCGTCGCGGTCTTTGCTGGTGGGGCCATCCCAGCGCCCCCTGACGTTTCGACTCACGCCGAGAGGTGCCTTCGTGAGATCCTATCTGTTGCGTCTGATGCATCAACTCGCCTGGTTACCACTGTGCCTTCCGGCGCTGCTCTGGCCGCGTGACACTCGGCTGTGGGTCTTCGGCGCCTGGCATGGTAGGCAGTACGCCGATAATGCGTGCCATCTCTACCGTCATGTGCGAGACCATGAGCCTGCACTGCGCGCGGTATGGCTGTCGCATGATGCCGGCGTGGTACGCCAGGCACGCCAGGAAGGTGGTGAGGCGGCCATGGCATACTCGCTCCAGGGTATCCTGCTTTCGCTGCGTGCCGGGCGGGTTCTCGTCACCCATTCGGCCGAGGATGTCAATTCCCACGCCTCATTAGGTGCAGAACTCGTCAACCTGACCCATGGGACCCCTCTCAAGTGCATGGGACGTGATGCACGTTCCCAACGGATTGGGCGGTTGACGGCTTTCTTTGATCGTCACCTCAAGCGGCTCCTCCCTGGCAAGCGACCGGCGAGTTGCGTACTGGTCGCTTCCGCGGTGGGGCGGGAACGCATGACCTCGGCCTATGGACTGGATCCGTCACGGGTGATCGCCTTGGGGTATCCCCGCTGGGATGCCTTTCATACCGATGCCAGGGCGCTGCTTTTACGTCATGGTATCGAGGCACGATCCCATGCGGGTATCTTGCTGTATGCACCGACCGTCCGGATGCAGGGACAGGGCACGCTAGACTTGGCACAGGAGGGGGGGTTGGCGGCATTGCAGGTCTGGCTCGAGCGGGAGCGACTGCTCCTCCTGGTACGTGGTCATGTCTCCCTGTGCATGAGGGGCCTCGATGAGCTGACGCAGGGCTCATCTTGTATCCGGGAGGTTCCGGTGGCTAGCTTCCCGGATGTGAATGCCTTGCTGCCGGCCGTCGATGTGCTGATCACCGACTACTCGAGTGTGATGTATGACTATGCCTGCCTGGAGCGACCGATCGTACTTATGGCACCGGACCTCGAGACCTACCTGAATCAGGATGTGGGCATCTACGGGAATTACGTCGACGACGCGCCTGGCCCTGTGATCACCCACTGGTCACAGTTGCCGGCGGCCTGGGCGGAGCTCCAAGCCGGCCTCCACGCCGGAAGGCTGAAGGCTTTTGTCGATCGGCATGCGGCGCTTTATGACAGCGAGGTATGCAGCCGAATCGTTGCATGCCTTGACGAACGGGATGCCCAGCCGTCATCCGAAGCGATCTGAGATTTATGCTTGATCGTGCGCGATGCCGTGTTGCGCTCTCGAAATGGCTGTCCCATTCCTACCATCAGATCGATACCGGTGTGTGGAAGCTCGCCGGGTCGTGTTACGTACAGGCCTGACAGCGAGTGTGTCAGGCGTCATCGTGTCTCCCGGGGAAGCGTTCATGCTGCTGTCGATATACCGAAGATGGGCGGAAAAGCAACGTATGGGGTTGGCCCCACCCATGACGCCTTCCGGCATTTATGACTATCTGAAGATTTACCGCCTCCGGGTGCGCGGCTGCAAGAGAGTGTTGGTGAATGGGAAATCCTATGACGCCACCTTGTTGTTTCGCAACAAGCTGTACTTGAATTCACTCCTTTCGTATTCCGGCATGCCGGTATGTGAAGACCTGGGGCTTATCGAAGCGGGCAAGGTACGTCAATTGGACGGGAAGGCGGTGGAGTTCGCCGATCGTCTTCTGGCCGGAGGGGGAGGCCTCTTCGTCAAACCCGTCATGGGTACCGGCGGAAGACGATGTGCGCTGATCCGCAGCTCGGACGACCCTAGGGTGTCCTCATACCTGTCCTCTACCGGTCCCTATCTGCTCCAGAGGCCCCTGGAGCAGCATGAGGCGATGAGCGCCCTGTATCCCGGGGCGATCAATACGGTCAGGGTCGTCACGGTGTTGCAAGGACGGGGTGACCCGATACCCTACTGTGCCGTCCTGCGCATCGGCTGTGACGGTTCCATGGTCGACAACTGGTCGTCAGGCGGATTGGTGGCCAACCTCGATGTCGAATCCGGCCGGGTGATATCGCCGGGCTTCAGGAAGAAGCCCTTTGATCTCGTCGAGTATCATCCGGATACTGGACAAAGAATCGAGGGGTTCGAGGTGCCTCGCCTTCAACAGATGTTGGACTTTGCGACCCGTGCTCACCGCCTGTTTCCTTTCGCCCCCTCGCTCGGATGGGACCTTGCCTGTGAGGCCTCGGGCGTGGTGATCCTCGAGGTGAATCATGACTGGGGAGCTAATGTCCATCGGATCTTCGACAGGGCCTTCGACCGACACTTCCTGTCTGCTGTTGGGAGAGCGTGAAATCAAATGGTCTCTTTGCGCTGTGGACGGACAGGCGGGCGCCCGTGACAATGGTGACGACTGCCACATCGTGATCCCCCAACGCTTTCACCGGAGTCCGGCATGATCGATTCCATACAGCGCTTCTTCAACGACATGATGGCGGCGGGCGATCGTCCCGATGAGCCGGCGATCTCGCTGGAGCTGGCCACGGCGGCCCTGCTCGTCGAGGTGGTGCTGGCGGATTACCACCTCGACGACAGCGAACTGGCCCTGCTGCGAGAACTGCTGCAGCGGCGTTTCGACCTGAAGGACACCGCCCTGGAAGAGCTGATCCGCCTGGCGCGGGAGGAGGCCGAGACGGCGGTGGACCACTATCGGTTCGTCAGCCTGGTGAAGGAGCACTTCGACTACGACCAGCGCTGCGAACTGGTGCGCATGATGTGGTCGCTGTCGCTGGCCGACGGCGAGAAGCATCATCTCGAGGAGCACCGCATCCGGCGCCTGGCCGAGCTGCTTCACGTCAGCCACGGCGATTTCATCCGCGCCAAGCTGGCGGAGGAGGCGCCAGGCGAGTGACGGCGTGACGCGCCATCGCGAGCCACCTTCCCCGGTGGGCTGGTATGATCGAGAACGGGTCCGCGGTGTCGGGCCCGTTCATCGTTCATGCCAGGATCATTCATGGCAACAGGAGGGGCAGGATGGCACGCGAGATCATCGTTCTGGGGGCCGGTATCGTGGGGGTGTCCGTGGCCTGGCACCTGGCCCGGCGCGGGCATTCGGTGACGCTGGTCGACCGGCGTGAGCCCGGCCGCGAGACCTCCTTCGGCAATGCCGGCATCATCCAGCGCGAGGCGGTGCGGCCCTATCCCTTCCCGCGCGATTTCGCCACCCTGCTACGCGTGCTCCCCAACCGCCAGGTAGACATCCGCTATCGTCCCGGCGGCATGCTGCAGGCCGCCGGTCCGCTGCTGCGCTACTGGCACAACTCCGCCTCGCCACGCTACCGGCAGATCGTGCCGGAGTATGCCTCCCTGATCGCGCTGTCGCTGGAGTCCCACGCGCCGATGATCGAGGCCGCCGGGGCCGAGGGCCTGGTGCGCAAGGAGGGCTGGCTCGAGGTCTATCATTCGGTCGCCGAACTGGAAGCCCGAGCCGAGAGCGCGCGAGCCGACGATGAATGCTTCGGCGTGCGCCACCGTGTCATGGACGGCGGCGAACTGGCGTCTCTGGAGCCGGGCCTGGCCCAGGGGATGGCCGGAGGCATCCACTGGCAGGACCCCTGGACGGTGGCCGACCCCGGCGGCCTGGTGCAGGCCTACGCCAGGAGCCTCGAGGCGGAAGGGGGACGGGTGCATCAGGCCGAGGTGACGGGCGTGGCCCGCCAGGGCAGTGGCTGGCGTGTCTCCACCGCCGACGGGGCCCTCGAGGCGGAGCAGCTGGTGATGGCGATGGGGCCCTGGTCTCGCCACTGGCTCCATGAGCTGGACATCGAGATCCCGCTCTTCGTCAAGCGGGGCTACCACATGCACTACGGGACGTCGGGGGCGGCCCGGCTCAACCACTGGGTGATGGATGCCGAGGTCGGCTACCTGCTGGCGCCCATGCAGGCCGGCATCCGGCTGACCACCGGGGCGGAGCTGGAGCGTCTCGAGGCGCCGCCCCACCTGGCGCAGCTGGCCGCGGCCGAGCGCGCGGCGCGTCGTCTCTTCCCACTGGGCGAGCGTCTCGAGGCCGAGCCCTGGAAGGGGGCGCGTCCCTGCACGTCGGACATGAAGCCGGTGATCGGCCCGGCGCCGGGCCAGGCGGGGCTCTGGTTGGCCCTCGGGCACGGCCACCAGGGCTTCACCCTGGGGCCGGCCACCGGTCGCCTGCTCGGCCAGATGATGGATGGCGAGACGCCCGATATCGACATGGCGCCGTTTCGGGTGGATCGCTTCTGAATCGCCGGGGGCCGTCGTCCCCCCAGGTTTAGGGTGACGGGGCGACGTCTCCTACTTGCGTGCCTTGCGCTTCTGCTGGACGAGGTGACACAGCAGCTTGACGAGGAGGGTGACGACGAACACCAGCCAGCCGGCCGTGGCCAGCGCATTGAACAGCAGCATCTTCTGCTCGCCGTTCATCGGCGTGATGAGGTGGTCGATCCCGATGGCCAGCAGGAAGGCCAGGGTCAGGGGCAGGGCGAGGATGTGCATCCACATCTCGGTGCGCCGCTTGCGCACATGGTAGCGGCCCAGCAGCACGCGGATGGGGCGGTGCACGAAGCTGATCAGGATCAGGCTCCCCACCATCAGCAGGGCGGCCAGGGAAGGCTCGATGCTGCCGAGGTGGGCGGAGACACTGACCGACCAGTAGAGCACCAGCCACATGAAACCGGCCAGGATCGCGACGATGTCGGCGTAGTGTCTTACCTTGGGCATGCTGTCCTCATCAATGGGGCGGCCTGGGAAGGCTGGCGCCATGATACGGCATTCAGCGTCCCTTGAAGAGACGTCGGACCCAGTACCAGCGATTGATCAGCAGGGCCGCGAAGATCAGCGAGCAGCCCACCAGCTGCAGCAGCGTCATGGTCTCGCCGAACCACCAGCTGGCCATCAGGGCCGCCCAGACCGCCTCGAGCATCAGGATCACCGCGGCATGGCTGGGGGTGGTCAGGCCCTGGGCGTGCACCTGCAGGAAGAAGCGCAGGGTGCTGGCGAAGAAGACGCTGGCGGCGAACCAGCCGAGGGTGGAGGCCGATAACCGCGTCGGCCAGGGCTCGAGGACCAGCGAGGCGAGCGTCAGCCCCAGGCCCACCACGACCAGCTGGATGGCGGTGAGCGGCAGGGCGGCCACCCGCTGCACCACCCGCGAGTTGGCATTGATCAACAGCGAGAAGCCTACCGCCGCCCCGACCATCAGCCACTGGCCGGGCTCGATCCTAAAGCCCGCATTCAGCGACAGCAGCGCGAAGCCGGCCAGCGCCACCGGCAGGGCGAGCCAGGTGGTGCGAGGCGGTCGGTCGCCGAACAGCAGGCGCGCCACCACCGGCACCAGCAGGATCCCCAGGCTGTTGATGAAGGCGCTCTCGCCGAGATGGCGGGAATGCTGCAGTCCCAGCACCCACAGCGACACCGCGGCGCTGAAGATCAGGCCCACACCCGCCGCGCGTCGCCAGTCGACGGGCGACAGGCGTCGCAGGCTGGCCTGCGCGAAGAGGGCCAGGATGGCTCCGGCCATCAGGAAGCGCGTGCCGATGAACAGCAGCGGCGGCATCTCCGCCAGGGCTTCCTTGGAGAAGATCCAGCCGCCGGCGGCCAGCAGGGTGACCAGCAGCAGCAGGAGGTCGGCGCGCAGGGGCGAGCGTGCGGGGGAGGCGGTCGGCATCGGGCTCCGGGAGCTGGGGGGAATCGGCCGCCAATGTTAGCAGACAAAGGGCCTGCCGTGGCCTCGGGAATCCCGGGGCGTTGCGATACAATGTCCGCACAGACGCTCACGCTACAGACTTTCGAAACAGGACCTGCCGTGAACTCGATTACCCTGACCCGACCGGACGACTGGCACCTCCACCTGCGCGATGGCGAGGCCCTCTCGTCCGTGGTGGCCGCCAGCGCTCGCCAGATGGGCCGCGCGATCATCATGCCCAACCTCAAGCCGCCGGTGACGACCACCGCTCAGGCGCTGGCCTACCGCGAGCGGATCCTGGCGGCCCTGCCCGCCGGGGCGAGCTTCGAGCCGCTGATGACCCTCTACCTGACCGACAACACCCCGGCGGAAGAGATCGAACGCGCCCAGGCCAGTGGCCTGGTCCAGGCGGTGAAGCTCTATCCCGCCGGGGCGACCACCAACTCCGCCTCCGGCGTGACGGACCTCGCCCACTGCGACGAGGCCATCGCCGCCATGGCGCGACTCGGTATCCCGCTGCTGGTCCATGGCGAGGTGACCGACGCCGACATCGACATCTTCGATCGCGAGGCGGTCTTCATCGAGCGCGTGATGAAGCCCCTGCTGGCGCGTCACCCGGACCTGAAGGTGGTCTTCGAGCACATCACCACCGCCGAGGCGGCGGCCTTCGTCGCCGCGGCACCGGCCAACGTGGCCGCCACCATCACCGTCCATCACCTGCTGTTCAACCGCAACCACATGCTCGTCGGCGGCATTCGCCCGCACTACTACTGCCTGCCGATCCTCAAGCGCGAACGTCATCGCCAGGCGCTGGTGGAGGCCGCCATCTCCGGAAGCCCCAAGTTCTTCCTGGGGACCGACAGCGCTCCCCACGCCCGGGGCGACAAGGAGAGCGCCTGCGGCTGCGCCGGCGCCTACAGCGCACCGGCGGCCCTGGAGCTCTATGCCACCGCCTTCGAGCAGGCCAGCGCTCTTGAGCACCTGGAGGGGTTCGCCAGTCACCACGGGCCGGACTTCTATGGCATGGCGCGCAACGCCGAGACCGTCACCCTGATGCGCGAGCCTTGGCAGGTGCCTGAGTCGCTGCCCTATGCCGAGGGGCAGACCATCGTGCCGCTCGCCGCCGGCGAGACGCTGGGCTGGAAGCTCGTCGATTGAGACCGATTCCCGGTGACGATATCACCACACGCGGCCGCCCCCCGGGGCGGCCGCTGTCGTTCCAGCCGTCGCTGAAGACATGGTTCGAGTCGTCATTGGTGGCAGGGAAGATGGAGGCAGGGTCGTCGGTGACAGGGGCTCAGTCGTCGAGCAGCTGCCGATCCAGGAAGGCGATGCCGGCCTCGATGGCGCCGTCACGCATCAGGAAGCTGGTGAAGTGGCCGCGGTAGTGCTGCAGGTAGAGCTCGCTCTCCACGCCCTGGGCGACGAGCGCCGCATGGAAGTCCGTGGCATGGTCCACCGGCACCAGGCCGTCCCAGCGGCCATGGAAGAGGAAATGGGGCGGGGCGTCGGCGTCGATCTGGTAGATCGGCGAGGCCCGCCGGTAGGCCTGGGGCCTCTCCGTCCGGGTGCCGCCGATGAACTCGACCACCAGGCGGCCGTCATCGAACTTCAGGAGGTCACTGGGCAGCCCGCCGGCCAGCACGGCGGCAAGGCCCCCCTCGTCCGACAGGGCCAGCAGGCTGACCAGGTGGGCGCCGCTGGAGTAGCCGACGCCGACGATGCGCTCGGTATCGATGTGCCAGGCGTCGGCCTGCTCGTGGATCCAGGCCATGGCCTGCCGGAGATCATCGAGCTGGGCGGGGAAGCGGTACTCGGGGCGAAGCGGTAGGCGACGTTGACCGTCACGTAGCCGTGCCGGGCGAGGCGTTCGGCGATATCCGTCATGTCGTCGGGGCTGCGCCGCTGCCAGCCGCCGCCATGCACCAGCAGGGCGGCGGGGCGACGCAAGTCGGACGGGGTGTCCGGGAGCAGCACGCGGGCCTCGAGGGCCTCCGGCCAGTCGGGCGGCGTGTAGGGGCGCGGGGAGAGGCGCCGAAAGTCGAGCTCGGGGGGCGGCGTCGATCGGGCGATGGCGGGGGCGTCGGCGGTGGTCAGGTGCGTGGCGCAGCCCGTGACCAGAAGCGGCAGGCCCAGCAGCGGCAGGCAGAGGAGGAGCCCCCGCCACCCGCCTGCCGTCCGCGGTGCCATGGCTCAGCCCTCCAGGCGCTCGGCCTGGCGGCAGTGGTGGCCCAGGCGGTCGACCATGGCCGTGACCATGCGGGACGAGTGATCGGCGGCCTTTTCCAGGAACTCCCCGAAGGAGAGGTGGTTGTCGCCGCCGCCGGCGATGTCGGAGAGCGCGCGGATCACCACGAAGGGGCAACCGTAGAGATGGCAGGTCTGGGCGATGGCCGCGGCCTCCATCTCGGCGGCGAGCATGGTGGGAAAGCGGGTGCGGGTGGTGGCGACCAGCTCCGGGCAGGCCATGAAGACGTCGCCGGTGGCGATCAGCCCCTCCACGACGTTGACCTCGCCCAGCGCCTCGACGCTCTCCCTTGCCACCCTGACCAGGCGCTCATCGGGCAGGTAGGCGGCGGGCATGTTCGGCACCTGGCCGTGCTCGTAGCCGAAGACCACGGCGTCCACGTCGTGATGGCGCACCTCGCTGGAGACCACCACGTCGCCGATCTCGAGCCCCTCGCCGAAGCCGCCGGCGGAGCCGGTGTTGATGATGGCCTCGGGATGGTAGACGTCCAGCAGCAGGGTGGTGCCGATGGCGGCATTCACCTTGCCGATGCCGGACTGCAGTATCACCACCTCGATGCCGTGCAGCCTGCCGAGGTGGAAGGTGCAGCCGACATGGTGGCGGGTGCGGCGATCCTCCAGCTGCGAGGCGAGCTGCTCGACCTCCTGGGCCATGGCGCCGATGATGCCGATGCGCTTCATGCGAAGATTTCCGCCCACTCGTCGCGCTTGGCCAGGAAGCCGCGGGCGATCCGCTTGGCGCCCTCCAGGCTGTGGCTGGCGGCCCAGCCGCACTGCATTTCGTTGCAGGCGGGCACCTGGTCGGCCTCCAGCACGTCCTTGAGGGTGCCCTCGACCAGGTCGAGCACGCCGTCGTAGTCGTCGAAGTTGAGCATGGCGATGTAGAAGCCGGTCTGGCAGCCCATCGGGCTGATGTCGACGACCCGGTCGGAGTGGTTGCGGGACATCTCGGCCATCAGGTGCTCCAGGGAGTGCAGGCCGGGCATGTCCATGTGGTCCTGGTTGGGCTGGCAGATCCGCATGTCGTACTTGTGGATGGTGTCGCCGTGCTCGCCGGTCTTGACGTCGGCAAGCCGGATGTAGGGGGCCTTCACCTTGGTATGGTCGAGGTTGAAGCTCTCGACGTTCATCTTCTTGTCGGTCATCGGGACGACCTCACGATCTGGAAATGGGACGGGAAAAATGGAGCGGGCGATGATAGCGGAATTCGACGTTAGGCGCACGAGAGCGCCGGGAGTTCCCGGCTGGGCCCTTCACGAAACCCGCACGAGCCCTCAGGCCTCCGTCTCCGCCTCGGCGTCGTGCATGTCGGCGGCCTGGAGGGTGTTCTCCAGCAGGGTGGCCACGGTCATGGGGCCGACCCCGCCCGGGACCGGCGTGATCCAGCTGGCGCGCTCGGCGGCGGGGGCGAAGTCGATGTCGCCGATCAGCCGGCCGTCCTCCTGGCGGTTGATGCCCACGTCGATGACGATGGCGCCGGGCTTGATCCACTCGCCCTTGACCAGGCCCGGGTTGCCGACCGCGACCACCAGCAGGTCGGCGCGCCGGACGTGTTCCTCGAGGTTCCGGGTGAAGCGGTGGCAGACCGTGGTGGTGCAGCCGGCGAGCATCAGTTCCAGCGCCATGGGGCGGCCGACGATGTTGGAGGCGCCGACCACGGTGGCATCCAGGCCGCGGACCTTGAGCCCGCTCAGCTGCAGCAGCGTCATCACGCCCTTGGGCGTGCAGGGGCGCAGCAGCGGCAGGCGCTGCGCCAGGCGGCCGAGGTTGTAGGGGTGGAAGCCGTCGACGTCCTTGTGGGGCAGGATGCGTTCCAGGATCGGGCGCGCGTCGAGGTGCTCGGGCAGCGGCAGCTGCACCAGGATGCCGTCGATGCGCGGGTCCTCGTTGAGCTGGTCGACCAGGGACTCGAGCTCCGCCTGGCTGGTGTCCGCCGGGAGCTGGTACTTGAACGAGCGGATGCCGGCCTCCTCGCAGGCGCGGTGCTTGTTGCGCACATAGACGGCGGAGGCGGCATCCTCGCCCACGAGGACCACGGCAAGCCCGGGAATGCGCCCTCCGGCCTCGCGGCGCGCCTGGACCTGGCGGGCGACCTGCTGGCGGACGCGGGCGGCAATGGACTTGCCATCGATCAGTTGGGCGGTCATCGAGCTTCCCTCTGGTTTACGGTGAATGGTTTGCGGTGAATGGTTTGCGGTGGATGTGGGTTGCTGGTGGGCACTGTGTCCGGGGCGGCGATTTTCGCATGATGGGGTCCGCAGGCAAAGCGCCGTCCGGCAGTGGCGAGGTTCTCGCTTGACCGGCGGGTAAAGTTACGTAGAATACGCAGCGCTTGACGAGGCCCCTGCGGCAGCGTCAGGGCCGTGCAAGAGCCGGCGGGGTGTAGCGCAGTCTGGTAGCGCGCCTGCTTTGGGAGCAGGATGTCGGGGGTTCGAATCCCTCCACCCCGACCACAACCTCTTGATTGGGAAGTTTTATTTTTCCAGTGAGGGTTGCGGTCAGGCGCCCGGGTACGTAGAATGCGCCCATAGCTCAACCGGATAGAGCAACGGCCTTCTAAGCCGTAGGTTGCAGGTTCGAGTCCTGCTGGGCGCGCCATGCCAGGCATGGAGTGGTCGGTAGCGGTTCGAGGTATTCGTCAGAGCTTTTGTAGTCGCTTTCCGCAAGGGCCTTTCATAAGAGCTTCTTGCAGGAGCACCCAGCAAGACCCGTGTCGACGTGGTGGATGTAGCTCAGTGGTAGAGCCCCGGATTGTGGCTCCGGTGGTCGTGGGTTCGATCCCCATCATCCACCCCATCTCGACATGACGCCCAGGCAGTGGTGGATGTAGCTCAGTGGTAGAGCCCCGGATTGTGGCTCCGGTGGTCGTGGGTTCGATCCCCATCATCCACCCCATTGCCTCCCTCGGCGTGATCCCGTCATTCCAGCAGCATGTACCTTCGCCTCCTTGCCTCGTGTCGTGACGCCCTCGTCCCGCACGGTTTTCCCGATCCTGCTTGCCGCCGTGCTCATCGTGACAGTCATCGCGAGAGTTACCGCGAAAGTTTTCGCGCCAGACATGTCGGAAAAATCTCCGCCATGCCCTTGTAATGCGCCGTCAGGCCCCCATCTGATCAGGCACGGCGCTTGCCAGTACCGGGCGGGATTCTTAGAATCAGCCCTTTGAACATTTCACGCTTTCAGAACGCCCCAGTCGGTAGAGGACATTTCATGCAAGTTTCCGTCGATACGACCTCCCAGATCGAACGCCGCATCAAGGTTCAGGTGCCGGCCGCCGAGGTCGACGAGGCCGTTGCGGCCCGTCTCAAGGATGCCGCCAAGAACGTGCGCCTGGACGGCTTCCGCAAGGGCAAGGTGCCGATGTCGGTGATCCGTCAGCGGTACGGTAACGACGTGCGCAACGAAGTGGTGGGCGAGGTGATGCGCGAGCGCTACGTGCGCGCCATCTCCGAGCACGAGCTCAACCCGGCGGGCTATCCGCAGATCGAGGCCACCACCAACGAGGCGGGCAAGGACCTGGAGTTCACCGCCACCCTCGAGATCTACCCCGAGATCGAGCTGTCGTCCATCGAGGGTGCCGAAGTCGAGCGCCCGGTGGTCGAGGTGACCGAGGCCGACGTCGACGAGATGATCGACACCCTGCGCAAGCAGAATGCCGGCTGGGAAGAGGTCGAGCGTGCCGCCGAGGACGGCGACCAGGTGAAGATCGACTTCCAGGGCTTCCTGGGCGACGAGCCCTTCGAGGGCGGCAGCGCCGAAGGCCATGAGCTGGTGATCGGCTCCGGCAGCTTCATCCCCGGCTTCGAGGAGCAGCTCATCGGCGCCAAGGCCGGCGAGGACAAGGAGCTCAAGGTCACCTTCCCCGAGGACTACCAGGCCGAGCAGCTGGCCGGCCAGGAAGCGACCTTCAAGGTCAAGGTCCACGCGGTGAAGGGCCAGGCCCTGCCCGAGGTCGATGCCGACTTCATCGCCAAGTTCGGCGTCGAGGACGGCGATCTGGACACCTTCCGCGCCGAGGTCAAGCAGAACATGACCCGCGAGGCGAGCCAGGCCGTCGACAACCGCGTCAAGCAGCAGGTGCTCGAGGCGCTCAAGAAGGCCAACGACATCCCGGTGCCCCAGGCGCTGGTCCAGCAGGAGACCGAGGGCCTCAAGCGCCAGGCGGCCCAGCAGTTCGGCCTCGGCGAGGACTTCGACGTCTCCCAGCTGCCCGACGAGCTCTTCAGCGAGCAGGCCAAGAGCCGCGTCCAGGTCGGCCTGCTGCTGGCCGAGGTGATCAAGAGCCACGAGCTCGAGGCCACCGACGATGAGATCAAGGCCAAGGTCGAGGAACTGGCCCAGCAGTACCAGGATCCGGAGCAGGTCGTCGCCCACTACATGGGTAATGACCAGCTGAAGACCCAGGTCCAGTCGGCCGTCCTCGAGGAGAAGGCCGTCGATGCCCTTCTCGAGCAGGCCAACGTCAAGGACGTCGAGATGGGCTACCAGGAGGCCCTCGCCGCGGCCCAGCAGCAGGGCGAAGAGGCCGAGGAAGACGAAGAGGCCACCGCCGAGGCCCAGGGTGAAGAGCCCAAGGGCGAAGAGAAGGCCTGATCCGCGTTCCGGATCGCCTGTCCGGCCACCCGGCCGGGCAGGCCGCCCATCCTCCGCATCCATACATCGGATCCAAGGACATCACCAGATGAGCAACCCGTTCGATATCCAATCCGCCGGCGGCCTGGTGCCCATGGTGGTCGAGCAGAGCGCGCGCGGCGAGCGGGCCTATGACATCTACTCCCGCCTGCTCAAGGAGCGCGTGATCTTCCTGATCGGGCCGGTGGAAGATTACATGGCCAACCTGCTGGTGGCGCAGCTGCTGTTCCTGGAGTCCGAGAACCCGGACAAGGACATCCACCTGTACATCAATTCCCCGGGCGGTGGCGTGACGGCCGGCATGTCGATCTACGACACCATGCAGTTCATCAAGCCCGACGTCTCCACCGTGTGCATCGGCCAGGCGGCGAGCATGGGCGCGCTGCTGCTGGCCGGCGGTGCCGCGGGCAAGCGCTACTGCCTGCCCAACTCGCGGATGATGATCCACCAGCCGCTGGGCGGCTACCAGGGTCAGGCCTCGGACATCGAGATCCATACCCGCGAGATCCTCGGCATCCGCGACAAGCTCAACCAGATCCTGGCGCACCATACCGGCCAGGAGATCGAGACCATCGCCAAGGATACCGATCGCGACAACTTCATGAACGGTCCGCAGGCCGCCGAATACGGCCTGATCGATGCGGTGCTGGAACAGCGGCCGACATCCTGATAGCGTGAAATTCACCCGAGTGACCTTCATGCACTGAGACGTTTCCCGGCGGCCGCGGCCGCCGTGGTGAACCCGACGCTCCGTGAGCCATACTGAACGGGGCGTCATCGAGAAAGAGGTACGCGAATGGCCGACGGCAAAGGCAAGGACGAAGGCGGCAAGCTGCTCTACTGCTCGTTCTGCGGCAAGAACCAGAATGAGGTGCGCAAGCTGATTGCCGGCCCGTCCGTCTATATCTGCGATGAGTGTGTCGACCTGTGCAACGACATCATTCGCGAGGAGGTGCTCGATGCCGATGCCGAGACCGATGAGGAGCGCCTGCCCGCTCCCCGCGAGATTCGTCACACCCTCGATGACTATGTGATCGGCCAGGACCGCGCCAAGATGGTGCTGTCGGTGGCGGTCTACAACCACTACAAGCGCCTGCGCTTCGGCAGCAAGGACGACGATGTCGAGCTCGGCAAGTCGAACATCCTGCTGATCGGTCCCACCGGCAGCGGCAAGACGCTGCTGGCCGAGACCCTGGCGCGGCTGCTCAACGTGCCCTTCACCATCGCCGATGCCACGACCCTCACCGAGGCGGGCTATGTCGGCGAGGATGTCGAGAACATCATCCAGAAGTTGCTGCAGAAGTGCGACTACGACGTGGACAAGGCCCAGCGCGGCATCGTCTACATCGACGAGATCGACAAGATCTCGCGCAAGTCGGACAACCCGTCCATCACCCGGGACGTCTCGGGCGAGGGCGTGCAGCAGGCGCTGCTCAAGCTGATCGAGGGCACCACCGCCTCGGTGCCGCCCCAGGGCGGGCGCAAGCATCCCCAGCAGGAGTTCCTGCAGGTGGACACCGGCAACATCCTGTTCATCGTCGGCGGCGCCTTCGCGGGGCTCGACAAGGTGATCCGCGACCGTGCCGAGAAGGGCGGGATCGGCTTCAACGCCGTGGTCAAGAGCAAGGACGAGTCCAAGGGCATCGGTGACCTGCTGCTCGACGTCGAGCCCGAGGACCTGGTCAAGTTCGGCCTGATCCCCGAGTTCGTCGGTCGTCTGCCGGTGATCGCGACCCTCACCGAGCTCACCGAGGATGCCCTGATCCAGATCCTCACCGAGCCGAAGAACTCGCTGATCAAGCAGTACGCCCGGCTGTTCGAGATGGAGGGCGTGGAGCTCGACTTCCGCGAGGACGCCCTGCGCGCGGTGGCCGGCAAGGCCATGGCCCGCAAGACCGGCGCCCGCGGCCTGCGCTCGATCCTCGAGTCGGTCCTGCTCGACACCATGTACGAGATTCCCTCCCTCGAGGGAGTGTCCAAGGTGGTGATCGATGCCTCGGTGATCGCCGGCGAGAGCGAGCCGCTGCTGATCTATTCCCAGCAGGAAGCCCCGCGGGTCGACGGCACCGACGGTTGACACACGCCGGGCGCGATACGCTCTGACGAGGGAGCGGCTTCATCCCCGAGGTGCCCGTCCGGCACCCCGGGGGTGGGTCGCTCCTCTTTCGTGTGCAACGGGGTCGAGCGTGACGCCCGCCACCGCCTTGCAATCCCGCCGGTGCGCCCCCACTCCCTGAGTATCCATCCGATTTCGTGTGAGGAACGTCTGCGATGCAGCAGAACGCCGAACAGACCCTGAGTCTGCCCCTTTTGCCGCTGCGGGACGTGGTCGTCTACCCGCAGATGGTCATTCCGCTGTTCGTCGGCCGCGAGAAGTCGATCCAGGCGCTGGAAGCCGCCATGGAGGCCGACAAGCGCGTCCTGCTGGTGGCCCAGCGCGAGGCCAGCAAGGACGATCCCGACAGCGAGGACATGTTCGCCATCGGCACCGTCGCCGAGATCATGCAACTGCTCAAGCTGCCCGACGGCACCGTCAAGGTGCTGATCGAGGGCGAGTCACGGGCCGACATCCGCGAGATCGTCGCCGTCGATGATGGCTTCAGCCGCGCCGAGGTGAGCCTGCGCGAGAGCGAGCCCCTGACCGAGCGCGAGCAGGAGTCGCTGGTGCGCGTGCTGCTCAACCAGTTCGAGCAGTACGTGAAGATGTCGAAGAAGGTGCCCAACGAGGTGCTCAACTCGCTCTCCGGCATCGAGGACCCCAGCCGCCTGGTGGACACCATCTGCGCCCACCTGTCGCTGAAGATCGACGACAAGCAGCAACTGCTGGAGATGGACCGGGTGCGCGATCGCATCGAGCACCTGATGGCGCTGATCGAGTCCGAGATCGACCTCCTGCAGGTGGAGAAGCGCATCCGCTCGCGGGTCAAGGACCAGATGGAGAAGTCCCAGCGCGAGTACTACCTCAACGAGCAGATGAAGGCCATCCAGAAGGAGATGGGCGAGCTCGAGAACGTGCCCAACGAGGCCGAGAAGTACGAGCAGGCCATCGAGGAGTCCGGCATGCCCAAGGAGGCGCGCGACAAGGCGCTCCAGGAACTGGGCAAGCTCAAGATGATGTCGCCCAACTCCGCCGAGGCCACGGTGGTGCGCTCCTACCTCGACTGGCTGGTGGCGGTGCCGTGGAAGAAGCGCACCCGCATCAAGCATGACCTGGTGCATGCCCAGAAGGTCCTCGACGAGGATCACTACGGCCTCGAGGAGGTCAAGGCGCGCATCCTCGAGTACCTCGCGGTGCACAAGCGGGTCAAGAAGCTCAAGGGGCCGGTGCTCTGCCTGGTGGGGCCGCCCGGGGTGGGCAAGACCTCCCTGGGGCAGTCCATCGCCCGCGCCACCAACCGCAAGTACGTGCGTCTCGCCCTCGGCGGGGTGCGCGACGAGTCCGAGATCCGCGGTCATCGGCGCACCTACATCGGCTCGCTGCCGGGCAAGATGATCCAGCGCATGGCCAAGGCCGGGGTCAAGAACCCGCTCTTCCTGCTCGACGAGGTCGACAAGATCGGCATGGACCACCGCGGCGATCCCTCCTCGGCGCTGCTCGAGGTGCTGGACCCGGAGCAGAACGACACCTTCAGCGACCACTACCTGGAGCTGGACTACGATCTCTCCGAGACCCTGTTCATCTGCACGGCCAACTCGATGAACATCCCGGGTCCGCTGCTCGACCGCATGGAGGTGATCCGGCTGCCGGGCTACACCGAGGATGAGAAGCTGGCCATCGCCAAGCGCTACCTGGTGCCCAAGCAGCTGAAGGCCAACGGCTTCAAGGACGACGAGCTGTCCTTCTCCGACGATGCGCTGCTCGAGCTGATTCGCTACTACAGCCGTGAGGCCGGGGTGCGCGAGCTCGAGCGCCAGATCGCCAAGGTGTGCCGCAAGGTGCTCCGCGAGAGGCTCGAGAAGGAGAGCAAGGAGGGGGCCCAGGCCCCGCTGCAGCTCTGTGCCGCGGACATCGAGCCCTATGCCGGCGTGCGCCGCTACAGCTACGGCCTGGCCGACCAGCAGGACCAGGTGGGGCGCGTGACCGGCCTGGCCTGGACCTCGGTGGGGGGCGAGCTGCTCAACATCGAGTCGGTGATCACCCCCGGGAAGGGGCGCCTGGACAAGACCGGTTCCCTGGGTGACGTCATGAAGGAGTCGGTGAGCGCCGCCCAGACCGTGGTGCGCGCCCGGGCCCTGTCGCTCGGCATCGATCCCGAGCGCTTCGAGAAGGAGGACCTGCACATCCACGTGCCCGAGGGCGCCACGCCCAAGGATGGTCCCAGCGCCGGCATCGCCATGGTGACGGCCATGGTGTCGGCCTACACGGGTCGCCCGGTGCGCTGCGACGTGGCCATGACCGGCGAGGTCAACCTGCGCGGCGAGGTGATGCCCATCGGCGGGCTAAAGGAGAAATTGCTGGCCGCCAGGCGCGGTGGTATAAAGATCGTGCTCATACCGGAGGAGAACCGCCGTGACCTCAAGGAGGTCCCGGACAATATCAAGGAAGCCCTCGATATTCGACCGGTGGGCTGGATAGATGAAGTCCTGGAGGTGGCTCTGGCCGAGAAGCCCGAGTCGAAAAAGGAAGACACCCACGCGGAAGATTCCCCCTCCAAGGCGTCAATGATCAGTACGCACTAACGATAATATTTCTCGCCATGCCGGAGTCAAAACCCCGGTATGGCGGGGTTTGGCAAGGAAGGTTGCTTGACAGGTCTTTCACCGCATTGCTATAAACTATCGCCATGCTGTGATCGCGTCAGCCAGCTGAAAGTCTCGCCGATTAGAGCCAATTTACGAAATAGTCAAGGGGTGAAGTGTGAACAAATCCGAGCTGATCGAAGCCATTGCCGCGTCTGCCGACATTCCCAAGGCAGCGGCTTCCCGCGCACTGGATGCCATGGTCGACACCGTGTCCGACAGCCTCAAGAAGGGTGACAGCGTCTCCCTGGTGGGTTTTGGTACCTTCACCGTCAAGGAGCGTGCCGCTCGCACTGGCCGTAACCCGCAGACCGGCCAGCCGATCGAGATCAGCGCTGCCAAGGTGCCGAGCTTCAAGGCCGGCAAGGCGCTCAAGGACTCCGTCAACTGAGGCAACGGCGCCTGCCGACCCACTGACGGTTGTTTCCCTAACAGGCGCATCGCCCCGGCGGTGCGCCTGTTCTTGTTTCGGCCATCAACACCATCCCTGGCATCGCGAGACGCCCGGGGATGCGTATAATGTGCGCGACCCGACTCACTTCATCCGCAGAGGCCTGCATGCTGCAAAGTATACGTGACCGCTCCAGGAGCTGGGGCGCCAAGATCATCATCGGCGCCGTGGTCGTGACCATGGCGCTGTTCGGCGTGGAATCGCTGGTCGGGCTGCTGGGCAACAGTGGCGACGAGGTCGCCGAGGTCAACGGCGAGCCGATCACCCGCCAGCAGCTCGAGCTCGAGGTCCAGCGGGCCATCCGCAGCGGCCAGGTGCCACCGGACCAGGAGCGCGCCCTGCGCGCCGAGATGCTCGACATGCTGATCACCGAGCGCCTGCTGACCCAGTACGCCGAGGAGGGCGGCCTCTACGTCTCCGAGCAGCAGCTCGACCAGCTGATCGTCACCCTGCCGGAATTCCAGGACCAGGAAGGGCGCTTCGACCGTGACCTGTTCCGCAATCGCCTGGCCAGCGCCGGCTTCACGCCGCTGTCGTTCCGCCAGCAGCTCAGCGTCGACCTGAAGCGCCAGCAGGTCCAGCAGGGCCTGGCCGTCAGCGGCTTCACCCTGGAGGAGGAGCGCGAGCGCCTCGCCGCCCTGCAGCGCCAGACCCGCAGCTTCCGCTACCATGCCCTGGTGGCGGACGACCTGGCGTCAGCGCCCGAGGTCGTTCAGCAGGACCTCGAGGCCTATTATGCCGACCACGAGGCCGATTACCGTCGCCCCGAGCAGGTGAAGCTGAACTACGTGGTGCTCGACCGCGAGCAGATGGCCGATGAGGCCGAGGTGAGCGAGGACGCGCTGCGCGAGGCCTGGCAGGCCGGGGCGGCCGAGGCCGATCGGCGCGTGTCGCACATCATGGTGACCTATGGCGACAGTCAAGGGGGGGACGAGCGCAGCCGCGAGGAGGCCCGGGCAGGCCTCGAGCAGGTCCAGGCGCGCCTCGCCGAGGGCGAGGATTTCGCCGCGCTCGCGGCCGAGGTCTCCGACGACGGCTCCACCAGCGACGCCGGAGGCGACCTGGGCGTCATCTCCCGCGGCTTCTTCGGCGAGGACTTTGAGAACGCCGCCTTCTCCCTCGGCGAGGGCGAGGTCTCCGACATCGTCGAGACCGACAACGGCCTGCACTTGATCAAGGTGACCGAGCTCGACCGTCCCTCCTTCGAGGAGAGCCGTGACCAGCTGCGTCGCGAGCTGGCGCTCGAGCAGGTCGACGACGCCTTCAACGAGCGCGCCCAGCGACTGATTGACGACAGCTTTGCCGCCGACGACCTGCAGAGCGTGGCCGACGACCTGGGCCTGACCCTCCAACAGAGCGACTGGGTCGGCCGCAACGTCAGCGATGGCGTGCTCTCCGAGCCCGGCGTGATGGATCAGGCCTTCAGCGGCGACGTGCTGGAAGAGGGCTACAACAGCGAGGTGATCGAGCTCGACGAGGACCGCCGCCTGGTGCTGCGCGTGGCCGAGCATCGCGAGCCCACCACGCTGCCGCTGGCGGAAGTGCGCGACGAGGTCGAGGCCGCCGTGCGCCAGGCGAAGACGCGCGAGGCGCTGGTCGAGCTGGCGGCACGGCGGGTCGAGAGCCTGCGCGCTGGCGAGCCCCTGGAGATCGACTGGCAGCAGGCCAAGTCGGTCAGCCGCCAGGGCGGCAGCTCCCTGCCGGAGGCGCTGGTCCAGGCGGCCTTCCGCCTGCCGCATCCCGAGGGCGACGTGCCGGTCTACGGGCATGCCGTGGACGGCGAGCGCGTGGTGCTGATCGCCCTGGAGCAGGTCCAGGACGGCGTGCCGAACGCGCAGGTGGAATCCTTCGTCGCCAACATGGCCGAGCGGTTGCGGGCCCAGGCGGCCATCCAGGGACTTCTGGACACCCTGCGTGACGAGGCCGCGATCGACCGGCTCTGACCGCGCCCGTTACCGCGTTCCACGCGCCAGACGCCCCCTGCCGGTGAAGACCGGCAGGGGGCGTCTTCTTGTCTGGACCACTGCTTGTCTGGACCATGGCTGCGGCTCGGACGGCGTCGCATGATATCGTGTGATCCCCTCTACAGGCCCGCCTGGAGTCCGCCATGCCCGAGCCCCTCTCCGCCATTCCCGTTCATGTGGTTACCGGCTTCCTCGGCAGCGGCAAGAGCTCGCTGATCCGTCGCCTGATCGAGCAGAAGCCCGCCGACGAGCGCTGGGCCGTGGTGATCAACGAGTTCGGTCGGGTCGGGATCGACCAGGCGATGTTCGACGCGCGCGACGACCTGATGGTGAAGGGATTGCCCGGGGGCTGCCTCTGCTGTCAGCTGGCCGTGGTGCTGCAGGCCTCGCTGGTGACCCTGCTGCATCGCCATCGACCGGACCGGCTGTTCATCGAGCCCTCGGGCCTCGGCCATCCGGCCGGGCTGATCGAGGTGCTGCGCGGCGAGGGCCTCGCCGAGGCGCTGGCGGTGCAGGAGGTGATCGCGCTACTCGACCCGCGGCGGCTGGAGGATTCCCGGGCCATGGCCCACGAGACCTTCCGCGACCAGCTGGTCATGGCCGACGGGGTGGCCCTGACCATGACCGACCTGGCCACGCCCGGCCAGGTCCAGGCGGCAAGGGAGTGGCTCGGCAGCTTCTGGCCCCCGAAACGCTGGATCCGCGAGGCGCCCCATGGGGACCTGCCGCTCTCGCTGCTGCGGGAGGGTCGTGCCCACGCCGAGGGCGCCGAGGAGGTCACCTCGCCGGCGCATCGGGCCGCCCGGGAGGGCGCGCCAGGCCGGGAGGGCCTCCCTTCGCCGGGGGGCGAGCCCGCGCCCGGCAGGCCGCGGCGGGAGGAGGGCGCCTCGCTGGGGTATGCGACCCTGGGCTGGCGCTGGCACCCGGCCGATCGCTTCGACCTGGATCGCCTCACGGCGCTGCTGGGAGGGCTGCCTGGGGAGGTGCGGGTGAAGGGCGTGCTGCACTCGGCCGACGGCTGGTCACTCTACAACCGGGCCCAGGGCGCGATCAGCCTATCCGCCACGGCCTGGCGGCGGGACTCGCGACTGGAGCTGATCGCCCCCGCCGGCCGCCTGCCGGACGCCAAGGCGCTGGAGGCGACCCTGGAGGCCTGTCGCCTGGCGCACTAGCCGGTCACGATCGGATGGCGCCTTGGGCCTTCGGGGTCAGAGGGGAAACGCGCGTAGTTCGGGGGCTCCCGTCGCCTCGACGACGATCTCCCAGCCCTGGTCGGGCTGCCAGTCGCCCAGGACCAGGCGCCTGGCCGGGGCGCCCTCGATCTCGAGGTCATGGACCGCCGGGCGGTGGGTGTGGCCGTGGATCAGGGTCGTGACATTATGTTCCTGCAGCGCCTTGACCACCTCCTCGGGCGTGACGTCCATGATGTCCTCGGCCTTGTTGGAGTTGGCCTCCCCGGACTGCTCGCGCAGTTGCCTGGCCAGGTCGATCCGCTCGGTGATCGGCATGCTGAGGATCTGCGCCTGCCACTGCGGGTCCCGGGCCTGTCGGCGGAAGGCCATGTAGGCCTCGTCCCGGGTGCACAGGCTGTCGCCATGCATCAGCAGCACCGGCCTGTCGCCCAGGGTCACCACGCTGGGGTCCGGCAGCAGCCGGGCTCCGGCGGCCTCGGCGAAGCGCTCCCCCAGCAGGAAGTCGCGGTTGCCGTGCATCAGGTGGATGGCGGTACCTGCCTCGGCGAGGGTCCTCAGGGCGGCGGCGACGCGAGCCGCCAGGGCGGCATGGCCCGTGGGGTCCCGGTCGACCAGGTCAAGCAGGTCGTCGCCGATCCACGCCTCGAAGAAGTCCCCGAGGATGTAGAGGTCGTCACAGCCCCGGGCGCGGGTGTCGAGCCACGCAAGGAAGCCCTCGGTGATCGCCGGGGCGCCGGGGTGCAGGTGCAGGTCGGATATCAGCAGGGTGGTCATGTTCGGCCCCGTTGGAGGAGGAAACACGTCAGCGGGTGAACGCACCCGCGGGTGAAACGCATCACGCCCGCCGGGTCCTGGTGACTCCCGGCGGGCGTGCGATCGTACTTGGCGAGGATCAGGCCCCGTCCTCGTCCTTCACGTAGGCCTTCTGGATGACCACGTCCTCGGCGGGCACGTCGGCGTGCATGCCGCGACGGGTGGTGGGGACCTCCTTGATCTTCTCGACCACCTCCATGCCGTCGACCACCTCGCCGAACACGCAGTAGCCCCAGCCCTGGAGGTTCTTGCCGCTGTGGTTGAGGAAGTCGTTGTCGGCGACGTTGATGAAGAACTGGGCGGTGGCCGAGTGCGGGTCCTGGGTGCGCGCCATGGCCAGGGTGCCCCGGGTGTTCGCCAGGCCGTTGTCGGCCTCGTTCTCGATCGGCTCGCGGGTCGGCTTCTGGTTGAAGTCGCTGTCGAAGCCGCCCCCCTGGACCATGAACCCCGGGATCACCCGGTGGAAGAGGGTGCCGTCGTAGAAGCCATCGCGCACGTACTGCTCGAAGTTGGCGGCGGTCTTCGGGGCCTTGTCGTGGTTCAGGGCGATGGTGATATCGCCGAAGTTGGTCTGCAGTACGATCATCGATCCATTCCTTTGCGCTGTGAGGAGGGCAATGGGGGATGCGCCTTGGCGCTGCCCATGGGCGTGGCGCTATAATAGCCGTTTTGCCTCGATGCGCGAAGGCGAGGGCGTGTCCTCCACGCCGACTCGTGTCGCGCACCGAGCCAGGCCCGCGATTCAACCAGAGGTTGCCCCACCGACATGACCACCGACACCACCAGCGCGCCGAACTTCATCCGCAACCAGATCCGCGAGGAGATCGAGGCCGGGCGGACCGGGAAGATCGTGACCCGCTTCCCGCCGGAGCCCAACGGCTTCCTGCACATCGGCCACGCCAAGTCGATCTGTCTGAACTTCGGGCTTGCCGAGCACTTCGGTGGCGACTGTCATCTGCGCTTCGACGACACCAACCCGGCCAAGGAGGAGCAGGCCTACATCGACGCCATCAAGGCCGACGTGAGCTGGCTGGGCTTCGAGTGGGCCGGCCCCGTGCGCTTCGCCTCGGACTATTTCGACCAGCTCTACGCCTGGGCGCAGCACCTGGTGCGCGAGGGCAAGGCCTATGTCGACGACCTCTCGCCGGACGAGATCCGCGAGTACCGGGGCACCCTGACCGAGCCGGGCACGCCGAGCCCCTACCGCGAGCGCGGCGTGGACGAGAACCTCGACCTGCTCGATCGCATGCGCGTCGGCGAGTTCGCCGAGGGCGAGAAGGTACTGCGGGCGAAGATCGACATGGCCTCGCCCAACATCAACCTGCGCGACCCGATCCTCTATCGCATCCGCCACGCCAGCCACCACCAGACCGGCGACAAGTGGAAGATCTACCCCTCCTACGATTTCACCCACGGGCAGTCGGATGCCCTGGAGGGGGTGACCCACTCCATCTGCACCCTGGAGTTCGAGGACCATCGCCCGCTCTACGAGTGGTTCCTGGACAACTTGCCGGTGCCGGTGACGCCTCGCCAGATCGAGTTCGCCCGGCTCAACCTGAACTACACCCTGACCTCCAAGCGCAAGCTCAAGCTGCTGGTGGACAACGGCATCGTCGACGGCTGGGACGACCCGCGCCTGCCGACCATCTCCGGGATGCGCCGGCGCGGCTACACGCCGGCCTCGATCCGCAAGTTCTGCGACATGATCGGCGTGACCCGGGCCGACGGCGGCCTGGTGGACATCGCCATGCTCTATCACGCCATCCGCTCGGACCTCGAGGACAACGCCCCGCGCGCCATGGCCGTGCTCAAGCCCCTCAAGGTGGTGCTGACCAACGTGCCCGAGGATCACGAGGAGGTCTACGAGGTGGCCGGCCACCCGGCCCGCGAGGACATGGCGGTGCGCCGCGTGCCCTTCACCCGGGAGCTCTACATCGATGCCGACGACTTCATGGAGGAGCCGCCCAAGAAGTTCTTCCGGCTGGCGCCGGGTAAGGAGGTGCGACTTCGCAACAGCTACGTGATCCGCTGCGACGAGGTGATCAAGGGCGCCGACGGCGAGATCACGGAGCTGCGCTGCTCCGTGGACTTCGACACCCTCGGCAGGAATCCGGAAGGCCGCAAGGTGAAGGGCGTGATCCACTGGGTCAGCGCCGTGCACGGCGTGCCCATGGAGGTGCGCCTTTACGACAACCTCTTCCAGGTCGAGCAGCCCGACAGGGACAAGGACGCCGACTTCCTCGACCACCTCAATCCCGAGTCGCTGGTGACCGTGCAGGCCATCGGCGAGCCGAGCCTGGCCGAGGCCACCCCCGAGAGCCGCTTCCAGTTCGAGCGGGTGGGCTACTTCTGCGCCGACCGCCACGCCTGTGTCGACGGGGCCCTGGTGTTCAACCGCACGGTGGGGCTCAAGGACACCTGGGCCAAGGTCAAGAAGCAGGAAGCCCAGAAGGCAGCGCAAGACGGCAAGAAGGGGTGAACATGAGCGCCGAGATGCAGATCTACAACACGCTGACGCGCCGCAAGGAGCCCTTCACGCCACTGGAGGACGGCAGGGTGCGCATGTACGTCTGCGGCATGACCGTCTACGACTACTGCCACCTGGGTCATGCCCGGGTGATGGTGGCCTTCGATGTCATCACCCGCTACCTGCGCGCGCGGGGCTTCGAGGTGACCTACGTGCGCAACGTCACCGACATCGACGACAAGATCCTCAAGCGGGCCGACGAGAACGGCGAGAGCATCGCCTCGCTCACCGAGCGCATGATCGAGGCCATGCACGAGGACGAGGCGCGCCTGGGCGTGCTGCCGCCGGACCAGGAGCCCCGTGCCACGCGGCATATCGGCGAGATCATCGCCATGATCGAGACGCTGATCGACCGGGGCTTCGCCTACGCGGCGGACAACGGCGACGTCTACTACCGGGTGCGCCGCTTCGAGCGCTACGGGGCGCTGAGCAACCGGGATCCGGACGAGATGCGCTCCGGGGCCCGCATCGAGGTGGACGAGCACAAGGAGGACCCGCTGGACTTCGTGCTCTGGAAGGCCGCCAAGCCCGGCGAGGCGAGCTGGTCCTCCCCCTGGGGCGAGGGGCGGCCCGGCTGGCACATCGAGTGCTCGGCCATGTCCACCTGCTGCCTGGGCGATACCTTCGACATCCACGGCGGCGGGCCGGACCTGATGTTCCCCCACCACGAGAACGAGATCGCCCAGAGCGAGGCCGCGACCGGCCACCGCTACGTCAATACCTGGATGCACGCCGGGGCGGTGCGCGTGAACCAGGAGAAGATGTCCAAGTCGCTGGGCAACTTCTTCACCATCCGCGACGTGCTCGAGCACCATGATCCGGAGGTGGTGCGCTACCTGCTGGTGGCCAGCCACTACCGCAGCCCGATCAACTACGCGCCCGAGTCGCTGGCCGACGCCCGCAAGTCGCTGGAGCGTTTCTACCATGCTCTCGAAGGGGTTGCGCTGGACGGCATGGCGCCCGACGACATCGATCCTGGCCGGCTGGGCGGCCCTCATTCGGCGCGCTTCACCGCCGCGATGGACGACGACTTCAACACCCCGGAGGCCCTCTCGGTGCTCTTCGACCTGGCCCGGGAACTCAACCGGGCCCGGAAGGAGGCGCCCGACCAGGCACCGGCGCTGGCCGCCGAGCTCAAGCGGCTCGGTGGCGTGCTGGGGCTGCTGCAGCAGGAGCCCGCGGCCTTCCTCAAGGGCGGGGCCGAGGCGCTGCCGATCGGCGAGGCCGAGATCGAGGGGAAGATCGTCGAGCGTGCCGAGGCCAAGAAGGCCAGGGACTTCGCCCGGGCCGACGCCATCCGGGACGAGCTCGCCGCCCTGGGGATCATCCTCAAGGACGCCCGGGAGGGCACCACCTGGGTCTTCGAGAAGCCCGGCGACTGACGCCGGACACATCCCCGGCCGCCGTGTCGCGCGCCCGCTTCCTGCCAGGCAGGGAGCGGGCGCGCCTCGTTGGGGACCGGGGATCGCGGATCGGAAGGATCAGGGAAGCGGCGAGGGCGGCAGGGGGATCTGGTGCGGCCAGTCGTCGGGGACCAGGAAGAGGCGCCGTTCGCCGGCCTCGGGGTGGTAAAGCGCGAGCTGGACCGGAGAGGCGGTGACCCGGAAGTGGGCCGCCAGTCGCCTGTCAAGCGTCGACAGGCGCTCCAGCGTCTCGGGGTGGGGCAGGGCGAGCCAGTGGGGCTTGTGCAGCCAGGCGCCACATGTGCCCTCAGGCAGGTCCGCCTGGAAGGCTCGCCAGTCTCGCCTGAACAGCCACTGTCCCCGGAGGGAGCGGACCGTCGCTTCCCGGGGCGAGGGCAGGTCGGTGTGCCAGGGAAAGAAGAGCACGCCGGGCATGGCCATGCGCACCGCGATGTCGGTCGCCTGAGCCGACAGGCCGGCTGGCCAGTGGCGGGACATCAGTCGGTGCAGGGCCTCCCGCGCCTCCGCCGTCTCGGCCAGCCTCAGCTGGTGATGGAACAGGCGCTCCCGCTTGGCGGAGAGGCTGTCGGCACCCCCGGGGCCGATCCAGCGGGCCTGGCTGTCCGGCATCCCCGGCCCCTCGGCCAGTCCCAGGTAGTACTTGATCGCCACCTCCAGGTGCACCGGGCGCGGGTCGTCCAGCCGGCAGTAGAGCAGGTCCAGCTCGCCCAGCGTGCGCTTGCCCTGGTGGATGCGCAGGTTGTGGGCCAGCAGTCGGGTGGCGGGCGCCTCGTCGAGCAGGAACTGCCAGAGCCGCTCATGGTAGAGCCCCATGCGTCCGCGCAGGGTGGGCGCGAGATGGGCCTCGAGGTACCCCGGCGAGCGCTCCCGTTCCCCCAGCCAGGCGACCAGCCGGTCGTCGTCGTCCAGGCCGAGCTCCCGGCGGGAAGGGCGCGTCGCCCCGGGCATCTCGATGAGGTCGGGGGCCAGCAGGATCCACGCCAGGTCGCGGACCAGCGGGTGGCGGTAGTGATCGAGGAGTCTGCGTGCGGGCTGGGGCATGGCGATGTTCCGGCGTTGACGATCCTGTCTGACAGTGAAACTGTACAGGCCTTATACTCAGCATACCTTCACAAGGAACCGGGTGAACATGATGATCCGTACGCTGACTTCCAGCCCTCTGTCTCGCTGCGCGGCGCTGGCCGCCGGTACCCTTCTCGCCCTCTCCACGGTCCAGGCCCAGGAGCCGGTGGTGGTCTCCTCCAAGATCGATACCGAAGGCTCGGTGCTGGGCCAGCTCATCGTGCAGCGCCTCGAGGCCGGCGGCATCGCGACCGAGGATCGCCTTCAGCTGGGCGGTACCAGCATCGTGCGCGAGGCGCTGCTGGCCGGCGAGATCGACCTCTACCCCGAGTACACCGGCAACGGCGCGTTCTTCTTCGACATGACCGACAGTCCGGTCTGGAACGATGCCGACAAGGCCTACGAGGCCGTGCGGGAGCGTGATCGTGAGCAGAATGGCCTGGTCTGGCTGACGCCGGCCGAGGCCAACAACACCTGGGCGATCAGCGTGCGCGGCGAGCTCGCTCGCGAGCACGGCCTCGAGAGCCTCGAGGACCTGGCGAGCTACCTCGACGACGGCGGCGAGTTCAAGCTGGCGGCGAGCGCCGAGTTCGTGGAGTCCCCCCAGGCGCTGCCGGCCTTCCAGTCGGCCTACGGGTTCACCCTCTCCGAGGATGAGCTGCTGGTCCTCTCCGGGGGCAACACGGCGGCGACCATGCGCGCCGCCGCCCAGCAGACCAGCGGGGTCAACGCGGCCATGACCTACGGCACCGACGGCGGCCTGCAGGCCCTGGACCTGGTGGTCATGGACGACACCCTGGGCGTCCAGCCGGTCTATCAGCCGGCCCCGGTGGTCCGCGAGGCGGTCCTGGACGAGCATCCCGAGATCGCGACGCTGCTCGAGCCGGTGTTCCAGGCCCTGGACAAGGAGACCCTCCAGCGCCTGAACGGCGACGTGGCGGTGAACGGTCGCGATCCGGCCGCCGTGGCGGCCGAGTTCCTCGATACCCTGGACGACTGAGGCGACCTTGCCCGCCGATGACCCTCGTCACAACGCCGTCCTGCTGAGCCTGTCGCTGGTCGGCCTGCTGGTCTGGCTGGGTTTCGATGCGGTGAGTGTGGCGCCCAACCGCATCGTCCCGGGCACGGCCCATGGCGTGGCCGATGTGCTGGGCTGGGCGGGCGCCCTGGCGTCGGGCCTGCCGCTGCTGGCGCTGGCGGCGCTGGCCTGGCGGCCGACGCCAGGGAGGTTGCGCCTTGCACTCGGGCTGGTGGTGCTGGTGCTCACCGGCTTGCCGCTCTGGCTCTCCCTGGCGGCGCACCGCCTGGTCGACCCGGGGGCGACCGGGGCGCGCCTCGGCCTCGGGGCCGGGATCTGGTGGCTGCTGTTCCTGTTGCTGATGATGCTGGTGGAGCTGCGCAGCCGGCTGGCGGTCTCGCGGCTGGCCGGCTGGGCGCTGCTGGTCCCGCCCCTGGCCGTGCTCGGATTCTGCCTGTCGCGCTGGCTGGCGCCCCTGGCGCTGTGGCAGGAGTACCGAGGCCGCCAGGACCAGTTCCTGGGGGCCATCCTCGAGCACCTGCTGCTGGTGGGCGTGGCGGTGGGCGTGAGCCTTGTGATCGGGGTGGCCGCGGCCCTGGCCATGCGCCGCTGGCCCGCCGCCCGGCAGGTCGGGTTCGGTGTACTCAACTTCCTGCAGACCATTCCCAGTATCGCGCTCTTCGGCCTGCTGCTGGCCCCGCTTGCCTGGCTGTCCGCCCACGTCGACTGGCTGTCGGCGCTGGGCGTCAGCGGGATCGGCTGGGCGCCGGCCCTGCTGGCGCTGGTGGGCTACAGCCTGCTGCCCATGGTGCGCAACACCTTCGTCGCCCTGGAGGTGGTGGATACCGGCGTGATCGACGCCGCCCGGGGCATGGGCATGAGCCGGGGCCAGGTGTTCCGTCAGGTCCGCTTGCCGCTGGCGCTGCCGGTGATCCTCGAGGGCATCCGCATCACCACGGTGCAGGCCATTGGCCTCACCGCCGTGGCGGCACTGATCGGCGCCGGCGGCCTCGGCACCTTCATCTTCCAGGGACTCGGGCAGGCCGCCATGGACCTGGTGCTGCTCGGGGCCCTGCCGATCCTGCTCATGGCGCTCGCGGCCGACGCGCTGCTCGCCGCGCTGACCGAGCGACTGCGCCCCGGAGGCACCGAATGATCGATCTGATCCATGTCACGCGGCGGTTCGGCGAGACCGTGGCGGTGGATGACATCTCGCTCAACGTGGCGCGCGGGTCGCTCTGCGTGCTGGTGGGCACCTCGGGCTGTGGAAAGTCCACCACCCTGCGCATGATCAACCGGCTGATCGAGCACAGCGAGGGCGAGATCCATATCGACGGCCAGCAGATCCGCGATTTCCGCGAGGAGACCCTGCGTCGTCGGATGGGGTACGCCATCCAGAGCACCGGGCTCTTTCCCCACTGGACCGTGGCCCGCAACATCGGCCTGGTGCCGCGCCTTCTCAAGTGGCCGGCCGAGCGTGTCCAGGCGCGGGTCGAGGAGCTGATGGGCCTGCTGGGACTCTCCATGGAGGAGTTCGCCGGCAAGTATCCGCGGCAGCTCTCCGGCGGCCAGGCCCAGCGCGTCGGCGTGGCCCGGGCGCTGGCGGCGGACCCCGATATCCTGCTGATGGACGAGCCCTTCGGCGCCCTGGATCCCCTGACTCGGGAGACCCTCCAGGAGGAGCTGCGGGCGCTGCAGTCGCGGCTGCACAAGACCATCGTCTTCGTCACCCACGACATGGACGAGGCCCTGAGGCTGGCCGACCACCTGGTGGTGATGCATCAGGGGCGCATCGTCCAGCAGGGCGCGCCCCTGGAGCTCTTGCGCGAGCCGGCCGACGCCTTCGTCGAGTCGCTGCTGGGCGGCGAGGACCGGGGGCTCAAGGAGGCGGCGCTGCTGCCGGTCAGTCAGCGGATGCTGCCACTGGGGCCGCGGCTGCTGGCGCGAGAGCGGATCGGCCAGCACGCCAGCCTGCGCGAGGCGCTGTCGATGATGCTGTGGCGTCATGCCGAGCGGCTCACCGTCGTGGACGACGCCGACCTGCCAGTGGGCGAGCTTTCCCTGCGTCGCCTGGTGGGAGCGCGCAGCGATGACTGAGTGGCGCCGCTGGGTCGCGCCGCTGGGCTGGCTCGCGCTGCTGCTGGCGGCGTGTCTGGGCATGGCGCAGCTGGAAGGGGCCTTCCGCTGGATCGAACCCGACAGCCGCCAGGTGATCTATGACCGGGCCGCCTTCCTGACCCTGCTCGGGCGGCACCTCACCGTGGTGGGCGTGGCCGCCGTGCTCGCCATCCTGGTGGGAGTCGGGGCCGCCGTCGCCGTCACCCGCGAGCGGGGGCGCGACTTCCTGCCGCTGGTCAGCCAGCTGGCCTCCATGGGACAGACCTTCCCGCCGGTGGCGGTGCTGGCGCTGGCCGTGCCGGTGCTGGGTTTCGGGACCCTGCCGATCATCGTGGCGCTGCTGCTCTACGGGCTGCTGCCCATCGTGCGCAATACCCTGGCGGGCATCCTCGGCATCGATCCCGCCGTGCGCGAGGCGGCCCGCGGCATGGGCATGAGCGGCGCCCAGATCCTGCGCCAGGTGGACCTGCCCCTGGCCGCCCCGGTGATCCTCGCGGGGATCCGCACCTCGGTGACCATCAACATCGCCACGGCGGCCATCGGCGCCACCGTGGGGGCGAGCAACCTCGGCGATCCCATCATCTCCGGCATCGTCAACGGCAATACGGCCTATGTCGTCCAGGGCGCCCTGCTGATCGGGCTGCTGGCAATCAGCGTGGACAGCCTCTTCGCGCGTCTGACGCCGACGTCGGCACGCTGATGACCGATCGGCTTTCGGGGCTACCCAATGTCGTCAGTTTACGTTAACGTCAATCCTGTTGCGTTGACCGCGGCCGGGGTGACCCTCTGGCGGAGCGGCCTATTAAGGACAACACTGCCCTCAAAAGGGGCACAGGATCACGACGATGACAACAACACCGGATATCCACGCGCCGACGTTCCTGGCCGGCGACGAGTTCAGCATTCCCACCTTCCGCCTGCTGAAGCAGGACGGCAGCCTCCATGAGGGCGCCACGGCGCCGGAGCTCGAGCAGGACAAGGCCCTGGCCATCTATCGCGCCATGGTCGCCACCCGCGTGCTCGACGAGCGCATGCTGGCCGCCCAGCGTCAGGGCCGTCTCTCCTTCTACATGCAGTGTACCGGCGAGGAGGCCGCGGTGGTCGGCGCCACAGCGGCCCTCGACGACGCCGACATGATCATGGCCCAGTACCGCGAGCAGGGGGCCCTGGTCTATCGCGGCTTCACCTTCGACGAGTTCATGAACCAGCTGTTCGGCAACGAGCTGGACTACGGCAAGGGGCGCCAGATGCCGATCCACTATGGGTCGCGCAAGCTCCACTACATGACCATCTCCTCGCCGCTGGCGACCCAGATCCCCCAGGCCACCGGCTATGCCTATGGCCAGAAGCTCGCCGGCGACGGCCTGTGCACCACCGTCTTCTTCGGCGAGGGGGCCGCCTCGGAGGGCGACTTCCACGCCGCCCTGAACATGGCCGCGGTGCACGAGGTGCCGGTCATCTTCTTCTGTCGCAACAACGGCTACGCCATCTCGACCCCCTCCATCGAGCAGTTCGCCGCCGACGGCGTGGCCCCCCGGGCCTTCGGCTACCGCATGCACGTGATCCGGGTCGACGGCAACGACATCCTGGCGGTCTACTCGGCCACCCGGGAGGCGCGGCGCATCGCCGTGGAGCACAACCAGCCGGTGCTGATCGAGGCCATGAGCTACCGCCTGGCCGCCCACTCCTCCTCGGACGACCCCTCCGGCTATCGCTCGAAGAAGGAGGAGGAGGCCTGGCGCGACAAGGATCCCATCCTGCGCATGCAGCGCTGGCTCATCGACCTGGGCTGGTGGAGCGAGGAGGAGGAGAAGGCCCTCCAGGAGAGCCTGCGCCGGGAGGTGCTGGAGACCATGAAGCGGGCCGAGAAGCGTCCGCCGCCGCCCCTGGACAGCCTGGTGACCGATGTCTACGCCGATGTGACCCCCGAGCTGCAGCGTCAGCTCGACTCCCTGAAACGCCACATTCGCCAGTACCCGGAGGCCTACCCGAAGGGAGCGAGCTCCCTGGACCCGGACGTGCGTGCCGGGGACGACGTCGCGGCCAAGGGAGAGGACTGAGATGCCGACCATGAACATGCTGCAGGCCATCAACAACGCCCTGGACATCGCCATGGGCGAGGACGACAAGGTGCTCTGCTTCGGTGAGGACGTGGGCAGCTTCGGCGGCGTCTTCCGGGCCACCAGCCACCTCCAGGAGAAGTATGGCCGGGCCCGCTGCTTCAACACGCCGCTGGTGGAGCAGGGGATCATCGGCTTCGCCAACGGCCTGGCCGCCCAGGGCTCGGTGCCGGTGGCGGAGATCCAGTTCGCCGACTACATCTTTCCGGCCTTCGACCAGATCGTCAACGAGACCGCCAAGTACCGCTACCGGTCCGGCGACCTCTTCAACGTCGGCGGGCTGACCATCCGCACGCCCTATGGCGGCGGCATCGCCGGCGGCCACTACCACTCCCAGTCGCCGGAGGCCTACTTCGCGCATACGCCCGGCCTGAAGATCGTGGTGCCCCGCGACCCCTACCAGGCCAAGGGCCTGCTGCTGGCGTCCATCCGCGACCCCGACCCGGTGATCTTCTTCGAGCCCAAGCGCCTCTATCGGGCCGCCGTCGGCGAGGTGCCGGAGGAGGACTACCAGCTGCCCATCGGCGAGGCCGAGGTGACCAAGGAGGGCACCGACGTGACCCTGGTGGGCTGGGGAGCCCAGATGGAGGTGATCGACCGCGCCGTGGAGCTGGCCGAGAAGGACGGCATCTCCTGCGAGGTGATCGACCTGCGCACCCTGCTGCCCTGGGACCAGGACAGCGTGGCCGAGTCGGTGTTCAAGACCGGCCGGCTGGTCATCACCCACGAGGCACCGCGCACCGGGGGCTTCGCCGGCGAGATCGCCGCGGCCATCCAGGAACGCTGCTTCCTGTACCTGGAATCGCCCATCGCCCGGGTGACCGGCCTGGATACGCCCTTCCCGCTGACGTTGGAGAAGGAGTACCTGCCGGATCACCTGAAGATCGTCGAGGCCATCCGCGCCAGCGTGAATTTCTGACGCCCCGGGGTCAGGACAGGAGAGACAAGATGACAGAGTTCAAGCTGCCCGATATCGGCGAAGGTATCGTGGAGTGCGAGGTGGTGGAATGGCGTATCGCGGAGGGCGACGCCATCGAGGAGGACCAGCCGGTGGTCGAGGTGATGACCGACAAGGCGCTGGTCGAGATCACCGCCCCCGAGGCGGGCCGGGTGACGAGGCTCTTCGTGCCGAAGGGCGAGATCGCCCGGGTCCATGCCCCGCTGTTTGCCTACGAGGCCGAGGACGATGCGGCGAGCGTGACGGCCCCGGACGCGGCGACGTCGCCGGAACCGGCGCCCGCATCCGACAGCGGCGGCGATGCCTCCCCACGCCGGGCGCCGGCCGGCGGCGCCGGCGTCAAGGACTTCATCCTGCCCGACATCGGCGAGGGCATCGTCGAGTGCGAGGTGGTGGAGTGGCGCATCGCCGAGGGTGACGAGATCGAGGAGGACCAGCCGGTCGTGGACGTGATGACCGACAAGGCGCTGGTCGAGATCACCGCCCCGGAGGCCGGCCGCGTCACGACCCTCCACGTGGCCAAGGGCAAGATCGCCCGGGTCCATGCCCCGCTCTTCGCCTATGCGCCGGAGGGCGCCGGGCACGAGCACGAGCCGGGCGAGCCCGCCGCCGCCTCGGCCGAGCCGACCGCGCGTCCGACGTCGGCCGCGGCGCCCGAGTCGACCGCCCCCGCGCGCGAGACGCCCCGCGAGTCGAGCGGGCAGGGCCCCCACGGGAGGATTCCGGCGAGTCCGGCCGTGCGTCGCCTGCTGCGCGAGCACGGGCTGCGCCTCGAGCAGGTGCCGGGTTCCGGCAAGCAGGGCCGGGTGCTGAAGGAGGACATCCAGGCCTTCCTGGCCCGCGGCGAGGCGGCCGGTGCAGAAGCGTCACCTGCCGAGCCTTCCCCCGCCGAGCAGACCCAGTCGCCCTCGCGGTCGAGCGCCCAGGGCGAGGTGCGGGTGGAGCCGATGCGCGGCATCCGGGCGGCCATGGCCCGCAAGATGGTGGCCTCGGCCTCCACGATCCCGCACTTCCAGTATGGCGAGGAGCTCGACGTCACCGAGCTGCTGGCGCTGCGCGAGCGCCTGAAGCCCGAGGCCCAGGCCTTTGAGGCGCGCCTGACGCTGATGCCCTTCTTCATGAAGGCCATGGCGCTGGCGATCCGCGACTTCCCGGTCCTCAACAGCCGGCTCAACGAGGCGGGGGACGAGATCCACTATCTGCCGTCGTGCAACATCGGCATGGCCGTGGATGGCAAGGCCGGCCTGATGGTGCCCAACGTCAAGGGCGTCGAGCGGCTGAGCCTGCTGGAGATCGCCGTCGAGATCCAGCGCCTGACCCATGATGCCCGGGAGGGGCGGGTGGCCGCTGCGGACCTGCAGGGCGGCACCATCAGCATCTCCAACATCGGGGCGCTGGGCGGCACCTACGCCGCGCCGATCATCAATGCCCCGGAGGTTGCCATTGTCGCCATCGGCAAGACCCAGTGGCTGCCGCGCTTCGATGACCAGGATCAGGTGGTGAAGCGGGCGATCATGACCGTCACCTGGGCGGGCGATCACCGCCTCATCGACGGCGGCACCATCGCCCGCTTCTGCAATGCCTGGAAGGGCTATCTTGAGGCGCCGGAGACGATGCTCCTTCACCTTGGATAAGCCATGAGCGCGCCCCCATGACCCAGGCGTCCCTGCAGCAGTTCTACATCCCGGAAGAGCAGTCGATCTACCTGCTCAGCCACGACGACGCCCGCAAGCTGAAGGCCTGGGTGTCGCTGTGTCAGGCCCAGTTGGAGCAGCTGGGCTACCGGAACATCGAGCTGATCGGCAAGGGCGCCTATGGGTTCGTGTTTGCCGGGTTCACCGGCCTCGGCGAGGAGTACGTCTTCAAGTTCACCCGCGTCAACCTGCCCCAACACCTGCAGGACCGCCTCGAGGAGGAGGCCTTCATGCTGGAGCAGGTCGACCATCCACGGGTGCCGAAGCTCATCGTCTTCCAGCGGGTCCGCAGCCAGTCGATCCTGGTGATGCAGCGGGCGCCGGGCTTCAACCTGGAGGAGGTGTCGCTCCACGAGGGGCGCCTGTCGCCGCGCCTGGTGGTGCGCATCGCCGATCAGCTGGCCGACATCCTGCGTACCCTGCGCCGGGAGAGCGGGCCGGCCGGCAAGCCGGTGGTGCATGGCGATATCAAGCCCTCCAACCTGGTCTTCGATGAAGCCCATGAGACCATCGCCCTGATCGACTGGGGCTCCTCGGTGTTCGCCCAGCTCGATGCCAACCAGCAGTTCGTGGCGACCAGCGTCATGGAGCTGATGTCGGACAACCTCCAGCAGACCAATGCCCGCCTGGGCGACGTCTACTTCATCGGCGAGGATCAGCTCAACGGTGCCCTGTCCTCGCCGCGCTTCGACGAGCAGGGGGCGGCCGCCACCCTCTATGCGCTGGCCTCGGCCCAGTCCTGCCGCTTCGGCCACCGGGCCATCCCCGCCACCTCCCTGGGACTGCCCATGGAATTCTCGAGGATGCTCGACGGCATGCTCGACCCCGACCCGCGTATCCGCCTGCGGGCCGGCGATCACTTCATACGCGAGATGCCGAGGCTCGGTCGCCTGGTGATGCTCGACCTGCCCACCCCCGAGGAGGCGCCGCTGGTGCCGGTCTGGAGCCGGCCGGTCGGGCGGGAGATCGACACCGTCGTCTACAGCTCGCGGAAGGCCTTCCTGCGTGAGGAGGACGGTCGCGAGACCCTCAACGACGTCAACGACGTCCAGCTCGATCGCTACTACAAGAACTTCATGCAGAACATGGGCGAAACCGAGAAGGCCTTCCTGGCCTCGGTCAGCCGGCTGGGCAAGTATCCGGTCGTCGGCGGGCTGGCGGTGCGCTGGGAGGCCGAGGGGGTGTACATCGACACCTCGCTCAACCTCCACGACCCCGGTCGCCGGGAGGCCTTCATCGCCGCGGTCAACAACATGGTGACCCTGGCCCGGGCGATCCATCGCCGAGGCATCTTCAAGAGCTGCCTGTTCAATGCCCGCGACACCCTCCACCTGGATCGGGAGAGCGTCGAGCGGCCCTTCGAGGTCACCCCCGGCATGCGGCTGCACTACGAGGTCAGCGCGGTGCCTGAGTTGGAGGACCGCTCGCGTCTGCACAGCTACTTCGAGGATGGCCCGGACCCCGAGGAGTTCCTGGTGCTGCCGGAGGCGATCATCACCTCCCTGGAGGCCCTCAACGAGATCCACCACACCGGCATGATCATCTTCGAGGCGTTGCCCGAGCACCTGAAGATCCACAGCCACTACCGGCTGCTGGACCCTTCCCGGGAAGCGGAGTTTCGCCGCCGGCTCGTGGACATCCTGGACGCGGTGGGGCTCATCGAGGGGCTCGGGGTCTCGGGCTTCATGAAGATGCCCTACAAGGACACCCGCTTCTTCGCCCATATCGAACGCCAGCCCGAGCGCTTCTACCCCCGTGACCCGCGGGCGGCGCTGCGCAATGGCTAGCGCCGTGGCGTGGGCCAGGGACCAAGGGCAGGGCAGGGCATCCGGACCTGTCGTGCCCGGGCCCGATGCGATAGCCTGTGGCAATCCCCCGACCCGATGGGCCCACGCCGAGGCTATCGCCATGAACCTCCCTGCCATGTCAGCCGATGCTGCTCGCCGTCAGCCCCTCGGGCGCCCCGGCCGTCGTGTGGCCACCCCCTCGGTCTCGCCGCGTCCATGCTGAGCGTCCTGCTGGCCAAGCTGATCGCCACCGCGCTGGTGGTTGTCGGGGTGTCGATCTCGGTGGGCAAGCTGGGTCCGCGCCTGGGCGGCATCCTGGCCGGCACGCCCATCGTGCTGGGCCCCGGCTACTTCTTCATGCTGCAGGAACGGCCTGCCGACTTCATCGAGGTGGCGGCACTCTCCACCCTGCATGCGCTGGTGGCCACGCTGCTGTTCAGCCTCTGCTTCGTGGCCACCGCCCAGCGCATGGGGGCGTTGGCCAGCCTGGGGCTGGCCACGCTGTGCTGGATTCCCGCGGCGCTGCTGTTCACGCTGCTGCCGGGCGGTGTCTGGCTGGCGCTGCTGCTCTATGCCGGCGTGCTGCTGGTGGCGGAGGTCGCCAAGCGGGCCCTCAGGCTGAACCAGCCCGTGATCACGGCGACCTCGGGATGGCTCGACCTGGTGCTGCGAGGCCTGCTGGCGGGTGTGCTGGTGAGCGTCGCGACTACCCTGGCCGCCCGCTCCGGCCCGCTGCTCTCGGGGATGCTGGTGGGCTTTCCGGTCGGTCTGTTCACCATCGGCTGGACCCTGCATCAGCGCTACGGACACGACGTGGCACGTGCCACCGTGGGGGCCGCCCAGCAGGGCATGCTGAGCCTGGTGGCCTTTGCCCTCGTCACCGCGCTCCTGGCGAGCGTCACGCCGCCAATGGTCACCTTCCTGCTGTCGCTCGCGGCCTCGATTGGCGTGAGTGCAATGCTATTCCTGCACAGTCAGCGGCGAGTGCGCAGGACCCTGGCGAGGTGCGCGCACGCCGAGCCTACCCTGCGCGAGCCATAGCCCCTGCACGGGGGCCAGCTCGCGGCCGTCTGCCCGGCAAGCGCGAGGCCGGGACAGGGTCCGTTGCCCTCTTGCCACCGGCTCACGCCACGCCGCTCGAACGCCCCTCGTGCCAATGACCGTAATGCCAGTGACCCTCGTGCCAATGACCCTAGCGCCAACCCTCAACAGGAGGCAGACCCCATGTCCGACCGTCCCGACGCGGGCAGCCACGATGCCGCGACGCGCTCCCCCCAGCAGGAGACCCTCGTCGACTCCCGTTCCGGCGGAGAGAATGCTCGCCGCATCCTGCGCCGCGACCCCAACCCCCACCTGTTCCGTCCGGTGCAGTTCCGATCGGTCAAGGCGCGCAATCGCATCATGCTGTCGCCAATGTGCCAGTACTCCGGCCATGACGGGCTCTCCAATGACTGGCACTTCGTGCACCTGGGGGCGCGAGCCACCGGCGGCGCCGGCTGGGTATTCACCGAGGCGGTACACGTCGAGCCTAGGGGCAGGATCACGCCCCACTGTCTGGGATTGTGGAACAATGAGCAGCGTGACCGGCTCGCGCGCATCGCGGCGTTCGTCGAGCAGCAGGGTGCGGTGCCGGGCATCCAGCTCGGGCATGCGGGCCGCAAGGCCTCCGTGGGGCGCCCCTGGGAGGGCTCGCACCCCCTGCGTCCGGAGCAGGGGGGCTGGGATGACCTGGTCTCGGCGTCCGCGCTGCCCTATGCCAGGGGCTGGCAGGTGCCCGCCGCCATGACCCCGTCCCAGATCGATGCCTCGCTGGAGAGTCTCAAGGCGAGCACCCGGCGGGCCCGGGAAGCTGGGTTCAAGGCCCTGGAACTGCATGGTGCCCATGGCTACCTGATTCACCAGTTCCTGTCGCCCCTGAGCAACCGGCGTGAGGATGCCTATGGCGGCTCGTTCGAACACCGCATTCGCTTCCTGCTCGAATCGATCGGGGTGGTGCGGGAGGAGTGGCCCGACGAGCTGCCGCTGTTTCTGCGGCTCTCCTGCACCGACTGGGTGGAGGGCGGCTGGACACTCGACGATAGCGTGCACCTCGCGGCGCGGCTGCGCCAGCAGGGACAGGTCGATCTGATCGACTGCTCCTCCGGTGGTAACGACCCACGCCAGCAGATACCGATCCACCCCGGGTACCAGATCCCGCTCGCCCAGAGGGTGCGTCAGGAGTCCGGCATGGCCACCGGCGCGGTGGGCCTGATCCACAGCCCGGACCTCGCCGAGGCGGTGATTGCCAATGGCCAGGCCGACCTGGTGGTGCTGGGGCGTGCGCTGCTGGCCGATCCGGCGTGGCCGCTGCGCGCCGCCGCCATGCTCAAGGCAGAGAATGTCGCATGGCCGCCACAGTATGAACGGTCGAACATCTTCTGAGCGTTACAGTGAGGCGGCGGAGCGTGCGGCCTGGTCGTAGAGCCCTGACATGGCCCGCAGCATGCCGGCCAGCCGGCTCATCTCCTCGTGCTCGATACCCATGGAGGCCAGCGAGTCGACCAGGCAGGCCTCGCGGATCTCGGCATAGCGCCCGCAGCATTCGCGGCCGAGCTCGGTGGTGCGAAAGAAGGTCTCCTTGCCTTGCTTCTCGCCCATCACCAGCTTGAGCCGTGCCAGCTTCTTCAGCGCATAGGTCACCGTATGGGTGTCCTCCACGTTGAGCACCAGGCAGATGTCGGCCTGGCGCTTGGCCCGTTCCCGGTGGTTGACGCTGTGCAGGACCAGCACATCGAGGCTGCCGAGCTCCGGATAGCCGCTGGCCGTGATGCAGCGCACCATCCAGCGCTCGAAGGCATGGCTGGCGATGATCAGCCCGAACTCGAACTCCGAGAGCTCATGGCCGCTGCGGGACAGGTGCTCGGACGAGACGATGGGCCCGCGGGGTGTCCGTACGTGGGTCACGGGGTGCTCCTTGCTCGATCAATTGCCCATGGCCTGGGGCAGGTAGGTGACGATCTGTGGAAAGAGGGTGATCAGGACGACACCCAGCAGCATCAGGCCGAAGAAGGGCAGCGCGGCCCTGGCGATATGCAGGATGTTTCGCCCGGTCATGCCCTGCAGCACGAAGAGATTGAAGCCTACCGGCGGGGTGATCTGCGACATCTCCACCACGATCACCAGAAAGATGCCGAACCAGATCAGGTCGATGCCGGCGGCCTCCACCATCGGCAGCATGATCGAGGTGGTCAGCACCACCACCGAGATGCCGTCCAGGAAGCAGCCCAGCAGGATGAAGAAGACCGTCAGCACGGCCAGCAGCATGAAGGGCGACAGGCCCAGGGTGCCGATCCAGGCGGCGAGTTCCCGCGGCAGTCCGGTGAAGCCCATGGCGGCGGTGAGGAAGGAGGCGCCGGCGAGGATGAAGGCGATCATGGTCGAGGTCCTGACCGCACCCATGAGCGCCTCCATGAAGATGCCGCGGCTCATGGCGCCCTGCAGTTTCGCCAGCAGCAGCGAGAGCACCACCCCCACGGCGGCGGCCTCGGTGGGAGAGGCTATGCCGGCATAGATGGAGCCGATAACCCCGACGATCAGTCCCACTAGCGGAAGCAGACGTCGGGACGCCCGCAGCTTTCCCGTGAAGCTGATCGGAGCATCGGCCGGCGGCACCTTGTCGGGATAGCGCCAGGACCACAGCATCAGATAGCCGATGAACAGGGTGATCAGCAACACGCCCGGCAGTACGCCGGCCATGAACAGCCGCGCGATGGACTGTTCGGTGGCCACCGCATAGACGATCAGGATGATCGAGGGGGGAATCAGCAGGCCCAGCGTGGCGGAGCCCGCCAGGGTGCCGATTACCAGCGTCTCGTCATAACCGCGTCGGGTCAGTTCGGGGATCGACATCTTGCCCATGGTGGCGCAGGTGGCCGCGGAGGAGCCGGAAACGGCGGCGAACAGGCCGCAGCCCACCACGTTGGTGTGCAGCAGCCGCCCCGGAATGCGCTGCATCCAGGGGGAGAGGCCGCTGAACATGTCCTCGGCGAGTCGCGAGCGGAACAGGATCTCGCCCATCCAGATGAACATCGGCAGGGCCGTCAGCTCCCAGCTGTGGCTGGCGCTCCAGATATCCGAGGCCATCACATCGCCGGTCGGGACGGAGCTGAACTGGCTGATGGCGATCCAGGCCAGTCCCATCAGCGAAAAGGCCACCCAGACGCCGCTGCCGAGCAGCAGCAGCAGGGCGACCAGCAATACGGTCATCATCACGAGCATGGGACATCTCCGTGCTTATTCGTGGTCGCCATCGTCGACCTGGAAGGTCGCGGGCCGTGTCAGGGCAGTGGCGAGGGTGGAGGCCCAGGCCTCGAGCAGCGCCAGGCAGAACAGGCCGGTCCCGGCCAGCATGGCGCTCTGGGGGATCCAGAGCGGGATCGGCACGAGCCCGTAGGAGGTCTCGTTGAAGGCGATCGTGTCGGCGAGCAGGCGATATTCGTAGAAGGCCAGATAACAGCAGAGCAGGAGGGCCAGGCTCAGGCACCACACCTCGATGAAGACCCGAACCCTGGCAGGCAGATGGCCGATCAGCAGGGTCACGCGAATGTGGCCGCCATGGACGAAGGTGTAGGCCAGCCCCAGGAAGCTGGCGCCCACCAGCAGGAAGCCTGAGATCTCGGCCAGGCCCGGGATGGTCAATCCGAGGCTGTTGATGCCCAACTGTTCGGCGGCCATGTCGGCCAGCCGACCGAGGATCTGGGCGGTGATCAGGGTGCAGATCAAGACCAGGCACAGGGCCGCACCATAGGCCCCGAGGTCATAGAGCGGGCGGAGTCGGAATCGCATGGGAGGTACCTAAGCGAGGGAGGGGGAGAGCGCCGGCGGGGCCGGCGCGTCTCGCTCGGGGAGTGGGGCGACGTCTTACTGGGCGTTGCGGTATTTCTCGAGAATCTCCTGGCCCTGCTCGCCGGCGCGACCGGCCCACTCCTCGGTCATCGTGCTGCCGATCTTCTCCAGTGCCTCGGCCAGTTCCGGGGTGGGCTCGCTGACCACGATGCCGTTCTCCTCGAGGGTCGCCAGAGCGTCCTGGGTCTCCTGGCGGCTGATGTCCCAACCGCGCTGCTCGGCTGCCTTGGCCGACTCCAGCACCGCCTGCTGGGACGTTTCATCCAGGCGCGAGAAGGCCTTCTCGCTGACGATCACCATGTTCTTGGGCAGCCACAGCTGGGCGTGGTTGAAGTGGCTCAGGAAGTCCCAGGCCTTGCTGTTGGCGCCTGTGGTCGGGGAGGTGACCATGGCATCGACGCGTCCGGTGCTGAAGGCGGTCGGGATGTCCGGGTTGTTGACCTGTGTCGGCACAGCGTTGGCGAGGCTCGCCAGGCGCTCGCTGGAGCTGTTGTAGACGCGCATCTTCGAATTGCGCAGGTCCTCGATGCTGGTGACTTCCTGCTGGGTGTAGATGCCCTGAGGCGGCCAGGGAACGGCGAACAGCAGGCGCAGTCCCTGCTTCTCGAGCTCCTCGCCGATGATCTCCCGGGAGGCCTCCCACAGGGTCCAGGCATCCTCGTAGTTGGCGGCCAGGTAGGGTACCGAATCGACCTCGAAGATCGCGTTCTCGTTGGCCAGTCGCGACATGATCAGCTCGCCGATGGGCACGATGCCGCGGCGGACCGAGTTCTTGATCTCGGCGTGGCCGATTAGCGACCCGTTGGAGTGCACGGTGATGTCCAGCTCGCCGTCGGTGGCCTCGCGCACGTCATCGGCGAATTCGCGGATGTTGACGGTATGGAAGGTCCGGTCGCCGTAGGGTGTCGGCATGTCCCACTCGGTGGCGGCCTGGGCGCTGCTGCCGAGGGTGGCTAGGCTGATACCGATGGCCAGGGCCGATGTCAGGGGGAGAAGGGCGGGAAGACGGGCAGTCATGGGGGATTCCTCACGTTTCGGTGTCTTGTTATCGGTCGGTTCGAGACGGCAGCGCGTCGCGCCGTGGTCCGGGCAACGAACCGCAGTGGATGATTCTAGCGGGTACCGAGGGGAGGGTCAGGCATCAGACTAATGTATAGTCAACGATGTATTATCGGTAAAACGTTGACATTTTATCTTCACAAACTGAGTTCTGGAGAACCGCAACATGAAGACGCTGCTGCTCAATGCCGACATGGGCGAGAGTTTCGGTCCCTGGGTCATGGGACTGGACCATGAGGTGATGCCCCATGTGGATCTGGCCAACGTAGCCTGCGGCTTCCATGCCTCCGATCCCGACGTGATCCGCATGACCGTGAGGCTGGCCAGCCGCCATGGCGTCACCGTGGGGGCGCATCCCGCCTATCCGGACATGGTGGGGTTCGGGCGTCGTTCGATGGCCTGTTCGGCCGATGAGGTCGAGAACCTGGTGCTCTACCAGGTCGGGGCCCTGGCCGGTATCTGTCGCGCCGAGGGCCTGGAGATCGGCTACGTCAAGCCGCATGGGGCGCTCTACCACGACATGATGCGGGAACCGGAGGTGCTCGACGCGGTGATGCGCGCCCTGGTCGCCTATGACGCCCGGTTGCCGCTGATGGTGATGGCCACCCGGGACCCCTCCGCGACCCGGGCACTGGCCGAGCGGCACGGCATCACCCTGTGGTTCGAGGCGTTTGCCGATCGGGCCTACGACGCCGAGGGCCGGCTGGTGTCGCGGCGCGAACTGGGAGCGGTGCACCACGACACCGAGGTGATCGTTGACCAGGCGCGGCGCATCGCCCGCGGCGAGCCGCTGACCGCCAGCGACGGCAGCGACCTGGTGCTGGCCGCCGACACCCTCTGCGTGCACGGCGACAATCCCGAGTCGATCGCCGCCGTCAAGGCGATTCGTGAGGCACTTAACGATCTCGCCAGCGCCTCGTGAGGGAAGGAGGGCTTCACCCTCAGGCGCCCAGGCCGCTCTCGCGCAGCAGCTGGTCGATGCTGCGCTCGGCCCGGGGCGCGGCATCCTCGAGCAGCAGCTGCTGCTCGAGGTCGGCCAGGCCGTCCTGCACCATGCGCTCGATCAGCTCGGCCTTGGTGATACCGGTGTGGTGGCTGGCCCGCTCGAGGCGCGCCTCGATGTCTCGGGAAAAACGCAGCAGGTGGGGCATGGCGGTGTCTCCTTGGGCGTGGGTCGGCGTCCAGTGTCATGACGCCGCATGACACCATCATGACGGCTCGGGCGGGCGAGGGGAATGCCTGACGCCGCTGGTCAGGCCAGTCCGCGCCGCTTCATGACCTCGGTGATGATCGGCACCGGCGTCATCAGGTGCTCGCGCATCATCCGGGAGGCCCGGGGCGTATCCCGTGACAGGATGACCTCGACCAGGGCGGCATGCTCCTGGCGCTTGCGCTCCAGGGCCTCGGCGGCGAAGACCGTCTCGCGCAGCCACAGGTGGCGATAGCGCTCCACCTGATCGAAGAGGCTCTCGCGGACCTTCAGCAGGTGGGGTGAGTTGCAGCCGGCGACGATGGCGGTATGGAAGGCCTTGTGGCGGGCGTCCCACACCTCGAGCAGCTCCTCCGGGCTGTTGACCTCGGTCACCTTGGCCAGCGTATGGGCCTTGGCCAGGATGTCGGCCTCCCAGTCGTCGCCGCCGCGCTGGATGGCCAGCTCCAGCATGAGTCCCTCGAGCTGGGCCCGGGCGTCGTAGAGGTCGGCGAGCTCCGACAGCGACATGGGGGCCACCCGGTAGCCCCGCTGGCTGATGGCCACCACCAGGCTCTCGGCCACCAGCTGCGAGAGGGCCTCGCGCAGGGGGCCGATGCCCAGTCCGTAGCGCTCCTTCAGGCCGCTCATCAGCAGCTTCTCGCCGGGCGTGAAGGCGCCGCGGATGATGTCGCGTTTCAGCCAGTGGTAGGCACTGACGCCGAGGTTCTGTTTCGAGATGGTGTCCATGGCCCGCTGGTGTCGTGGATGTCACCGACATCATAACCAATGATCGCCACTATGGTGAATCGTGGCGGCCGGGCGCAAAACATGGAAACACGCCCGGATCATGGATATTCTGCCGGAGATGGGCCCGACGTCACGAGGTGTGCCTTGCACGACTTCATCATCATCGGCGGAGGCATCCTCGGCATGTCCACCGCCATGCAGCTGATCGAGGCCTTCCCCGACCGTCGCATCCTGCTCCTGGAGAAGGAAGCGGGGCCGGCGCGCCACCAGAGCGGTCGCAACAGCGGCGTCATCCACGGCGGGGTCTACTACCCACCCGGCAGTCTCAAGGCGCGCTTCTGCCTCGAGGGGAATCGTGCTACCCGCGCGTTCTGCGAGGCCCACGGCATCGAGACCCGGATCTGCGGCAAGCTGCTGGTGGCCACCAGCGACCGCGAACTCGGGCGCATGAAGGGTCTGTGGGAGCGCACCGCCGCCAACGGCCTGCCGCGCGAGTGGCTCTCCGCCGAGGCGCTTGTCGAGAGGGAGCCGGCCATCACCGGGCTGGGCGCGATCCTCGTGCCGTCCAGCGGCATCGTGGACTATGCCCGGGTCACCCGGGCCATGGCCGAGGCGTTCGAGCAGCGCGGCGGGCAGATCCGCTACGATCAGGAGGTCACCGGCCTCGACGAGCGACACGGGGAAGTGGTGGTGCGTACCCGCGAGGACGAGTTCTCCAGTCGCTACCTGGTGTCCTGCGCGGGGCTGATGGCCGACCGGGTGGTCCAGATGCTGGGCCGGGACCCGGGCTTCACCATCTGCCCCTTCCGCGGCGAGTACTATCGCCTCCCCGAGGCCCATGACCGGATCGTCAGCCACCTGATCTACCCCATACCCGACCCCGCCACGCCCTTCCTGGGGGTGCACCTCACGCCGATGATCGATGGCGGCGTCACGCTCGGCCCCAATGCCGTGCTGGCGCTGGCCCGCGAGGGCTATCGCAAGACGGATGTCTCGCTGCCCGACATGGCGAGGCTCCTCGCCTACCCGGGCGTGCTGCGGATGCTGGCGCACCATGTGCGGCCGGGTCTCGCGGAGCTGTTCAATTCGTTCTCCCGCCGGCGTTACCTGGCGCTGGTGCGCCGCTACTGTCCCGACCTGACCCTCGATGACCTCACCCCCTGGCCGTCGGGGGTGCGCGCCCAGGCGGTGTCCCGCGACGGCCGGCTGATCGACGACTTCCTGTTCGTCAACACGCGCCGCACGGTCAACGTCTGCAACGCGCCGTCCCCGGCCGCCACCTCGGCCCTGCCCATCGGGCGGCACATCGTCGCCAAGGTGAAGGAGCAGGTGGAGGTCGGCTGACCCGCCATCGCGTCGACCTGACGGCCAGGGAGGCAGATCCTCCGGGGCCGCGCGGCAGGACAGTTGGCCACGGTCGATGTCACGTCAGGCCGACGTGTCGCGGGGCTTCTTGAGCTCCTTCCAGGCCGCGTAGGTGCTGAGAAAGACCCGGCCGGTGAGGTCGTCCAGGAAATCGCTGTGCTTGAGCCGGTCCATCACCGGCCCCTTGACCTCGGCGAGGTGCAGCGTGACCGAGGAGTCCTGGAGCCGGGCGTTGATGGCGTCGAGACTCTCCAGGGCCGAGGCGTCGATGAGGTTGACCGCCGAGCAGATCAGCACCACGTGCTCGACCTCGGGGCGGTTCGCCACCAGGGCGTAGAGGGTATCCTCGAGATAGCGGGCATTGGCGAAGTAGAGGCTCTCGTCGACGCGCAGCATGGCCACGTGGCTCACGGTCTCCGTCTCGTGGCGCTCCACGCTGCGAAAGTGCTCGGTGCCCTCGATGCGCCCCACCAGCACGCTGTGCGGGCGGCTGGTGCGGTAGAGGAAGAGCGCGATGGAGAGAAGCACCCCCGAGATGATGCCGGCCTCCACCCCCTCCACCAGGGTCAGCACGATGGTCACCGCCATGGCGGAGAAGTCGCTGCGCGAGTAGCGCCAGGTCTGGCGCAGCAGGGGGATGTCCACCAGCGTCAGGATGGAGACGGTGATGGTGGCGGCCAGGGTGGCGATGGGCAGGTGCTCGAGCAGCGGGGTCATTGCCAGCGTGACCGCCCCGATGCCCAGCGCCGCGAAGAGGCCCGCCATGGGCGTGCGCGCCCCGGACTCGAAGTTGATCACCGTCCGCGAGAGGCCCCCGGTGACCGGCATGCCGCCGGAGAAGGCGGCGACGACGTTGGCCCCTCCCAGCCCCACCAGCTCCTGGTTGGGCGAGATCCGTTCACGCCGCTTGGCGGCCAGCATCTGGGCCATGGAGATCGATTCGACGAAGCCGACCACGCTGATCAGCAGGGCCGGGACCAGCAGCGCGCGCCACAGCGGCAGCTCCAGGGAGGGCAGGGTCAGCGGCGGGAGCCCGCCCGGGATGTCCCCGACCACGGCCACGCCGCGTCCGGCCAGCTGCAGCTGCCAGCTGAGCAGCGTCGTCACGATCACCGCGATCACCGGTCCCGTCCGGGTCAGCAGCGAGGCGAGTCCCCTCGGCATGCCCATCGCCAGGAAGGCGCGCTCGCCGACCTGGCGCATGCCGACCAGGAAGGCCAGGCAGAAGAGGCCGATCACCAGGGTCGGCCAGTGCACCTGGTCCAGGTGGGCGGCGAGGCTCGTCACGAGTTCCAGGGCGGTGAAGCCGCTGGACGCGATGCCGAGCAGGTGGGCCGCCTGGCTGGCGGCGATCAGCACCGCCGAGGCGGAGAGGAAGCCGGCGATTACCGGGTGGCTCAGGAAGTTGGCGAAGAAGCCCAGCCGCAGCAGGCCCATGACGGTGAGCATCAGCCCCGAGAGCAGCGACAGCACGAGGGCGGCCTGGACGTACTCCGGCGACCCGGGGGTGGCCACGCCGGAGAGCGCCGCGCCGGTCATCAGGGCGATGATCGCGACCGGCCCCACGGCCAGGGTGCGGCTGGTGCCGAGCAGGGTATAGGCCAGCAGGGGCAGGATGCTGGCATACAGCCCCACTACCGCCGGCAGCCCCGCGAGCAGGGCATAGGCCAGCGACTGGGGGATCACCATCACGGTGACGATCACCCCGGCCAGCAGGTCGGCGCCGGCCAGCCGGCGGGTGTAGTGGGGCAGCCAGGTGAGGATCGGGAGGTAGCGCTTGAGCATCCTTACTCGCCATGTCGGTGGCAGGGGCGACGGGAGGGGGCCGCGGGCATGGATACCAGACTAAACGATATTGGTCTCGACGTTCAGGCTTGGTTAGCATCGAGTGAGTCAGCGCAGACCCATCACCACGCAGAAGGACACGCCATGAAGCCCGAGACCCTCGCCCTGCACCACGGTTACGCCCCCGACGACCAGCATGCCGTGGCCGTGCCGATCCACCAGACCACCTCGTTCTCCTTCGACAGCGCGCAGCACGCCGCGGACCTCTTCGACCTCAAGGTCGAGGGCAACATCTACTCGCGGATCATGAACCCCACCTGTGCGGTGCTCGAGCAGCGCCTCGCGGCCCTCGAGGGCGGCATCGCGGGCCTGGCCGTGGCCTCGGGCATGGCGGCCATCACCTATGCCATCCAGACCATCGCCGAGGCCGGTGACAACATCGTCTCGATCAGCGAGCTCTATGGCGGCACCTACAACCTCTTCGCCCACACCCTGCCGCGCCAGGGGATCGAGGTGCGATTCGCCGACAAGGACGACATCGCCGGCCTCGAGTCGTTGATCGACGCGCGCACCAAGGCGGTCTTCTGCGAGAGCGTGGGCAATCCCTCCGGCAGCGTGGTGGACATGGTCGCCCTGGCCGAGGCGGCGCATCGCCACGGCGTGCCGGTGATCGTCGACAACACCGTGCCCACGCCCTTCCTGTGGCGCCCCATCGAGCACGGTGCCGACATCGTCATCCACTCCGCCACCAAGTACATCGGCGGCCATGGCACCACCGTGGGGGGCGTGATCGTCGACTCCGGCAAGTTCCCCTGGGCCGAGAATGCGACGCGCTTTCCGCTGCTCAACGAACCCGACGTCTCCTACCACGGCGTCTGCTACACCCGGGACCTTGGCGAGGCCGCCTTCATCGGCCGGGCGCGGGTGGTGCCGCTGCGCAACATGGGCGCGGCGCTGTCCGCCCAGGCCGCCTGGAACCTGCTGCAGGGGCTCGAGACCCTCTCGCTGCGCATCGAGCGCATCTGCGACAACGCCCGCAAGGTCGCGGAGTACCTGGAAGGCCATGAGGCGGTGACCTGGGTGCAGTATGCCGGGCTCCCGAGCCACAAGGACCATGGCCTGGCGCAGCGCTACATGGGGGGCCATGCCTCGGGAATCCTCAGCTTCGGCATCCAGGGAGGCCTCGAGGCCGGGGCGCGCTTCTATGACGCCCTGGGGATGATCCTGCGCCTGGTCAACATCGGCGATGCGAAGACCTGCTCGTCGATCCCCGCGGCCACCACCCATCGCCAGCTCAACGAGCAGGAACTCAAGGCGGCCGGCGTCACGCCGGACATGGTGCGCCTCTCCATCGGCATCGAGCATATCGACGACATCATCGCCGACCTGGACCAGGCCCTGGCTGCCAGCCAGGCCTGAAACGGCGCAGGTGTCCCTGGCCTCGGTTGTCGTGTCAGGTCACGGCAGTCGGGGCCAGGGGCCAGACCGGGTCGGCCGCCGAGGCTCAGGCGCCGAGCAGGTCCTTCACGGGCGTCGACGGGCCGAGGGAGTCGATCAGCTCGTCCACCTCATTGATCAGCCACTTCCTGTCCTGCTGATACATGATCTCGCCGCCATCCGAGACCATGAGGCCTTCCCCCATCAACAGCTCACGTACCTCGCTGAGGGTGGCGCGCTCGGGGTCCATGAAGTCGTGTACCAACGCCGCAAGCTCCGGCGTTGCCGTGGGTCGATCCTGTCGTGGCTGTTCGCTCATCGGGCTGCCTCCGGGTGAAGGGGACGGTGCTCCTTTCACGATAGTCCAGCTCCCGCCGGAAGCGATAGGACGAGTGGAGTGGATCATCGGGTGCGCAACCGCTGAAGGACGCGCCCGTCGAGTCGGCGCTTACAGGCCAGCGCCAGGCGCCCGCCCCACCAGCGCCGGCCCCGGATGGCCAGGCCCTTGCTTCCCAGGTCGAGGATGGTGACGGCCAGCTGCTGGGGGACATAGCGCCTCGGGGTGCCGCCGGACAGGCGGGCGGCGAGGTTGTCGATCAGCACCGTGGCCTGCTGGAGATCATGGAGGATCAGTCTCGGCAGCACCTGGTTCATCAGGGCCGCACAGTCCCCCACGGCGAAGATGTCGGGATTCCCCGGGCTCTGGAGGGTCTCCTCGACGGCCAGGCCGCGCCCGGGGATCAGCGGCAGCCCCAGGTGTTCCACCACCGCCGGGGGGGCCAGCCCCGCGGCATGCACCACGTGGTCGGCCGCGAGTAACTGCAGGCTGTCCTCGCCCCAGGCATTGCTGGCGGTGGTGAAGGTCACGCCGTCCCTGGCATGGCCGGCGACGTCCATGCCGAAGCGGACCCCGATGTCCTGTCGCGAGAGATGGCGCATCAGCCAGCGAATGGCGCCCGCCGGGGCCCCCTCCAGCAACTGTTCGCCGCGGGTCACCAGCAGGATCTCGGCACGGGCATGGCAGCGCCTGGCCAGCTCGCGAAGCTGGCAGGCGATCTCCACGCCGCTGGGACCGCCGCCCACCACGACCAGTCGAGGCTCGAGCCCCCGGGAGAACGCCTTTTCCAGGCTATGACGCAGCGCCAGAAGCTGCGGGAACGGCTTGACCGCCCAGACCCGGGGCCCCGGCGTGGCCGGTGCCGGCATCCGCACGGCGGACCCCAGGTTCAGGGAGAGCAGCGAGAAGTCGAGCTCACGCCCATCCTCCAGCCGCGCCACCCTGGCCTCGGGATCGAGGCTCGCCAGGCGCCCGCGGATCGGCGTCACGTCGTGACGGAGCGCCAAAGGGGCCGGATCCAGGCGATCCTCGGCGGCGGAGAGTCGGCCCCCCAGCATGCCGCCGGCCAGCCCCGGGTACCAGAAGCCGCCGGGGTCGACCAGCGTGACCTCGGCTCCCCCGAACCGATGGCGATGTCGGATGAGGTGCAGATGGGCATTGCCGGCGCCGACCAGTAACAGGTGGGGGCGTCGTGCGTGGGAGGGAGTGGGAGTCATGCCGGGATAGTATCGGAAAGCCGTGGGACGGGCGATACGGGCGACGCGCTTGACAGGCCTCTGCCGCCGGGACGGGTCAACGTGACGACGCCTGTGCGCTCGCTGCCCGGGCCGCGGAGTGTCGGGCGTGGGCGTGCCAGGCCGACCAGGAGTAGAGGGCCAGGCCGATCCAGATCAGCACGAAGGTGGCCAGCTTTGCCGGGGCCAGGGGCTCATGGAAGACCAGCAGGGCGATGACGAACTGGATGGTGGGATTGAGGTACATCAGAAAGCCCAGGGTGGCCAGGCGCAGGCGACGAGCGGCGCCGGCGAAGGCCAGCAGGGGGAGGGCGGTGATCACCCCGCTCGCGATCAGCAGGAAGGGGGTGTTCCCCTCCTGGAGGAAATGGGAGAGGTCGGCCTGGGCCAGCCAGCCCAGGGCCATGAGGCTCAGGGGCAGCAGCAGCAGGGTCTCGACGAACAGCCCCGAGAGGCCGTCCAGCGGCACCTGTTTGCGCAAGAGGCCGTAGGTGCCGAAGGAGAAGGCCAGTGCCAGGCTGATCCAGGGCAGCTCGCCCAGCATCACCAGCTGGATGGCGATGGCCATCACGGCCAGTGCCACGGCCACTCCCTGCAGGCGTGCCATGCGCTCGTGCAGCACCAGAAAGCCCAGTGCCACGTTGACCAGCGGAGTCATGAAGTAGCCGAGACTCGCCTGCAGGACGTGCCTCGTCTCCACCGAGTAGATGAAGAGTCCCCAGTTCAGGGCGATCAGCAGGGCGCAGCCCAGCACCCGGCCCAGGCGCCTCGGCTCGGCCAGGCCGCGGCGGATGGGGGACCAGCGGCCGAGCAGGGTGACCAGCACGGCCAGGAAGGCGCAGGACCAGATCACCCGGTGGATCAGCACCTCGAGGGCCGGCACGCCCTGGAAGAGGGCGAAGAACAGTGGGAAGCAGCCCCACATCACATAGGCGATGAGGCCATAGGCCACGCCCTGGCCGGTTTCCTGCAGGGGGACGGAATCGGGGGAGCGGGACATGGGGGCCTCGTGTCGGAAAGCCCCGAGATTAGCAGGCTATCGGCGCCGCGACCATGGGCGGGGCGGCTGACGCGAAGGCGGCTCTGGGGTAGGCTGGAGTCCTGCCACTTCCCCTGGACGGAGCCCCCCATGAGCGAATTGCGAACCACCCTGGTGCAGTGCGACCTGCGCTGGGAAGACCCCGACGCCAACTGTCGGATGCTCGAGGAGACCTTGGGTGATCTCGGCGCCGACGACACGGACCTGATCGTGCTTCCGGAGATGTTCGCCACCGGTTTCACCATGAACTCCCGCGAGATGGCCGAACCCATGGCCGAGAGCCGGACCGTGGCCTGGCTGCGGGAGCAGGCGGCCCGGCGCGGCTGCGTGGTCACCGGCAGCGTGGCCGTGATGGACAACGGCGACTACTTCAACCGCCTGATCTGGGCGCGGCCGGACGGCAGCCTGGTGCACTACGACAAGCGCCACCTGTTCCGCATGGCCGGCGAGCACGAGCGCTACGGCATGGGCCACGAGCGGGTGATCGTCGAGCTCAAGGGGTTCCGGATCCTGCTCAGCGTCTGCTACGACCTGCGCTTTCCCGTCTGGCTCCGCCAGAAGCCGGGTCCCGACGAGCATTTCGAATATGATGCCCTGCTGTGCGTGGCCAACTGGCCGGCGCCGCGTCGCCATCCCTGGCGCGTGCTGCTGCAGGCCCGGGCCATCGAGAACCTCTGCCCGGTGATCGGCGTCAACCGGGTCGGCGAGGATGCCAAGGGGCTGGCCTATGCCGGCGACTCGATGCTCGTAGATGCCAAGGGAGAGGCGCTGATCGACGAGCCCCGCGACCGTCCCTTCCTGAAGACCGGCACCCTGTCGCTCGAGGAGCTGCAGGAATTCCGGGAGAAGTTTCCGGCCTGGCGCGACGCCGACCACTTCGGCCTCGCCGACGGGGTGGGCTACTGATGCGTCTGGACCGTTTCCTCTGCGAGACCACCGACCTGACCCGCAGCCTGGCCAAGAAGGCGCTGCACCGCGAGGAGGTGCAGGTGGACGGCGAGGTCGTCAAGAACCCCGCCACCCAGGTCGACGAGGGCCGTCGGGTCAGCTGGAACGGCGAGCGCCTGGCGCTGGTCGGCCTGCGCTACGTGATGCTCCACAAGCCCGCCGGTGTCGAGTGCAGCGCCCGTCGCGGCCTCTATCCGCTGGTCCGCGAGCTGATCGACCTGCCCCATGTGGAGCGGCTGCAGACGGTGGGGCGGCTGGACGTCGACACCACCGGCCTGGTGCTGCTCACCGACGATGGCCAGTGGTCCCACCGGGTCACCTCGCCGAAGCGGCGATGGGGCAAGGTCTATCGCGTCACCCTCGCCGAGCCGCTGGAGGGCGAGGCATTGGCCGAGGCCGTTAGCCGCTTCGCCGAGGGGCTGCTGCTGGAGGGCGAGGAGAAGCCGACACGTCCCGCCGAGCTCGAGATGCGCTCGCCCCGGGTGGCCACCCTGACCCTCCACGAGGGCAAGTACCATCAGGTCAAGCGGATGTTCGCGGCGATCGGCCACCACGTCGAGGCGCTGCACCGCGAATCGATCGGTCCCCTGACCCTCGGCGAGCTGGCGCCCGGCGAGTGGCGGGAACTCTCCGAGGCCGAGGTGGCCCTGTTCTGAATCGAGGGCTGAGGCGCCATCAGGCGTAGGTCTCGATCCTCGCCCGCCCGCGGTGCTTGGCCGAATAGAGCGCCTTGTCGGCGAGTCCGATCAGCGTCAGGGGCTCGCCGGCGTGTTCGGGATAGGAGGCGATGCCGCAGGAGATCGACAGGGTGTCGAGCTCCCGGTGGTGGTAACGAAAGCGCGTCCGGCTGAGGATCTCCATCAGCTCGGCGATGCGCACCTCGGCGATGGCCGCCGTCACGCCGGGCATGACGATCATGAATTCCTCCCCCCCCATGCGACAGACCGTGTCGGTGTCGCGGAAGTGGTGGATCAGCAGTCGTCCCATGCCGATCAGTACCGTATCCCCCGCCTCGTGACCCTCGCGGTCGTTGAACTGCTTGAAGTGGTCGATGTCGATCATCGCCAGGGTCAGGGGCGTGGCGTGTCGCCGCGCCATGGCGGCCTCGTGCTCGAGCAACTCGTCGAAGTAGCGGCGATTGTGCAGGCCGGTCAGAGAGTCCTCGTAGGAGAAGGCCTGGAGTTTCATGACCATCTCCTCGAGTTCCCGGGTGCGCTGGGCGACCTGCCTCTCGAGGGAATGATTCAGGCGCCGCAGCTCATGGTGGGTGCGGCTGTAGTGCCAGAGCGAGATCGCCACGATCGCCACCGCGAAGCCCAGGGCGCCGACGTGGACGGGCACCCGATGCCAGGCGAGCAGCCCGTGGGCCACGGCCATGTCGACCAGCAGCATCAGGGCGAAGAGCCCGTAGCTGAGGACGATCAGCTTCTGCTCGCCGTTGAGCTCCCCGAGGTGCACGACGATGGCCATGAACATCAGCACCAGGCTCACCACCAGCAGCGCATCGAAGGGAGGGAAGGTGCTGGAGAGGTCGATGACGCCGCCCAGCGCCAGCCCGAGGGCCGCCACCAGGTAGCCGAGGTGGAGCTGCCAGAGGCGACGCAACAGCGTCGGGCGCCGGCCGGCGAACCAGTGCTCCAGCATCAGGCCCATGGCCACCGGCACGGTGTAGTAGCCCGCGGCGGCGAGATAGTCCCACAGCAGGGGCCGCTCGATCAGCAGCTGGCTGGCCTGGGTCTCGGCCAGCAGCATGGTGCCCGACGCCAGGGCAAAGAGCCCGATGCCGAGGAAGCTGCGCCGGTCGGCCTGAACCAGGGTGAAGATGAAGGCGAGCAGGGCGAGCAGCAGCAGGAAGGCGCTGACGACCAGTTCCCCGGCGGAGCGCTCCAGGATATAGGTCAGCAGGTCGGGGCGGTCCATGAGCTTGACCTCCCCCCACAGGCCGATGTCGGTGTAGTCCGAGAAGACACGGAAATAGAGGGTCCTGCCCGCGAAGGCCTCGGGCAGGCTGATCATGTGCCAGGGCCAGCCCTCGAAGCGTCCCTCGCCCTGCGCATCGAAGTGGCCATACTGGTAGATCCGCTCGTCACCGAGCCAGACCTGGGTGATCAGGTCGACGCTGTAGATGTACAGCACCGGGTCCCGCCACTCGCCCTCCGGGAGGGTGATGCGAAACCAGGCGTGCTTGTGGCCATCGCGGCCGGGCGGGTTCGAGGGGAAGGCGATGGGGTGCCACGCGGCCTCGTCCCCGGGCTCGCTGACCCAGGCCGGCGTGCCGTCGGCCTGGAAGGGAGAGTCGCCCCAGCGGTACTCCCAGCCCTCATCGAGATCCAGCGGCGTCGTGTCGGCCGCGGCGGGGGCGACATGGAGGACGACCAGCAGCAGGATCCCGAGGAGTGGGGTGAGGAGTGTACGCATGGGATCTCGCCGGCCCGGTGACAAGCCCTCAGTGTAACCCAGCGTAATCTTTTGTGCCGACAGGTTGTTCAACGCCCCGCGCCGAGGACACGTGGCGTCTGCCGGCATCACCCTCGTATTTTATACCGTTATCTAACATAGGCCAGGACAGGGGCGCAGCGCCGGTATCGGCGATGACTTGGTCATCAGGATGGGGCGGCCTTACGGGCCCGCGTAAGGGGCATGCCGGCCCGAGACGGCGGCCGTCCGCGAGGGCGAGGATCAGTCCGCCGGCGCGAGGCCGGCGGCCGCCACCAGGGCCCGGGTATAGTCGCTGGTGGGGTGCTCGAGCACCTGCCGGCAGTCGCCCTGTTCCATCACCTCGCCGTCCTTGAGTACCAGGATGCGATGCGCCATGGCGCGCACCACCGCCAGGTCGTGGCTGATGAACAGGTAGCTCAGCCGACGCCGGGCCTGGAGGTCGCGCAGCAGCTCGACGAGCTGCTTCTGCACGCTGCGGTCCAGCGCCGAGGTGGGCTCGTCGAGCACCACCAGGCGCGGCTCGAGGATGATCGCGCGCGCCACGGCGATGCGCTGGCGCTGGCCGCCGGAGAACTCGTGGGGATAGCGGGAGGCACACGCCTCGGGCAGGCCGACCTCGCGCAGGGTGTCACGCACCCGGCGCTCGACCTCCGCCAGGGGGAGCTCCGGCTGGTGGAAGCGCAGCCCCTCGCTGACGATATCGAAGACCGGCAGGCGGGGGGAGAGCGAGCCGTAGGGGTCCTGGAAGACCACCTGCAGGCTTCGCCGCTGACGGCGTAGGTCGTTGCCGGTCAGGCGGTCGAGTCGCGCCCCGTCGAAGTCGATCTCGCCGCGGCCCTGGCCCAGGCGCAGCAGCGCCAGGGCCAGGGTGGTCTTGCCGGAGCCGGACTCGCCGACGATGCCCAGGGTCTCGCCGAGTGCCACCGTCAGGTCCAGCGGCTTGACGGCCTCGAAGGGGGGCGGTCGCCGCGAGAAAAGGCGCTTCGGACGCTGGAAGCTGACCCCGACGCCACGGGCCTGGAGCAGCGGCGCCCGGTTCTCGACGGCCGCCGGCCGCCCGCTCGGCTCTGCATCCATCAGCAGCCGGGTGTAGGGGCTTCGCGGGCGGGTGAAGACCTCGTCCACCGCGCCGGTCTCCTGCACCTGGCCATGGTGCATCACGCAGATCCGGTCGGCGTGGCGACGCACCAGGTTGAGGTCGTGGGTGATGAAGAGCATGCCCATGCCGTGGGCGTCGCGCAGTTCGGCCAGCAGGGCAAGGATCTCCTGCTGCACGGTCACGTCCAGCGCGGTGGTGGGCTCGTCGGCGATCAGCAGTTCCGGCTCGTTGGCGATGGCCATGGCGATCATCACGCGCTGGCGCTGGCCGCCGGAGATCTGGTGCGGCCAGGCGTCCAGCAGCTCCTCGGCGCGAGGCAGCCTGACTTGCTCCAGCAGCTCCCGGGTCCGATGGCGGGCGGCCTTGCCGGTGAGCCCCTGGTGAAGGCGCAGGGTCTCGGCGATCTGCTTGCCGATCGGGTGCAGCGGGTTCAGCGAGGTCATGGGCTCCTGGAAGACGAAGCCTACCCGGCTGCCCCGCAGGCCTCGCCAGCCCCTCTCCGAGAGGCCGGCGAGGTCGGTGTCGCCCAGCCGGCGACGGCCCTCGATCCGGGCGTTGGGGGGCAGCAGGCTCATGGCGCCGAGCGCCGAGACCGACTTGCCGGAACCGGACTCGCCCACCAGGGCCAGGGTCTCGCCGCGATTCACCGTGATCGACAGCCGGTCGACCACGGTGACGTCGTCGAAGGCGATGGTCAGGTCGTCGAGTCGCAGCAGGGGCTCAGGCATCGCGGGGTGTCCTCGGGGTGGCGGCATGCTGGATGTGGCGGGGGTCGAAGGCGTCGCGCAGCCCCTCGCCGATGAACACAAGCAGCGAGAGCATCACGGAGAGGGTCACGAAGGCGGTGATGCCGAGCCAGGGCGCCTGCAGGTTGTTCTTGCCCTGGGCGACCAGCTCGCCGAGAGAAGGGGAGCCCGGTGGCAGGCCGAAGCCCAGGAAGTCCAGGGCGGTCAGGGTGGTGATCGCCCCGGTGAACAGGAAGGGGATGAAGGTGAGGGTCGCGACCATGGCGTTGGGCAGCACGTGGCGCCACATGATCAGGCGCGAGGGCAGGCCCATGGCGCGGGCGGCGCGCACGTACTCGAGGTTGCGGGCGCGCAGGAACTCGGCGCGCACCACGTCGACCAGGCCCAGCCAGGAGAACAGCAGCATGATGCCCAGCAGCCACCAGAGGTTGGGTTCCACGAGGCTCGCCAGGATGATCAGCAGGAACAGCATCGGCAGCCCCGACCAGATCTCGGTGAAGCGCTGGCCGATGAGGTCCACCTTGCCGCCGAAGTAGCCCTGCAGGCTGCCGGCCAGCACCCCGAGCACCAGTGACCCCGCCGTCAGCACCAGGGCGAAGATCACCGAGAGCCGGAAGCCGTAGATGACTCGCGCCATCACGTCGCGGCCCTGGTCGTCGGTGCCCAGCCAGTGGCGGGCGGTCGGCGGCGAGGGGGCAGGATGGTCCAGCGCCATGTCCAGGGTCTCGTAGGAGAAGGGGATCGGGGGCCAGAGCATCCAGCCGTTGGCGGCTATCTCGTCGCGGATGAAGGGGTCGCGATAGTCGGCAGGACTCGGCAGGAAGCCGCCGAACTCGGTGTCGGGGTAGTCCACCAGCACCGGCACGTACCACTGCCCCTGGTACTGCATGACGATCGGCCGGTCGTTGGCGATCAGCTCGGCGACCAGGCTGATCAGGAACAGGAAGGCGAACAGGAACAGCGAGAGCCGTGCCCGGCGGTTGTCACGGAACACCGCCAGGCGGCGCCTTGTGATCGGCGAGAGGCGAGAGTGGCGGGGGGCGTTCATGGCTCAGGACTCCCGTGTCTCGAAGTCGATGCGCGGGTCGACCCACACATAGGTCAGGTCCGAGACCAGCTTCAGGATCAGGCCGATCAGGGTGTAGAGGTAGAGGGTGCCGAAGATCACCGGGTAGTCGCGCTGCATCACCGCCTCGAACCCCAGCAGGCCCAGGCCGTTGAGGGAGAAGATCACCTCGATGAGCAGCGAGCCGGTGAAGAAGATCCCCACCAGCGCGGCAGGCAGGCCCGCGATGATGATCAGCATGGCGTTGCGGAACACGTGGCCGTAGAGCACGCGCCGGTCGCTCGCGCCCTTGGCGCGGGCGGTCAGCACATACTGCTTGTGCACCTCGTCGAGGAAGCTGTTCTTGGTCAGCATGGTCAGGGTCGCGAAGCTGCCGATCGCCGAGGCGGCCACCGGCAGGGTGATGTGCCAGAGGTAGTCCTTGACCTTGCCCCAGGCGGAGAGCTCATCGAAGTCCGCCGAGGTGAGGCCACGCAGCGGGAACACGTCCCAGTAGCTGCCGCCGGCGAAGAGCACGATGAGCAGGATCGCGAACAGGAAGCCGGGGATGGCGTAGCCGACGATCACCAGGCCCGAGCTCCAGACGTCGAACCTGGAGCCGTGTCGCAGGGCCTTGCGTATCCCCAGCGGGATCGAGACCAGGTAGACCACCAGGGTGGTCCAGAGGCCCAGCGAGATCGACACGGGCAGCCGCTCCAGCATCAGGGTCGTAACCTTCTCGTCGCGGAAGAAGCTCTCGCCGAAGTCGAAGGTGGCGTAGTCGGCGATCATGCCGAGGAAGCGCTCGTGGGGCGGCTGGTCAAAGCCGAACTGCTTCTCGAGCTTCTCGATGAAGGCCGGGGGAATGCCGCGGGCCCCGCGGGACTCGCCGCTCGCCGCGACGTCACCGCCCCCGCCCTCCATGCGGGTGCTGGCCTCGCTGGAGAGCCCCTGGAAGCGGGCTAGTACCTGGTCGATGGGGCCGCCCGGGGCGGCCTGGACGATGATGAAGTTGAGCAGCATGATCCCGAGCAGGGTGGGGATCATGAGCAGCAGGCGGCGCAGAACGTAGGCGGCCACGGCGTGTCCTTACTAGATGATCAGGGCCTTCAATCCGGGTGACAGTGCCCTCAGCGATTGCGCTGGCGGGTCTCGATCTCGTCGTCACGCGCGGGGTCCACCCACCAGGCGTGCAGGTCGAGATTGTACTCGGGGAAGGGCTCTTGCCAGCCGAACTTGTCCCACAGGGCGATCCGCGTATGCCCCAGGTGCCACTGGGGAATCACGTAGAAGCCCCAGCGCAGCACCCGGTCCAGTGCACGGGCCGCCGTGTCCAGCGCCTCCCGGGAGTCGGCGGCGATCAGGTCCTCGACCAGGTCGTCGATCACCGGCTCGCTGAGCCCGATCAGGTTGCGGCTCTGTGGGACATCGGCGTACTCGCTGGTCCAGAAGTCGCGCTGCTCGTTGCCGGGGTTCGCCGACTGGGGGAAGCTGCCGACGATCATGTCGAAGTCGAAGCTGCGCAGCCGGTTGAGGTACTGGTTGACGTCGACGATGCGGATGTCGCCCTGGACGCCGATCTTCGCCAGGTTCTGCAGCAGCGGCTGCACGACCCGCTCGAACTGGGTGTCGAAGAGCAGCACCTCCAGGCGCAGGGGCGCCCCGTTGTCGAGATGGGTCATCACGCCGTCGCGCACCCCGTATCCCGCCGCCTTGAGCAGCTCCAGCGCCCTGGCCAGCCGCGGGCGCAGCTCGTCGGGATGCTCGATCGGCAGGGGGGAGGCGAAGACCTCCTCGGGCAGGGACTGCCGATAGGGCTCGAGCAGCGCGAGTTCGGCCTCGCTGGGCATCCCTTCGGCGGCCATCTCGGAGTTGGCGAAGTAGCTCCGCGTGCGCTCATAGGCGCCGTAGAAGAGGTTGCGGTTGAGCCACTCGAAGTCGAACGCCAGGTTCAGGGCCTCGCGGACCCGCACGTCCTGGAACTTCTCGCGGCGCAGGTTCATCACGTAGGCCTGCATGCCGGCGGGCTGGCCGTCCGGGACCTCGAGGCGACGGACGAAGCCCGCGTCGAGGGCCGGGAAATCGTAGGCGGTGGCCCAGTTGCGGGCGCTGCTCTCGATGCGCATGTCGAGGTTGCCGGCCTTGAAGGCCTCCAGGGCGACGGTCTGGTCGCGGTAGTAGTCGTAGACCAGCCGCTCGATGTTGTGCCGGCCGCGGTTCACCGGGAGATCCTTGCCCCAGTAGTCCGCCACGCGCTCGTAGGCGATGCGCCTTCCCGGGTCCACCGTGGCGATGCGGTAGGGGCCGGAGCCGAGCAGGGCGTCGCGGGTGGTCGCCTCGAAGTCCCGGCCCTCCCAGTAGTGGGCCGGCAGGATCGGCAGCTGGCCGAGGATCAGCGGCAGCTCCCGGGACTCGCTGTCGGCCAGGTCGACGTGCACGGTGTCCTCGTCCACGGCCCGGATGTCCACCACGTCGGCATAGTAGGCGGCGTAGAACGGCTGGCCCTGTTCGGTCAGGGTCTCGAAGCTGAAGATCACGTCCTCGGCGGTGACCGGCTCCCCGTCATGGAAGCGCGCCTCCGGGTTGAGGTCGAACTCGATCCACTGGCGGTCGGGGTCCAGGCGCACGCCCTCGGCGAGCAGCCCGTACATCGAGAAGGGCTCGTCGGGGTTCTGGGTCAGCAGGGTGTCGTAGATCTCGGTCAGCCCGGTGGCCGGGGTGCCGCGGATGATGAAGGGATTCGTCGAGTCGAAGCTGCCGATGGCCGAGCGGACCAGGCTTCCCCCCACTGGGGCATCGGGGTCGGCATGGGGCAGGTGCGTGAAGTCCGCGGGCAGGGCCGGGTCGCCGTAGAGCGCCAGGCCATGCACGGTAGGCACGTCGGCGGGGTCGGCCGCCAGGGCCGGTCCCCCGAGCAGTGCGCCCAGCAGCAGGCCCAGGCCAGGGGCAGCATGTCGCATCGATCAGCATCCTTGTAGCAGGGCGGGGCCGCGGCCCCGGACATCAACTACCGGAAAGTGTCAGCTGTTGCCCCGGTTGTAAAGTGTCGGGCTGCTCGATGCCGTTCCAGCGGGCCAGGTCGGACATGGCCACGGAATGGCGCGAGGCGATCGCCGACAGGCTGTCGCCCCGGCGCACCACGTAGACCTCGTCGTCGCCGGCGCTCTGGCGCCCGGGGGTGTCGCTGCGCAGGCGAGCCACCATGCGGGAGGCGCTCTCGGCCGGCACCAGCAGGCGCTTGACGTGACGGGGATCGGCACGGTTGCCGAGCAGGCCGGGGTTGAGGTCCTCGAGGGCCGCCCGCGAGACGCCCGCCAGGCGGGCCGCCTCGCCGAGATCCAGCGGCCGGGTCACCGGGACCTCGGCGACGGCCGGCCGGGCCTTGATCTCCGGCAGCGCGACGTCGTAGCGCTGCGGGTCGGCGATGATCGCCGAGATCGCGATCAGCTTGGGGACGTAGGCCATGGTCTCCCGCGGCAGGTGGAGGTCCCAGTAGGTGCCGGCCTCGCCCCGGGCGAAGGCGGCGCTGCGCGCCCGGTTCACGTTGCCGGCGCCGGCGTTGTAGGCCGCCAGGGAGAGCTCGATGTCCCCCTCGTACCACTGCTCGGCCTGCATCTCGATGTAGTCCAGGGCGGCATGGGTGGAGCGGGCCACGTCCAGGCGCCCGTCGTAGCCGCCGCCGCGGCGCAACCCGAGGGCGTTGCCGGTGCCGGGCATGAACTGCCAGAGGCCGGAGGCCCCGCGATGGCTGCGGGCCGTGGGATCGAAGGAGCTCTCGATGAAGGGGATCAGGGCGATCTCGCCGGGCAGCCCCCGTTCCTTCACGCGCTCGGTGATCCAGGCGAGCCAGGGCCGGGCGCGCTCGGTGATCTCGACGATGTTGTGCGGGCTCTGGCGATAGTGGTCGATCCAGTGCTGGACACGAGGATGGTCCGCATCCTCTTGCCACTGGAAGGCCTCGGTGAGGCGCGACCAGGCATCCTGGGGCTCCAGGGCCAGGGCATCCCAGAAGTGCAGGTTCGTGGGCAACGCGGCGTGGCGGGCCGTCTGGCTGGCCGAATCTTCCTTGAAGGCGCCCTGGGGGTTCGTGGCGGCCTGGCTGCTGCCGGCGGCCATCAGCGAACCCGTCAGGGCGAGACAGCTGGTGAAGCCCAGGATCCGTCGACGTGTGGTGTAGTAGGTCATCGAGAGGTGATCTCCAGGTCATTCCGCGGCCTGCCGGAACGGTCAGGCCGTGTGTCGTCTGTCATCGATGTGTTCAGAAGTCATCCTTCCACGCGCGAAGCGTGGTGAAGGTGGCCAGGCTGCTGTCGGTGTCGCCATGGGCGGCAGCGGCCTGGCGCACGCCAGCCGAATCGCAGCGCAGGAACGGGTTGATCCGGCGCTCGCGGCCCAGGGTGCTGGGTAGGGTGGGGCGGTCGAGCTCGCGGGCCCGCCGGCACTCCTCCTCGGCCTTCACGACATCGCCGTTGTCGGGGTCGGCGGCGCGGGCGAAGGCCAGGTTGGCCATGGTGTATTCATGGGCGGCGAACACCAGGGTCTCCTCCGGCAGGGCCTCGAGACGAGACAGCGAGGCGTGCATCTGTTCCGGGCTGCCCTCGAAGAGTCGGCCGCAGCCGCCACTGAAGAGCACGTCTCCACAGAACAGCAGCGGCGGGATCCCCGCCGTGAAGAAGCCGATGTGATCCAGGGTGTGGCCGGGCAGGTTGAACACCTCGAACAGCCGGCCCATCACCCGCACCTCGTCTCCGTCAGAAACCCGCTCGTCGATCCCCTCGATGTCGGGGTTGTCCGGGCCGATCACGCGGGGGGAATAGCGCTTGTTCAGTTCCCGCAGGCCGCCGGTGTGATCGTGGTGATGATGGGTGATCAGCACGCAGCCCAGCGAGAGCCCCTCGCGCTCCAGCCACTCGATCACCGGCGTTGCATCGCCGGGATCGACCACGCAGACTTCCTGGCTCGTATCCTGGCGCAGCAGCCAGATATAGTTGTCGCTAAAGGCGGGGATCGGTGTCACGCTCAACATTGCTCAGGGTCCTTGACGGAGGCGATTACGGACGCTGCCGCGATTCGTGGCGATTTGCTTGCAAAACCCGGCACTGTGGAGGGAAACGGACGCTATGTCAAATTCGCGGGATCTCCATGGACTGGCCCGGCTGGTCCGGGACGGCCGCCGCTACTGGTCCTCCCCGGCGGGCCAGGCCCTCTGGCGGGCCGAGCGCGCCTGCCTGGGCCCGGTCTGCGAACGCCTCTTCGGCGGACACAGCCTGGAGCTCGCCATGGCGCCCATGTTGAGCGAGATCTGTCCGATCCGCCATGCCCTGGGCTGGTCGCCGACCCGCGAGATGGCCGCCCATGAGTCGACCCTGGTGTGCCCGCCGGATGCCCTGCCGCTGCCCGACGACTGCCTGAGCCT